>VYCW01000128.1 GCA_009843735.1 Acidimicrobiaceae bacterium | reverse complement strand
GGCAGTTCTTCCGCACCTTCGTGTCCAACGTGGAGATGACGCTGTTCAAGACCGACCTGGCCATTGCTCACCACTACGTGGCCACGCTGGTCGATCCCGCCCTGCACTGCCACTTCGACGCGGTGTGCGCCGAGTACGACCGGACCGTGGCCGAGGTGACCGCGCTCACGGGCCGGGGCCTGCTCGAGGATCTGCCGATCCTGCGGCGCGCGCTGGCGGTGCGCGACGCCTACCTCGACCCGATCAACGTGCTGCAGGTCGACCTCCTAGCTCGCCATCGCGGCAAGCAGGCCGCGAGCCCCGACACCGATGAGCGCCTGCTGCGGACCCTGCTGCTCACGGTCAACGGGGTGGCGGCGGGCATGCGCAACACCGGCTGACCGGAGTTGATCAGCTCGGCCCCGGTCAGATCAGTTCGAAGTGGGCGGGGTCGGGGCGGCGGGTCTGGCGCCAGTAGTCGATGAGCGGCAGCGGCCAGTTCTGGGCCACCCGCCCGCTGGGGCTCTTGTACCAACTGTTGACCGGCGATATCCCCCACGCCATCTGCGAGTTGTGCTCGTCCATCCGTGCCGCGTAGCGCTCGTAGGCGTCGGGCCGGCAGTCCATGGCCGTCGCGCCTCGCTCGGCCATCAGGCGCATGCACTCCACCACGTAGTGGGCGGCGCACTCGGCGAAGTAGATGATGCTGCCGTTCACCACGATGTTGGTGTTGGGGCCGTAGATGCAGAACAGGTTGGGGAAGCCGGGGACGCACACGCCGTTGTAGGCCCGGGCGTCGCCGTTCCAGGCCTCGTGCAGATCGGCTCCGTCGCGGCCGGTCACTCGCATGGGCATCAGGAACTCCGAGGCCCGGAAGCCGGTTCCGTACACGATCACGTCGGCCGAGTGCAGCCGGCCGTCCGACCCCCGCACACCGTCCGGTTCTATGCGCTCGATCGGGTCGCTCACCAGCACCACGTTGGGACGCTTGAGCGTGCTGGCCCAGATCCCGTTGTCGAGCACCACCCGCTTGGCGCCCACCGGATAGTCGGGCACCACCTTGGCCAGCAGGTCGGGGCGGTCGCCGAATTGATGCTCGAGATACAGGGTCAGCAGGCGGCGGGTCTCGTGGTTGCGGGGGCTGACCGCCTCATTGAGCGGCCCGTCCCACGCCGGGTCGCGCCGCAGGGCGCCGACCGTGCCCTCGTGAGTGCACCAGAACAACCGCAGCCGGAACCAGTGGGCGTAGCCGGGCACCAGCTCGAACAGCCGCAGGAGACCGTCGGCCAGCGGCTCGTGGTAGACCGGCCGCGGGATCAGCCACGGCGGCGTGCGCTGGAACACGGTCACCTGCGCGGCTCGCTCGGCCAGGTGGGGGATGAACTGCAGGGCGCTCGCGCCGGTGCCGATCACGGCCACCCTCCGGTCCCGCCAGTCGATGTCGTGGCGCCATGCGGAGCTGTGGAACTGCTCGCCGGCGAAGCTGTCGACGCCTTCGATGTCGGGCATCAGTGGCTGGTTGAGCTGGCCCACCGCCGACACCACCGCGCCGGCGGTGAGCTCCTCGGTCCCGGTGGGTGTGTCGACACGGATCACCCAGCGGTGGGCGCCGCCGTCCCATTCCAGTGACTCGACCCGGACTCCGAAGCGGATCCGGTCTCGTATCCCCCACCGCTGGGCGCAGTCGCGGAAGTAGTCCAGCAGCACCGGCTGGCTGGAGTGGTACTCGGGCCAGTCCGGGCGCTGCTCGCCCGAGTAGGAGTACACGTGGTTGAACACGTCCACACGGCAGCCCGGATAGGTGTTCTCCAGCCAGGTTCCACCCACATCGCTGTTCTTGTCGAGCACCACGCAGTCGACACCGGCCTGCTTGAGCCGGTGGGCGGCCAGGATGCCTGACATCCCTGCTCCGATGACGGCCACCGGGTGGTCGCTGCGGCCAGCGGCCGGCCTGTCCGGTGCAGCGATCGGCTCCGGGATGCGCAGGTCACCGGTCACCGCCAGCTCCTCGGCCAGCATCCGCCGGTAGCCGTCGTCCAGGTCGGCGCCCGTCAGCCAGTCGATCAGGGACGGCACCAGAGCATCGTCGGGTCCGCGGCCGGCACCGGCCCCAGACATCTGCACGCGCTCCACGCCGGCGACGGTTAGCTCTCGGGCCCGGGATAGCTGGTCCGGGTCCCATCCATCCTCAGGCTCCAGGGCTCGGGCCGGGTCGAGCCACAGATCCGACGGGGCAAGGTCGCGGTCGCCGGTGGCGTGGGCCAGCGCCGCGAGCAGGCTGGGGAGATCGGATGCCCCGATCAGTCGCTCGATCTGGTCCTGGTCCACTTCGGAGGCTTCCTGCCCGCGGTTAGGAACGGTCGAACGTGATGACCTCGCCCCGGTTGATGCTCACCCAGTCGCGGGCCTCGATGTAGGGGCGGAACACGTCCGCGATGACCTGCTCGTCGCGGCGGGACTTGGGCCGCTGGATCTCGTAGAGGTGGGGGAACTCCAGCCATGCGGTCACCGCAGTCCACAGGCGCAGCGCCTCGGCACCGGTAGGCGGGTCGATCAGCACCGGACCGAACAGCGCCTGGTCGCCGAAGAACAGCGTCGGCACCCCGAAGCCGCCCGCGGCCACCACCCGGTCGTGCTCGGCCCGAACCTCGTCGTGGGTGGAGGCGTCCTCGATGGCCTCGTCCACCGTGGCCGGATCGAGGCCGATCTCGCCCACGAGCACCCGGGCCACGTCGGGATCGTGCACCCTAAGACCCTCCTCGTGAAGGGCCCGGCCCGAGCGCTCGTACCAGGCGTCGAGGTGGTCCATGCTCTGGCGGCGCAGCACCGCGCCGATGCGCATCAGCGACCAGCCGTAGGACCAGGGCCGCTCCCAAGGGTGCTTCTTGCCCTCGAACCGGTTGATCTCCTCCAGGCTGAAGAAGCGCCAGTTGATCTCCAGCCCGTTCTGGGCCCGCACGTCCCGTATCCACTTGGACGTCTGGTAGGCCCAGGGGCACAGCACGTCGAAGTGGAAGTCCACCACGCTCGTGTCGACCGTGTCAGTCATGGCGCCCATCATGGCACCGCCGCGGCGATCCCCCACCCGTATTGGCGGACACGGACCCAGGGCTCAGCCGCCGTAGTGCTCCGTCATCCTGGCGCCGGCCCGCATCTCGTCGATGGCTCGCTGCACATCGCTCACGGCCGCTTCCAGGGAGGCGATCACCGCGTCGCGGTCGCTGGTGAACTCGAGGCTGTCGATCACGCTGGAGAGCCGTCCCTTGGACCGCCAGGCGGCCGTCTTGGCCCATTCGGTCCAGAGCGTCTCGTGGTCGTCGACGATGATCAGGTCGGCGGTGCGGCTCTGATCGTCGATTGCGGTGTCGAGCGCCACGTAGCCGTTCACCATGGAGATCCGCTCGGCCAGCGCGTCGAGGGGAGCGGCCCGATGGACCACCATGTCGCCGTGCAGGGCGATGGCGTAGCCCGGTCCCCCGAACTCGGGCGCCACGACCCGTTCGGGCGGTGGCGTGCGATCCTCGGCCGCCAGCGCGGCGGCCTCGTGCCTGGTGCCCAGGAAGTACTCGAACCGCCCGCCCGGCACTCGGGCCGGATCGGTCACCGGCATGACGTAGTCGAGCGGGAGGGTGTCGTGGTGCCACTTGTCGACGGCCGCCTCAAGGCGGGACGGCTCGTAGTTGATGTGGCCCAGGTGAACCGGCATCGGATGGGGCGCGATGGCGGTCCCGTAGATGCGCTCGAGATGGTTGCACACGTCCTGGCTGGTGCACAGGTCGCGCAGCCAGCGCGATCGGTAGCAGCCGCTGCGGGTCATCCGCTCGATCCGGTTGCCGGCGGGCCGGGCGAAGGCCCGCAGCCGCCGGGCTACTTCGAGCATGACTGCCGCGCCCGCGTCGCTGAGGATCCGGAACGGCGACGAGGCCGCCACCGGCGTGGCCTTGGAAGTGATTTCGTCGTTGCCGTAGCCGAGGTCCGAGAGCATGACGACCTCGTGGGGCTCCTCCAACTGAAGATGGAGTTCGGGATCGAACGTCGGCTCACCGTCGAACCACTCGTAACCCGCCGGCCGCGTCTCGGGGAACGGCACCGCCACGCCCATGCCCGAAGGCTAGACCCGTTGATCAGGCAGCCGGAGGTACAGGAGGCGGCAGCTACGCGCGGACGCGTGGCCGGAGTCCCAGCCCCGGGCCGGTAGTTTCTCTGCGGTGAGGATCGACGGGGGCGTATCGACCGGCATGCCGAGGCTGCTGGCGCCGGCGCTGCCGACCGCGGTGAACGCGAGCAGCGAGACCTTCCGCCAGAACCGCGACGACGTGCAGGAGCAGCTGGCCGAGATCGAGGGACTGCTCGACGAGGCCGAGGCCGGGGGCGGCCCCGCAGCCATGGAGCGGCTGCGCAGCCGGGGCAAGCTGCCCATCCGGGAGCGCATCGCCAACGTGATCGACCCCAACAGCCCGTTCCTCGAGATCAGCTCGCTGGCCGCCTACCACTCCGACTACACCATGGGCGGCGGGATGGTGGTCGGCGTCGGCGTGATCGGCGGAACCGAGTGCGTGATCATGGGCAACGACCCCAGCGTCCTGGCCGGCGCGCTGACGCCCTACGCCAGCAAGAAGTGGATGCGTGCCCTCGAGATCGCCCGCGACAACCGCATCCCCTATGTGAGCTTCGTGGAGTCCGCCGGCGCAGACCTCCGCCTCGGCGGTCGCGAAGAGGGCGGCTCGGAGTTCACCGGCGGGGGCAGTAGCCGGGTCCAGACCACCCACTTCGCGGAGTCGGGCCGGTTCTTCTACGAGATGATCGAGCTGTCCAAGATGCGCATACCCACGGTGTGCGTCGTGTTCGGATCGTCCACCGCGGGGGGCGCCTACCAGCCGGGCCTGTCCGACTACAACATCGTGGTGGCCGACCAGTCCAAGATCTTCCTGGCCGGCCCGCCGCTGGTGAAGATGGCCACCGGCGAGGAGTCCGACGACGAGACTCTGGGCGGCGCCCGCCTCCACGCCGAGGTGTCCGGTCTGGGCGACTACTTTGCGGTGGACGAGATGGACGCCATCCGCATGTGCCGCGAGGTGGTCTCGCACCTCAATCGGCGCAAGCCCCATCCCGCCCCGACCATGGCCGTCGATCCGCCGGTCCATGATCCCGAGGAGCTGCTGGGGCTGGTGAGCCGTGACCTGCGCCAGCCCTTCGACATGCGCGAGGTGATCGCCCGGGTGGTGGACGGTTCCCGATTCGAGGAGTACAAGGCCCGCTACGGGACGACGCTGGTGTGCGGCTGGGCGTCGATCTGCGGCCACCCGGTGGGGGTCCTGGCCAACAACGGCGTGCTCTACCCCGATTCGGCCCAGAAGGGGGCCACCTTCATCCAGTTGTGCAATCAGATCGACGTGCCGCTGGTGTTCCTCCAGAACATCACCGGCTACATGGTGGGGCGGGACTACGAGGCCGACGGCATGGTGAAGAAGGGCTCGCAGATGATCAACGCGGTGACCAACTCCACGGTCCCCCACTTGACGGTGATCATCGGCTCGTCCTACGGAGCGGGGACCTACGGCATGTCGGGGCGGGCCTTCGGCAACCGCTTCACCTGGCTGTGGCCCACGGCCAAGATCGCGGTGATGGGCCCCAAGCAGATCGCCGGGGTGATGTCGCAGGTGCGCCGGGCCCGGGCGGCCCGCAAGGGCGAGCCTTTCGACGAGGACGAGGACGCCCGGATCGTGGCCCAGGCCGAGGCCATCCAGGAGCGGGGTTCGCTGGCGCTGCGGGCCACCGGCGCCATCAGCGACGACGGCATCATCGACCCCCGCGACACCCGGGCCGTGCTCGGCATGTGCCTGTCGGTAGTGGGCAACACGCCGATCACCGGCGCCGAGGGCTACGGGGTGTTCCGGCTGTGAGCGTCATCGGCACGCTGCTGGTGGCCAACCGGGGTGAGATCGCCCGGCGGGTGTTCCGCACGGCCCGGTACATGGGCATGCGCTGCGTGGCCGTGTTCACCGACGCCGACGCAACCGCGCCGTTCGTGGCCGAGGCCGATGTGGCCCTGCGACTCCCCGGCGGGTACCTCGACGGCGAAGCGGTCGTGGCTGCCGCGGTCTCGGCCGGCGCGGACGCCGTCCATCCCGGCTACGGCTTCCTGGCCGAGAACGCCGACTTCGCCCGGGCCGTGACCGGCGCCGGCTTGGTATGGGTCGGGCCCGCTCCGCATGCGATCGAGACCATGGGCGACAAGCTGGCCGCCAAGGCCGCAGCCGCGGCAGCGGGCGTGCCCACCCTGCCGTCCTCGGAGGATCCGGGTGATGCTGCCGGTGTCGGCTTCCCACTGATGGTCAAGGCGGCCGCGGGCGGGGGCGGCAAGGGGATGCGGCTCGTGTCGGATCCCGCCGACCTGGAGGCGGCGGTGGAGGCAGCCCGGCGCGAGGCGCTCGGCGGCTTCGGCGACGACACCGTGTTCCTCGAGCGCTACCTGCCGAGGTGCCGACACATCGAGGTCCAGATACTGGGCGATGCTCACGGCAACGTCGTCCACCTGGGTGAGCGGGAGTGCTCGATCCAGCGTCGCCACCAGAAGATCATCGAGGAGTCGCCGTCGACTGCGGTTGACGCCGGCCTACGGGACGCGATGGGCGACGCCGCGGTCCGTCTGGCCAAGTCGATCGGCTACAGCTCGGCCGGCACGGTGGAACTGCTGCTCGACGACGACACCGGCGAGTTCTTCTTCCTTGAGGTCAACACCCGCCTGCAGGTGGAGCACCCAGTCACCGAAGGGGTCACCGGCATCGACCTGGTGCGCGAGCAGTTGCGAGTGGCCGCGGGCGAGCCGTTGGAGTACAGCCAGGCCGATGTCGCTTTCGTGGGCCATGCCATCGAAGCTCGGCTGTACGCCGAGGATCCTGCGGCCGGGTTCCTGCCCGCGGTGGGCACCCTGGCCGCGTTCACTCCGCCGCCCGAACCCGCCGTGCGGTGGGACAGCGGCGTGGAGGCCAGCAGCGTCGTCGGACTCGACTTCGACCCGATGCTGGCCAAGGTCATCGCCCATGCCCCCACCCGGGACGAGGCAGCCGGACGCTTGGCGTTGGCTCTCCAGCGCCTTCACATCGCCGGTGTGACCACCAACCGGCACTTCCTGGCGTCCGTCCTGCGGTCCGGGGCCTTCCTGGCCGGTGACACCACCACCGACTTCATCGAGCGAGTGGAACCGAGCCGGAGGGCCAGGCTGCCGGTGGCTGACTGCCAGCGGGCCGCGTCCGCGGCCGCCATGTGGCTCCAGGCCGCCGAGCGGCTCGAGGCCCGAACGTTGGGGTGGATGCCCAGCGGGTGGCGCCATGGCCGCCTCCCTCCCGAGCGGGTGGAGCTGGCGGTCGACGCTTGCGAGGGCCCGGCGGAGGTGACCGTCTCCTACCGGCCTCAACGCGATGGCTCCTTCGTCGTCCGATCCGTATGCGGCGACGACGCGATTGAGGCTCAAGCAAGAATCGCGGCCTGGTCGCCTGAAGCGCTCGACATCGAGTGGGACGGCCGCCGGGTCCGGTACGCGGTCACCGCGGACGGCGACCGGGTGCACCTCACCGGCGACTCCGAGACGGTCACGGTGAGGGTCGTGCCCCGCTTCGGCGCCCCGGAAGGCGGCCGGGCGACGGGGGGCTTCGCCGCGCCCATGCCGGGCGTGATCGTGGAGGTACGGGTCCAACCCGGCGAGCAGGTGACCGCAGGAAGCACCCTGGTGGTGATGGAGGGCATGAAGATGGAGCACCACGTCAGTGCCCCGAGTGACGGCACGGTGACCGAAGTGCTGGTCGCTGCGGGAGACCAGGTCGACAACGGCACCCCGCTGCTGGTGTTCCAGGCGGCCGGGACCCCCGATGGCTGAGCCGATCCGGATCGCCAACTGCTCCGGCTTCTACGGCGACCGCCTGTCGGCTGCGGCCGAGATGGTGGAGGGCGGGCCCATCGACATCCTCACCGGTGACTGGCTGGCCGAGCTGACCATGCTGATCCTGGCACGGACCCGCGAGAGGCGCCCTGGCGGCGGCTACGCCCGCAGCTTCGTCAGGCAGATGGAGCAGGTGATGGGTGCCTGTCTCGACGGGGGCATCAAGGTGGTGTCCAACGCGGGCGGGCTGGATCCCCGAGGGTGTGCCGAGGCGGTTGCCGAGGTGGCTGACCGCCTGCGTCTGGCACCTCGGATCGCGTGCGTGGCCGGGGACGATCTCATGTCGCGGCTGGACCCGGACGGGGCCGACGCGGTGACGCTTCGCTCCTTCACGACCGGCGAGCCGATGGTCGACACGGCCAAGCTGATCACCGCCAACGCCTACTTGGGCGGGTGGGGCATCGCCGAGGCCCTGCGCCGCGGCGCCGACATCGTGGTGACCGGCAGGGTCACCGACGCCGCGGTGGCCTGCGGTCCCGCGGCCTGGCACCACGACTGGGCGATCGACGACTGGGACGCGCTGGCCGGCGCGGTAGCAGCCGGGCATGTGATCGAATGCGGCACCCAGGCCACCGGCGGCAACTACTCGTTCTTCACCGAGGTACCCGGCATGGCCCGCACCGGTTTCCCGTGGGCCGAGATCGCGTCCGACGGCTCCTCGGTGATCGGCAAGCACGAGGGCACCGGAGGCGCGGTCACCGTCGGGACGGTCACGGCCCAGCTTCTCTACGAGATCGACGCCCCCGGCTACCTGGGGCCCGATGTGACCACCCGTTTCGACACCATCCGGCTCACCCAGGCCGGTCCCGACCGGGTGCTCATGGACTCGGTGCGGGGTGAGCCGCCCCCGCCCACCCTCAAGGTGGCCACCAACGAGCTCGGCGGCTACCGCAGCGAGATCAACATCGGACTCACCGGGCTCGACATCGAGGCCAAGGCCGCCCTAGTGCACGACGCCTTCTGGCGGGCCTGTCCCCACGATCCCGGCGACTATGCCAAGGTCACCGAGCGGGTCGTGCGAACCGACAAGGCCGACCCGGCCACCAACGAGGAGGCCACCGCGGTGTGGCGGCTCAGCGTGTTCGACCATGACGAGGACCGCCTCGGGCGCACGCTGTCCGACGCCATGAACGAGCTGGCTCTGGCCACCATCCCGGGAATGTTCTCACCCGGATCGGCGGCCCGGCCGAGGGCCTTCGGCATCTACCGGCCCGCCACTGTGCCCGCCGCGGTGGTGCCTCAGTACGTCACGTTCCTCGATGGCGAGCGCACGGTCGTCGATCCCGTGCCGCCCACCGATGAGCCGGTTGCGCCGGTCTCCTCCCCCTCCCCACCGGCCGGTGAACGTGACTGGGGTCCCGTGTCGCCGTCGCCGCTGGGCCGGGTGGTGGGCACCCGCTCCGGAGACAAGGGCGGAAACGCCAACCTGGGAGTGTTCGCCCGCTCCATGGACGCCTTCGAATGGCTCGACGGCTATCTGAGCACCGGCAGGCTGCGGGAGCTGCTCCCCGAGGCCGGCCCGCTGAGGGTGGATCGGCACCGGCTCCCCAACATCTGGTCGCTCAACTTCGTGATCCACGGCCTTCTCGGCGATGGGGTGGCCGCCTCGGATCGGCAAGACCCGCAGGCCAAGAGCCTCGGCGAATGGCTCCGGGCCCGGGTGGTCGATGTTCCCGAGGCCCTACTCGGAGGCTCAGACCACGCGCAGCAGGATTCTGAGGTATCTTCCTAGGAAGGTATCTTCCTGGGAAGGGACTGACGGAGCTGTGGACCTGGCCGACCTGCTGGAGGATCTGCTTGACGAGCAGGCAAGCCTCGACGACGTCGTGGCCCCTCTGGGCGATTCCGGCTGGGACCTGCCCACCCCCAGCCCCCGCTGGTCGGTGAGCGATCAGATCGGTCACCTGTGCTACTTCGACCGGGCGGCCGCCCTCGCTATCCGCGACCCCGAGGCGTTCTCGACGGAGGCGGGCAGGCTGATGGAGGCGTCGCTGGTGAGTGAGACCTCAGGCGACGACTTCACACTGGGCGAGTTCCGCAGTCTGGCCCCCGCGGAGCGCCTGGAACGCTGGCGGCAGGGGCGCGCCGAACTGGCTGAGGCGGCCGGCACGCTCGGCGAGCGCGACCGGGTGGCCTGGTACGGCCCCTCCATGGGGGCCAAGTCGTTCGTCACCGCCCGCCTGATGGAGGCCTGGGCCCACGGAACCGACGTGTGCGACACCGTGGGCGGGCACCGCGAGCCCACCCACCGGCTCCGCCACGTCGCCCAGCTGGGCTGCATCACCCGGGCCTGGACCTATATCAACCGGGGGCAGCCCGTCCCCGAGACGGACGTGCGAGTCGAGCTCACCGCTCCGTCAAGGGAGACCTGGACCTGGGGCGACGCCGGCGCGGCCGGAGGCAACTCGGTAACCGGACCGGCTCTCGACTTCTGCCTCGTGGTCACGCAACGCCGCCATGTAGCCGACACCGCTCTGGAGGTGACCGGCGAGCACGCCGCCGACTGGCTGTCCAAGGCCCAGGCCTTCGCCGGCCCGCCGACCGATGGCCCCTCCCCCGCCCGTGAGCGCCGCGAACCGGCGCAGACGGCCCGGAGCCGGTCGTGAGCCTGGTCGAGACGTCCCGCGACGACCGCGGCGTGGTCACGGTCACCCTGGCTGACGAGGCCAACCGCAACGCGCTGAGCCGTCGCCTGCTGGCCGAACTCACCGCCGCGCTCGACGAGGTTGAGGCCGACCCAGCGGTGCGTGTGGTCGTGTTCACCAACTCGGGACGGGTGTTCTGCGCCGGGGCTGACCTGCGGGAGAGTTCCGCCCGGTGGGAAGGCAGCAATCCCGTAGGGATCAAGGCCGGCGATCTCTACGGGCGGTTCCGGAGGTCCCCGAAGCCCTACGTTGGACGCATCGCGGGCCATTGTGTGGCCGGCGGGATCGGGCTGGCCGCGGCCATGGACATCTCCATCGCCAGCGCCGACGCCAGATTCGGCTTCACCGAGGTCCGGGTCGGCGTCGCGCCGGCCATGATCTCGGTCCTGTGCATTCCCAGGATGCGCCGGGCCGATGCGGCGGCGGCCTTCCTCAGGGGCAACCGCTTCGATGCCACCGAGGCCGCCCGTCTAGGCCTGATCAACACGGCTGTGCCCGCCGAGAGCCTGGACGACGAGGTGGAGGCGGTCGTCACAGACTTGCTCAAGGGCGGACCATCGGCGCTGGCCGCGACCAAGCAACTCTTGGACCGAGTCCCTGAGATGCCCTTCGACGACGCCCTCGCCTGGGCGCAACAGCTCTCGACCGAGCTGTTCGCAGGCGACGAGGCGGCCGAAGGCATGGACGCATTCCTCAACAAACGCACCCCTGGGTGGGTGCCGGACACCGGGGAGAACCGATGACCGAGATCCTCAATTCACTGTCGGCAATGACTCCGCAATGGCTGGAGAGTGCACTCGCGGAGGCGGGACACTCCCCGCCGCCGGTGACCGCGGTGGAGGTGCGCCCCATGGACGACTTTCTGGGCGCGATGGGTGAGGTTGTGATCGTGTCCGTCAGCTACGCCGACGACACCGACCTACCGGACGAGTTCGTGGCCAAGTGCCCCATGGACAACGAGTTCGCCCGCCAGAACGCCGCGGTGATGCTGTCTTACCAGCGCGAGAACGGCTTCTACGACCACCTGGCGACCCAGGTCGCGGCCCGCACGAGCATCAGCATCCCCACATGCTTCGTCAACTTGTTCGACCCGGAGACCCACGCCGCCACGCTGGTCATCGAGCGGATCCACCCGGCCAGCAAGGGCGACATCCTCGACGGCACCACCTTCGAGCGGATGCGCACGCTGGTCGGCGACCTGGCCGGGATGCACGGCGCCTACTGGATGGACGGGTCGCTGAACGAGCAGAACTGGCTGATCGACTGGAATGCACCGACGCTGCTGGCGGGAATCCCGCGAACCCAGGAGTGTTGGCGCAACATGCGCGAGCAGTACCCGCAGTACCACTCCGACGACCTCGTCGCGATGGCGGATGTCTTCCTGGCCGACGTCCCGGCGTGGCTCGGGCGCTTCGCCGAGCGACCCTGGACGCTCATCCACCAGGACTACGAGCTGGACAACGTCCTGTTCCGGGACGACGGCCCGGTGATAGTCGACTGGCAGTCGCCGATGCGGTCGTTCCCGGGGATGGATCTGGGCTGGCTGCTGATGGCCAGCCACAACGAGGAGACCCTCTCCCGCGAGTCCGACTTGCTCGACCACTACCGTCGGGAGCTGGCCGCGGCCGGCGGGCCCCAGTGGAGCACCGAGGACTTGGCCGAGGATCTGGCGTGGGCCGCCTTCTTCTGGGTGTCGGTCTCGCATGTTCCCTACATGGAGACGGTTCAATTCGGCGAGGAGTTCCGCTTTCATCGCCGCTTCAAGGCGATGCTGGAGGGCACCATCGCCGGGGCCGAGCGCTGGGACGCCACCGAGCGCATGAAGGCCCACATCTGATAGGACCCCTTCCACCGAACCGCCGCGAGACAGAGGGGACACCGGTGCAAGGACTGATACTCGAGGGCGCAGGAGAGGACACTGTCCGCCTGTCCGACGACCTGGAGCTCGTGGGCTCGCTGGCGCCCCGCCAGGTGCGGGTCGAGGTTCGGGCGGCCGGAGTGTGCGGCAGTGACCTGAGCTGCGTGCTGGGGAAGTACTACATGCCCACTCCGCTGGTACCCGGCCACGAGGCCGCCGGGGTGGTGCTAGAGGTCGGCTCGGCCGTCACCTACTGCTCGGTGGGCGACCATGTGGTCCTGTCCACCTTCGGCAACTGTGGCCACTGCGGTGACTGCGAGGGTGGCGATCCGGGCAACTGCACCCACGTGGCGCTGGGATCGCTCAGCCAGCCCTACGCGGAGAATGGCCGGCCCGTCTACAACTTCGCCAACATCGGGGCGTTCACCCAGCAGACCGTGGTCGGCGAGAACCAGTGCATCCCGATCCCCGCGGCGATGCCGCTGGCCGCGGCTGCTCTGATCGGCTGCGGGGTGGTGACCGGCACCGGCGCGGTGTTCAACCGGGCCCGAGTGCAGATCGGTGACACGGTTGCCGTCATCGGCGCTGGCGGGGTCGGGCTCAACGTGATCCAGGCTGCCAGGCTCGTCGGGGCCTCCGCCATCATCGCTATCGACCGGGTCGCGGCCAAGGAGGCGCTCGCCCGCGAGTTCGGTGCCACCGACTTCGTGCTGGCCGAAGGAGACGACTTCGACCCGGTGATCGCGGTCAAGTCCCTGTGCCCCTCCGGCGTTCACCACGCCTTCGAGGTGGTGGGCAGCACCGCGCTGCTGGCCCAGGCCATATCCATGACCCGCCCCGGCGGCAACGTGTGTGCTGTCGGGGTGCCCGATCTGGGGGCGAGGGTCACCTACCCGTTCCTCGACCTGCACCAGAACAAGAGCCTGCTCGGCATCCGGGCCGGCGGTGCCCGTCCCCGCAGGGACTTCCCGATGTTGGCCGACCTCTACATGCGGGGCAGCCTCAAGCTCGACGAGATGATCTCCCGCACTGCGGGCCTCGACGGCCTGCAGGACGCCTTCGACGCCCTCAAGACCGGCGCCGAGGCCCGCACCGTCCTGCTCCCCAACGGCTGAGCAGCCCGGCCCCGCGGCACTCACCCCGGTGAAGGCTGCGAGCTGGTCAACCGCTCCATCTCCGCGACCAGGCACTTGGCCGCGGCGGTCGCAGCCACCGCCTCGACGCAGGCTGCTTCGGCGGCGCCCGGGGAGCTCATGGCGACAAGTGTGACCCCGAGGCCGTCGTCCTGAACGAGGTTCACGCACACTGTCAGACCGCCGTCGTGGTCGTCGGCGCGGGCACAGCATTCTGTCGGGGAGCTGTCGAGGCTCGACAGCAGGGTGTCGACATGGTGGGCTGACAGCGAGGTCGTGAAGGCATACGAGACGGCCTCGCGGCCCGTGACGCGGTACAGGCCCCCACCGAGGTGTTCCACGTCGTCCCCGGAGGAGGTGAGGGTCAGCGTCGGCTCATCCGTCAGGGCGATTCCCAGCATGGTTCCCAGCAGCCGGTAGTTGCCGGCAGCCAGGACCAGCTCACGGAACTCAGCCGGATGCAGCGTGCAGCGAGGGTCGGTCATCGGTCCGATGGTGCAGTGCAGGCCGCTGCTGGTGGACAGCTCGAGCCGGGCACCGGGAAGGTGGAACACCAGTGCGGCTGCAATCTGGAGGGCTCCGGCCGTAGGGGCGGGTGAGGTCATGCGCGAGCTCCTTTCGCGAGGGGGAGAGTGCTGCGGCGGTTTCGACAGCAGCGAAGGGAGCGAGGCTTCGTCCGGGCGCTCCGACCCAGGGGGTCGAGCCCGCCGCCTGCGGCGTGCGGGACCGGCTGCTGACTCTAACCACCGACCGGGGCTCGTCCGCAAGTCGGTTCTTGCTAGCCGGTCAGCGAGCGCCAAGTGTCCCTGAGTTCACGCATCCCGGTCAGGGTGTAGGGCTGGGATTCGAGCCATTCCTTCCACCGAGCCGTGCTGAACAGCTCGTACTCCTCGGTGCGGACATGGAACTTGGCGGGCTCGATCACCTCAATCTCAGCTCCGCCCGGAGCGTTGGGGTGGAACGCGCAGTACACGAGCCGCTGGTCGAGGTCGCCCAGCAAGTCGCGGTAGTCGGCGGGCTGATCCCGCGGCCGGGAGAAGTCGGTCTCCAGCACCTCGTCGAACACCGGCATGCCCGCGGACCTCGCTTCGGACACCGCCTCCAGGAAGGGGCCGTGGCCCGCTCCGGCGAGATGGTTCATGGGGCCGTAGGCGCTCAACGCTCCCGTTATCAGCGCAGGGATGCGCAGTTCGATGCCGAGGGCCACGTAGCGGTCGCACCATTCGGGCGCGAGGGCCGAGCCCATGTGGGTGTCCAAGTGGGTCACGTCGACTCCCGCGGCTAGCGCCCGCTCGACCTGAGCCCGCCATTCGGCCTCGATGGCTTCGGGATGGGCGTGGCGGCGCACCGAGGCCACATCGGGCCACAGGTAGCCGTCGCTGTCGAGGAGCCCCGACGAGGCACCGGGCCGGGTGATCGGTCCCCACCGGTAGTGGGTCATCTCCGAGTTGAGGGTCAGGTGCACACCGCAGTCGAGGCCGGCATCGCCGGCGGCGGCCTCGGCGACCTCGCTGAACCACGGGCACGGCACCATCACCGAGCCGGCGGTGATGGTGCCGAAGTGGGACAGCTCGATGAAGGCCCGGTTGGCGCCGTGGTTCATTCCGACGTCGTCGGCGTGGATGACCAGCCGGGTGGCCGCCCCGGCCGGCAGCGAGTCACCTGCGGATGACACGGGGATGAGAATAGACCGGTGGCCCTAGCATGCCGGCCGTGGGGCTGGACCACTTCGCTGCCGACGTCGATCCCGTAGAGGTGAGCGAGCACATCCGCGGCTTCGGCTATGCCATCGTCGACGATGTCGCCGATCCGGCGCTTCTGGACCGGCTGGAGTCTGAGGCCCGTCCCTACATCGAGGCATCGGCGGTGGGACGTGACACCTACGACGGTCGCTTCACCCGCCGTACCGGCGCGCTGGTGGCCCGCTGCCCGTCGACGCGCCCGCTCGTGATGCATCCGTTGGTCGTGGCAACAGTCGGGCATTTCCTCGCTCATGCCAGCGCGGTGCAGCTGCACCTGACCCAGATCATCTCGGTCGAGCCGGGCGAGACGGCGCAGAAGCTGCACCGCGACGAGATGGCCTTCGACTTCTTCGAGTTCGGTGCCGACTACCACGTCCAGTGCAACACCATGTGGGCGCTGACCGACTTCAGCGCCGACAATGGTGCCACCTGGATCCTGCCCGGAACCTCCGGTCTCGACGACGAGGCCGCCGCGAGCGTTGCCGGCGCGCAGGCCGAGATGAGCCGGGGCAGCGTGCTGTTCTACGAGGGCAAGGTGCTCCACGGCGCAGGCGCCAACACCTCCGACGGTGTGCGACGGGGCGTGAACATCACCTATGCCGTCGGGTGGGTGCGCCAGGAGGAGAACCAGTACCTGGCCTGCCCTCCCGAGATCGCCCGCACTCTGGACGACGACCTCCTGCGCATGATGGGCTACACCCAGGGCGCCTTCGCGCTGGGGTACGTTGGTGACCAGACCGACCCCCTGGCCGCGTTGCGGGGTGGGACGGCCAAGGCCAGGACCATCGGCGAGGTGGCGGAGCACAGCACCGACGCCCGCCGCTTCGTCGCCGACATCGATGACATCGCCCGGTCGAGGAGGCCGCTATGACGACTGAGTTCCAGGTGCCCGACGACACCCAGTGGGACGAGACGCCCCGCAGCGGGGTGTCACGGATCTGCCTGTACGCCGGCTGGTCGCTGGCCATCGTCTGGGCCGTCGGGCTGGTCGCCGTCCTCATCTGGCAGGCCGCTACCGGGGGCGAATCGGTCCGGTCCGGCGCTCTGCTCGGCCTGGTCCCGCTCGCGGCCATCGGACTGATCATCCTGTCAGCGCTGATAGACCGCCTGCACACCCGCAAGACCGACCCCTACCGGAAGGTTCAGAAATGATCGTCTCGACAACCCCCCACATCGCCGGGCATCGCATCACGCAGACACTCGGCCTGGTTCGGGGCAACACCATCCGCGCCCGCCATCTGGGCAGGGACCTGAAGGCCATCGGCCGGCAGATCGTCGGCGGTGAGATCGCGGAGTACACCAAGCTGCTGGCCGAGGCCCGCGAGCAGGCGCTCGACCGCATGGTCGCCGAGGCCACCGAGCTCGGCGCCGACGCCATCGTCGGAACCCGGTTCGCCACCTCCATGGTCGTCACCGGCGGCGCCGAGCTCCTCGCGTTCGGCACCGCCGTAGTAATCGAACCCGAGGCTGCCTGACGAGGACGTTCCCTAGTCGAGGCTGGGGCCGGTGGTGTGGGTGCCGGAGCGCAGCAGGGTGCCGGGCCGTGCACCGGTGAATTCGCGGCCGCGGACGATCTCGGCTCCGTTGCAGACCACGTGCTCGATGCCGGTGGCCTCGGCGTACAGGCGGGACGCTCCCGCGGGCAGGTCGGAGCGGAACGTCGTCGGCCCTGAGCCGACGGTGGCCTCGTCCAGAACGACCACATCGGCGTAGGCGCCCTCGGCCAGCACCCCCCTGTCGACCAGGCCGTAGAGCTCGGCGGGCACCTCGGTCAACAGATGCACGGCCTCCTCCAGCGGTAGCAGCCCCCGCTTGACGACAGCCTCGTTGAGCATGGTGGTCGCGTAGTTGGCCGACAGGAACAGGTCGAGGTGCGCCCCGGCGTCGGAGGCGCCGACCACGGCCCGCGGGTCGCGCCAGATCTCGACCCGGGCCTCCCAGTCGGCGGTGGGCTCGGGCATGGCCGGATTCCCGAACGAGGTCTCCAGGTCGTCGGCCAGGGCCATGTCGCACAGCGTGTCCCAGGGGTCCTGGCCCCGCTCCGCCGCGATCTCACCCACGGTGCGGCCCTCACAGCCCTCGTTCTCCGGGGCCGGTGAGTGGAACACGACCTTGCGGGCCCAATGGGCCAACCGGCGCAGAGGGTGGTCTCCCTGGGCCAGCTCGTCGAGGCGGCGCCGCTCGGCCGGGTCGGCCAGGATGCGGTGCTTCTCCTCCTTTCCGAGGAGCATCACCTCCTCCCAGCCGGGCAGGGCGTCGAGCACGAAGCCGCTGTTGAAGTTCAGGTGCAGTGAGAGCGTGAGAGGCACGGTCAAGGCCACGATCTTGCCGCCTCGGGCCGCAGCCTGGTCTCCGGCGGCCAGCTCGGCCCGGTTCGTGTCCAGCGAGCGAGCGTTGACCATCAACACGTTCCAGTTGAGCGGCCGGTGGGCTGCGGCTGACATGTCGGCCATGAGGTCGTAGGCCCAGGGTTCGAACGGCCTCAGCGCGGGGTTGAACTCGATGGAGGTGCCGTCGTAGCCGGCCAGCACCGAGCACAGAGCCACCAGCTCTTCGCGGTCGGCGTAGCGGCTGGGCACCATGTTCCCCATCGGATCGTTGTGGGTGCGCGACCACGAGGACGAGAAGCCCAGCGCCCCGGCCTCCAGACCGTCGCGCAGCAGCCCCTTCATCTCCTCCAGCTCCTCGCCGGTGCAGGCCCGGCCGACACTGTCGTCGCCCATCACCACGCGGCGCACGGCTGAGTGGCCCACCTTGAAGCCCGCGTTGACCGCCACGTTGCCGTCGATGGCGTCGAAGTAGTCGGCCGTGGTCTGCCAGCTCCACGGCACGCCCTGCTGCAATGCATCGAGCGGGATGCCCTCCACCCGGGCCAGCATCCGCATCAGGTAGTCGCCGTGGGCCGGGTCGTCGCCCAAGGGTGCGATGGTGAACCCGCAGTTGCCGCCGATGATGGTCGTCACGCCGTGCAGCGGCGAAGGCGACAGGTCCGGATCCCAGAACACCTGAGCGTCGAAATGGGTGTGGACGTCGATGAACCCCGGGGTCACCGCCAGGCCGGTGGCGTCGATGGTGGCTGCAGCTTGCGCTCCCCCGCCGTTGACGAGGTTACCGATGGCTGAGATCCGGTCTCCGGTGATGCCGACATCGGCCCGCCGGCGGGGCCCGCCCCGGCCGTCGATCACGTCACCGCCGCTGATGAGCAAGTCGAACATGATGGCGACGCTAGCCGCGACAGGGCTGAGGCCGTAGCGGTGGACCCCGTTAGGCGGTCGGAGGCTGCACTTCGTGGAGCTTGCCGTCGGCGACGTCGTACACGAAGCCGGCGATGTGGTCCTTGTGGGACAGGAACGGCGTGGCCCGCAGCCGTCGAATCGACTCGACGACATCGTCATGGGGATCGGCGAAGGCCTCCAACGGCCATGGGGGCCTGACGCCGGTCTCGGCTTCGAGCCGGGCCACGAAACGGTCTTCGTCGAGATGCTGGAGCCCGCAGTCGGTGTGATGGACCAGTACGACCTCCCGTGTGCCCAGCAGCCGCTGCGACAGGCACAGTGATCGGATCACGTCGTCGGTGATCACGCCCCCGGCGTTGCGGATGACGTGGGCCTCTCCGGGTCTCAGGCCGAGGATTCTCAGCGTGTCGAGCCGAGCGTCCATGCAGGCGACCACTGCGAGCCGCCGCGCCGGAGCGGCTTGAAGCCCGGCGCCGTCGAAGTCCCGGCCGAAGGCGGCGTTGCTGGCGACGAGATCTCCGGCGTTGGGATGGAAGTCGGTTGTCACCGGAGGTTCACGAGACTTCGAGCAGCAGCAGCAGGCGACCGGAGCCCTCGAACTCAACCTCGAACACCCCGGGGATGGCCGCGTTGAACGCGAAGTGGGCCGGATGGCCCTCGGAGACGGCCCTCAGGATGTCGTAGCCGTGGACATGGACCTCTTCCGCGACATCGGACGTGACCATCATGGCCACCACTGAGCCCAGATCGACCTTTACCCGCTGCACGCCGCCCTCTGGTGCCCCGCCGACCGCACTCACCATGATCGTCTGGACGGCATCAGCCACGTCGGCGTCATACTGGGTCGGCGCGCCCGCCGACCCGTGATCGTGATCGTGGTCGTGGTCGTCGCCGGTGGTGTGCTCGTGGCTGGTCTGCATCGTGGCCTCGGCCGCGGACACCTCCAGCGTGACCGCTGTCTCGACGGGGATGCCGTTCACGGTGAGCGGCGCGTGATCGTTGGTGCGCAAGTCCACCTTGATCTCGTGGACCCCGTCCGCCAGCGGCGGCATCTGGTACCAGGTCTCGTAGAGTCGTGCCACTTGCTCGCCGTCGACATAGAGGCGCATGTGGCCCTCGCCGTCAACATGGCCGGTCGAGGCGTTCTCAGGGGCGAGGCGGAAGTTGGAGGGCACGGCGTGCAGGCTCCAGCCGCCTGCGGGGTCCTTTACCAGTCGGACGCTGACCGATGGGTGGGGTTCAATGGCCTCGGCCGGCTCGTCACGTACGAGACTGAGATTGGTTCGCCTGTCCTGGAAGATCTTGGCAGTCGCGTCGATGATCTCGCCGTCGATGCTCAACGCTGAGTGGTTGTTGGATGAGAGTTCGACCCGCACATCATGGCTGCCGGGCTGCAGGCCGGTGATGTGGTGCCACTCGCCGTAGATCCTCGACAGTTTCTTGCCGTCGACGTAGAGGTGCATGTGGCCCTCGCCGTCGACGTGGGTGGTGGAGACGTTCTCAGGCACGATCCTGAAGTCGGTGGTGCGGATGCGGAGGTTCCATCCGTCCACCGGGTCCGCAGCGATCTCGATGGTGATGCTCGGCACGGGCACGCCCGCGGCCAGTTCCTGCGAGCCTCCGTGGCCCCCGGCTCCGTGGTGACCGCCGTCGCCGTCGCCGACCATGTCGTGGCCCGCTCCCGCCGGGTCGTCGCCGGCCCCGGGGTCTACATGGGTCGGTGGCGGCGTGGGGTCGGACGAGCCGGCCGAGGCATCATCGCCCGGGTCCGATCCTCCGCAGGCCGTCGCGGCCAGGATCAGAGCCAGGGTTGTTGACAGGAGTCTTCGGGATATGGGTTTCATTGGACTGTCCAACTGCGGCCCTCGGGTGCTGGCGGGCTCGAATCCCAACGCTAACGACATGGGCCTAGATTGGGCCCCATGACGAGCGCCGACACGCGCCTGCCCGAGCCCGGCCCATCCTCCAACGGCGGAGTGGCCTCAGAGTCCGGGATCGCAGCAGGCTACGACTCCGATCCCACCCGGTCGATGTCCCTGCATGCCGACGCATACGTCGAGCCCCGATGGCATGAGATCGAGCAGCGGGAGGTCTTCGCCCGCAGCTGGCAGTGGGTGTGTCACGTCGAGTCGCTGCGCGACCCCGGCTCCTACGTGGCCCTGGATGTCGCAGGCATGCCGGTCGTTCTGGTGCGGGGCCATGACTCCGAGCTGCGGGCCTTCTACAACGTCTGCCAACACCGGGCCCACGAGCTACTGACAGGATCGGGCAGCACCGACAGCATCGTGTGCCCGTATCACGGCTGGACCTACGAGCTGACGGGCCGGCTGGCCCAGGCCCGGCGCACCGCGGACGTGGCCGGGTTCGACCGGTCGAGCGTCTGCCTGAGCGAGGTGCAGGCCGAGGAGTTCGGCGGCTTCGTGTACGTGAATCTCGACCCCGGCGCGGTGTCGCTGGCGGGGCAGTCCGAGGGGCTTGGAGCGGAGATCGCTCGCTGTGCGCCAGACGTTGAGGAGCTCACCCACGTCCGCCGCATCCACTACGACATCGCCTCCAACTGGAAGAACGTGGTCGACAACTTCTTGGAGTGCTACCACTGCCATGTCGCCCACCCCGACTTCGTGACGCTGGTGGAGATGGACACATACCGGGTGGCCACCTACGGCATCTACTCCAGCCAGATGGCGAGGGCGGGCTACTCCGACAACGCGGCCTACGACGTCACCGGATCAACCGTCAAGGATCTGGCGGTGTTGTGGGTGTGGCCCAACACCTGCCTGATGCGCTATCCGGGGCGGGGCAACTTCAGCGTGATGCAGATGATCCCGGCCGGTCCGGAGCGCACGCTGGAGACCATCGACTTCTACTTCGAGACAGCCGAGCTGACCGAGGCCGACGAGGAGTCGATCCGCTATATGGACGAGGTGCTGCAGCCCGAGGACATCGGCCTGGTGGAGAGCGTGCAACGGGGTATGCGCACCCCGGCCTTCACCCAGGGCCGGATCGTCTGCGACCCGGGCGGCTCAGGCCTCTCCGAGCACGGCGTGCATCATTTCCACGGTCTGGTGCTCGACGCCTACCGCCGCGCCGGCGCCGCCTAGCGGGCGGTCCAGCCGCCGTCGATGACGATGGTCTGGCCGGTCATGTAGCTGCCCGCGTCGGAGGCCAGCAGCAGCAGGGCCCCGTCGAACTCGTCGACCTCGCCGGCCCGCCGCATGAGGGTGTTGCGCTCGATGTGGCGCAGACCCGGTGCGTCGTCGGCGGCGAACATCTCCTCGGTCAACTCGCTGCGGAAGTAGCCCGGGGCGATGGCGTTCACCCGTATCTGATGGGAGGCCCACTGCTTGGCCAGCTCGCGGGTGAGCCCGATCATGCCGGTCTTGGAGGCCACGTAGCCGGCCTGGTGGTTGCCGCCGGAGGCGACGATCCCCAGCATCGACGCCACGTTGACGATGCTGCCGCCCCGGCCGTGGCCGATCATCGCGCGGGCCGCGGCCGACGACAGCACGAACGCCGAAGTGAGGTTCACCTCGAGAACGTGCCGGAACTGGGCCGGGTCCTGCTCGTGGGCCCGGACCACCGCGTCGCTGGTACCGGCGTTGTTGACAACGATGTCGGGACCGCCGTGCTCGGCCGCCACCTCCACCAACCGCTGGAGCTGGGTGTCGTCGGTGACGTCGCAACCCACCGGCACGACCCCGGCGACCTCTCCGGCCATGGCCTCCAACCGGTCCAGCCTACGGGCCGCGGCCACGACGACGGCTCCCCGCGACGCCAGCAGCCGGCTGTAACGCCGGCCGAGGGTCCCGCTGGCGCCGGTGACGATGGCCACCCTGCCCTGCACCGAGAAGAGGTCGTCGGCCGGATGCGCGCCGGCTGTGTCCATGGTCGATCAGCCGCGGATGTGGCCGGCGGCGCTGGTCGGGGTGAAGCGGGCGATCAGGCGGCGCTCGTCGATCATGGCCCGGCGGTACTCGTCCCAGTCGGGATGCGGGCCTCCGGCGACCCGCTCGTAGTAGTCGACCAGTGCGTCGCTGGTGGCGTCGCCGGGACTGGTTGTAGGCGGCGAGAGTTCGACGGTGCCGTCGAGCGACACGTACGACCACGCCTTCTCATCGGAGATGTGCAGCACCGCCCTCGGGTCGCGCCGCAGGTTGGCCGTCTTGGCCCGGCCCGCAGTGACCGAGATGACGAAGGCGCCGTCGTTGACCGCGTAGACGATGTCGGAGGACTGGGGCCGGCCGTCGGAGCGGATGGTAATCAACACCCCTAGACGGTGTTCGGCCGCCCAGGCGATCGCTTGTGACAGTTCCATGCCCGTTTCCTAGCGGCCCGACCGGTTCAGCGCTCAGCCGGGTCCCGGCAGGCCTGGCCCGTCGACATGCGGGCCGGTCGTGCCGCCGAGCTCGGTCTGACCCATGCTCAGCTTGCGATGGTCCCAGGTACGGGTCCGCTCCACGTCGAGACGCACCGCCACCCGCTTGCGCAGCATGGCCTCCACGAAGGGCCGGCACTCCTCGGAGTAGGGGCCGGTGTAGCGCTCCCACACGTTGACCCCGACCCGCCAGATCTCGTCGGGATCCTCCACGATGACGCCGCGGCCCTCCAGAGACACCCCTCTCAGCGTCTCGTAGGTGTTACCCGCCTCGACCATCACCGCCAGGCGGTAGTCCCGGCGCAGGTTGACGATCTTCTGAGCCTTGGCCTTCGACTCCAGCCAAACGTGCCCGTCGAGCCAGGCGTACCACATGGCCACCAGATGGGGCATCCCTCCGGGACCGACTGTCGCCATCGTGCAGGTACGCGACTGGTCGAGGAACAGGGCGACCTCGTCGCCGCTCATCTCGATCCGCGAGCGCAGGTTCTCCCCCACGATGCTCCTTCCCGTTCGGGCCGACGACTCTAGCCACGGGGCGCTAGCTTCTCGGCGCTGGGCCGGCTCGGCCCGTTCGTCATCGGAAGGGCGAGGAAATGTCGAAGGTTTCTGTGTTCGCGAAGTTCTCCTGCCTCCAGGGCAAGGGCGAGGAGATGGATGAGGCGCTGCGGGCCGTTGTCGCCGCCAGCGAGTCGGTGGACGGGGTGGAGTCGTACTCCTACCACCGGGGCGAGGACGGCACCTACTGGTTCTTCGCACTGATGTCCAGCATGGAGGCGGCCCAGCAGCACGCCAACAACGAGGCCATGCAGGCGGCCATGCCCGCACTCATGTCACTGCTGGCCGGCCCGCCCGACATGGCCATGACGGCTCCTGTCGCGGCCAACGGCTTCGACATCTGACGGGGTTGGCTAGGCGGCGACGCTGCCAGACCGCGAGCACACCGGTTGCGACTGCGGGCGCTACGTCGTCCGGGTTCTGCCCGATGGGGGTGGCCCGTCGATCGACTCGAGCATCGCCTCCAGTCGCGCCACGGGTTCTGGGCTACGCGAGGACGGCAGGGCGTCGGCGTCCACAGGGTTGGCCTGACGCAGCTCGTCGAGCACTTCCTCGCCCAGCTTTGGTGTTTCGCAGATCATGTTGCCCCCTTTGTTTGGAAGACTGACGGTTCAGGTTCGGGTGTCAACTCCTGTGTCATTCATCGGTTGGATCTTTCCCGAGGTACGTCGCGACGTGTCCCGCCAGCCGCTTGCGAGCCCGGTGAACCCGGATCGCCACGGCGTTGGCGGAGATGTCGAGCACCCGTCCGACGTCGGCATAGGACAGCTCCTCCCAGGTGACCAGCATCAGGATCTCCCGATCGTCCTCGGAGAGTTCGCACAGGGCCGACCGCATGACCTCGGCTTGCTCGTCGACCGCCTCTGAGTCGGAGGGCTTCGGCTGACGCAGGCCGCGAAGAGTCTGATGGAAGGCCTGCTGGCGCCGCGCCGAACGGGCCGAGTTGCGGATCACGTTGCGGGCGATCCCGTAGAGCCACGGCCTCTCATGGCCCGAGGGCACGGCATCGCGGCGTCGCCAGGCCACTAGGAAGGTCTCGGCAACCACGTCGTCCGCGGTTCCCGCATCCACCCGCCGGCGCGCGTAGGCAAGCAGCGGACGGTAATTCTCGTGGAACAGAGAGCGGAACCACTCCCGGTTGGTGCCAGGCGGATCATGCGGCTGATCGTCGCTCATCTCTGGTTTCTTGTCCGCGAACTGCCGTTTCTTTCGCCGGGCGGTGTTCTCTCCTACCCGTAGGCCCTCGTAGGCAGGTTCAGCCGCAGCCGGCGCGAAGACTCTGCAGCACGATCCCACCGGCTTCGCCCGAAGCGGTGAGTCCGTCGATCCGGGCACACAGCGCGTCGGACCCCGAGACGAGTTCTGTGCAACCGACGGCGTCGGCGTCTCGTGTCTGTTCGATCATGGCGTTGGCGAGCCATTGGCTGGCCTGGGACACCGCGGCGCTCGGCTCGGCAAGGTCCGCAGCGGTGGCGGTACCCAGCCGGTCCAGGTACTCCTGCTGCAGTGTGGCCCACCGATCGGCCAGCGCCTCGCACCCGAGCGAAGCCTCGAACTGGGCCGTCGTCGACCCACCCGTCATCGCCGGCTCGTCGTTGGCCGTGCTGCACGCGCCCACGACGACCATCAGAATCGCCGCCACGCGATGTCCGCGGCGCCAACGCCTGTGCATCAGGATCGTGGGCAACCTTGCCCGGCTACGAAACCCGACGACCGAGTTCTACCCGGCGCTCGGTGAGGTCGAAGTGGCGCAGACCTCCCCCGCCGCACATCTCGGCCAGCCAGTGGGGCTTGACCGGCTCAGCTTCGGGATCGATGCGCAGGTCCCACGACCGATCGCTTGTCCGGGTTGCCACGCAGCGGGGGTTGACGCTCTGGGCCATGTGGATGAACCCGTCGATCCAGTCGAGGGGGCTCCGGCAGGCGTCGTCGCCGATACCGGTGCATTCGCCGAACGAGATCGACCCGCTGGCGACGTCGTGCACCTCTACCGAGTAGTCCACGTAGTCGTCGACCAGGAACGGGTCGACCTGAAGGACCTTGCCGATCGCGGCCATATCGTCGCCTTCGATGCCCAGCGCCTCCCGCAGGCGGGCCACCAGGACCGGGGCGATCGCAGCCCGGTGCTGGGGCGCGATCTCGTCGAGTAGTTCCGGACCGAAGTTCTCGTCGACCGAGAGGTAGGCGGCCCGCATCAGCAGGTGTACGTCCAGCGCGAACTCCTTGGCCTGCCTCACCAGCAGCGCGTGCGACAGGTCCTCCAGCCGGAAGTCGGGCCGCATCGGCCCGGCGTAGTCCTCCATCCCGCCGGGCTCGCGAGATTCTCCCAACTCGAACGTGAACGTGGCTGCAGCCGACTGCCGCACGACCGCCAGGGACGGCTCGCCGGCGCGGGGGCCGGGCTCGTCCTCGACCACCCGGACCTCCCACCGGCAGTGGTCGCCGGTGAATTCGTCCGGCTTGGGCGGCCGATGCACCGGGATCGCTCTCAGCTTCGGGTTGGTCACCCCGAGGGTGGCGTCGAAGGTGCGGTCCTCCATGTGATGGCACATGTTGGTCACCAGCTGCGGGTCGTTGCTGGTCAGCTCCCGCAGGTAGTGGTGCGCACCGCAGAACGGCAGCCAGAAGTAGCCGAGATCGTGGTCGATCACCTCGAAATGGAAGTCCAGGAAGTGGTGCGGCGCGCCGACGTCGAACTGGAATCCCTTGAAGGCCTCGCCCACACCGTCGCCCACGATCCCCAGGTTCCGTTTGTTGCGCTCGGTGTAGATCGGGCTCGCCCCCATCCACTCGCTGTCGGCCTGGCGGATGGTCGCCTCCTGCCCCGCCGAGATCGCGATGTGGGGCATCAGCGCCCGATCGTGGTACATCGACACCACCATGTACTCACGGCACAGGCGGGCCAGCGCGGCTCGCGACAAGCGGTCGAGCGTCCACTCAGAATCGAAGGGACCAGCGTAGTCTTCCGCTCTAACCGCATTGTCTGGCATGGCGATTACCTTCTCTGTGTCGGGCCAGGTCAGAAACGTACCCGGAGGATCATCGGCCGCCCCGACACCGGAGAGCGAGTGGACAGGACCCGCAACCCGATCCGTGCGGTGGCCGTGCCGTCTGAGCACGGCGGGTGGGGCCTGACCATCGAGCCCGGACTGCTCGGTCTGCTGGTGGCGCCGAGCGTGGCCGGAGCCTGTCTGGCGGTGGCCGCTCTCGTGTTGTTCGTGCTGCGGACCCCGCTGGAGCTGGTCCTCGTCGACCGCCGCAGGCACCGTCGGCTTCCCCGCACCCGTATGGCCGAGCGCGTCGCGGCTGTCGAGTCCGTGCTGCTAGCAGCCGTGGTCGTAGTGGCGGCGGTAACCGCCCATGACAGCCGCTGGTGGATTCCGGCGGCTGTCGCGGCGCCGCTGGTCGCGGTGGAGCTCGCCTACGACATCCGCTCACGACGGCGTCGCCTGGTGCCCGAGCTCACTGGCGCGGTCGCTATCGCCGCGGTGGCGGCGGTGGTGGTCATCGCCGGTGACGGCGACCCCCGCCTCGCCGCCGGGCTCTGGCTGATCCTGGCGGCCCGGGTCACGACTTCCATTCCCCACGTGCGGGCCCAGATCGACCGCCTGCACGGTAGAGACTGGCAGCCGGGCCTCATCCTTGTCAGCGACCTGGCCGCGGTAGTCGTCGCCGGGGTCGCCGTGGTTCTCGACGGGCGGATCATCGTCGGCGCGGTCGCCCTGGTCGCGGTCGTCGTTGTCCAGCAGGTCCGCCGGCGCAGGCCTGTCGCCCCGGTGAAGATCATCGGCGCCGGCCAGATGGTGCTCGGCTTCGCGGTGGTGGCGGCCTCCGCTGGCGGCGTGGCCTGGCTGTAGCTGCCGGGCACCGAGCCTGTTCGCTGGTACGGTCCGGCTGGATGGACAGCGGGACAGGCGAATCCGACCCCGGCCGGCCGCCGGCACCTCCGAAGGGGTTCCGCGGATCTGGCCGCCTGCTGGTGTCGCGGCCCTTCCGGGTTGTCGGGCCTCACGTCTTCCCTCCGCTCCACCGGGCGATCAACCGGCTCACCGGGGGCCGCACCCTGCTCGACACGCCGGCCCAGCCCATGCTCATGCTCACCACGATGGGCGCCAGGACGGGCCGGCTCCGGGAGACGCCGCTGGGCGCCGTGCCTCTGGAAGAGGGTCGCTTCCTGCTGGTGGGCAGCAACTTCGCGCGCGAGCACCATCCGGCCTGGACGGCCAACCTGATCGCCAACCCCGATGCCGAGATCGTGTTCCGCGGCAGGCGGACGCGGGTGAGGGCCCGTCTCCTCGAGGGCGCCGAGCGCGAGCAGCGGTGGCAGACCGCGGTGACCTGGTTCCCCGTTTGGACCCGGTACGTGACCGTCACAGATCGCGAGTTCCGTCTGTTCGAACTCGATCCCGTTGCTGATGCCGACTAGCGCTGGAGCGGCGTGATCGACGAGCTGCTACGGCGCATCGCCGGGTTCCACCGCAGCCGGCCGGTGGTCCCCGAGTTGCCGATGGTCGGGACGGTGCTCGACGCGCTCGATAATGCCCGCTGTCCGGCTGCGGTCGAGCCGGACCCCCTCCCGGTCATCCGGCACCTCGACGCGGTCGAGCCGAGCGGTAATGCCGCCATCGACGCGGTCCTCGAGGAGTTCCTCCGTCTCGCTCCGGCTCTGCCGTGGCTCCATACCGCCGGCTACCTCGACGTGTTGAGCCGGGACTACCTCGACAACTTCGGCTACGTGCAGCTTCTCGGTCCGAACTCGATCGTCGAGCACCCGGGCGTGAGGGTCGGGATCGGCGTGTGGGGCCCGCACCTCCATTACCCCGCCCACCACCACGAGGCCGAGGAGCTGTACCACGTCCTGGCCGGCGAGCCGCTGTTCAGCGGCCGCGACGGCAACAGGCGCGCCACCCGGCCGGGCGACGCCGTCCACCACGCGCCCTGGCAAGTACATGTTCAGGACTTCGGCGCCACACCGACCGTGCTGCTGTACTGCTGGACCGGCGCCGTCGAGCCGGACGCGGCGCTGGTGAGCAACCCCTAGACCGAACCTGCTTAGGCGGGGCCGAGCCGCGGCATTCAGCCGTGGACGTAGTGCGACGGATCCTCGGCGGGGTCGGGGGTTTGGCTGATCGGGCAGTCGTTGGCGATGTCGAGCCTATGGATTTGCGGACTCTGGAGACTCTGAAAGCCAATCTCGGACGTCGGTGATCAACTCCTCAGCAGATTGCGCAGGGTCAAGATGGGCGATATTCCAGTTGACGGTGTCGATCCTGATGTCGCCCACCCTGACGTGGTCTCTCTGCCCCGCACGGCCGAATTCCACTAGCAGACCCCTTGTTGCCTTGTATCCGGCTGCAAATGTAGTGACTTGATTCATGTGGCGTCGTTCGATGGAACCGGACGAGAGCCGATACTTGATGTCTCCGATTGCTTCATTCTCGTTGAAGACGAGGTCTGGATTGAGTGTGCGTAGTTTCGCCCCTGGCAGTTGGCGGCCCTTCTTCTTGACATCCCAGTCAGGCGCGAGCGCGAGCCGCAGGAGATGGCGGATCCCGTCTTCGATAGCCTCCGGTGTGTAGAAGAGGAACGTGCTTCCGGGACTCCCGCCGTGCACGATGCCCATCCCCCTACCAATCAGGATCAGGCGCGCAAGAGCGGCGGCGCGCCGATAGTGCTTCGTACGGGCATCGGTCCGAGCGTACAGATCTGACGGGTGGTATTCACCAACATCGTTAAATCGCGCATGCGCTTGGCGTGCGCGACGTCGAATCTCATCCGGAAACTCAGAGTTCCGTTGGACCGTCCGAAGGGCATGGTTCAGGAGCCGGTTGAGTGGAGTATCGTTTCCGAAGTCATCAAATGAGCAGCGAATCTTAGGTCTACCTGCGAGTAGCGCTTGAGTCGTTGTGAGGGCGTGAACTCGGCCCCGAGCGACTGTGAGGTTCGCGGTTGTGTGCTGATAGTCGCGAGCAAGTTCCTTACGGAGAGTGTCTTGACACGCGTTTAGGAACCATCGCGCGATTAAGAAAAAGAAGTGCTTATCAGGCTCGAGTTCGGCATCATCCTCTGCATTGCGCGGTAGGCGCGTACTGTGTTTGATGAGAAACAAAAAGTGCTTAAGTGGAATCTTGGGCTTGACAACAATCTGAAGATCGCCCAGACCAATGACGCCTATGGCATCACGAACCCTTACGAGATACTGGCCTGCCTTCGTCAACTCACACTGTATGACTGTGCGAGTTTGGGTCGACTTGTAAGAAGAACCCCACCAATCCTTGTCCGAGGCGAGTTGCCGACCGAGACGCCTAAGATCATCTGCTTGACCATGACTGAGATCGAGCGGACGACTACGAGACTCGATGATTGTCTCCGTGCGCATCACGCAGGCCAAAAGCGTTCCATTGAGAAGTTCTCTGCAATGTCAGGCTGGTCGAAGAAATACTCCTCAACGAGAGGCAGGACCTGTCGTGTCCATGTAAGCCTTAGCTCGTTCCGGTCGAAGCTCTCCTGCATAAAGTAGGTATGACCGACTGCGTGATGACGATCAATTCTTGAGGTCAGTTCTTGGTTGAGTAGGTTCATTCCGTCCGCTAGCCCTGACACGGCATTTGAGTGTGACGGTTCCTCGTAATATGCTTCAAGTATGTGAGCACTTGGCGAGCACTCGATTATGTCAAACCGCCGTCTGAGTGCGCTATCGATGCTCCTAATGCTGCGATCCGCCGTGTTCATTGATCCAATGAGATAGAGGTTCTTGGGGAGCGAGAACTTGGGCCGGCGAAGAAGTCGAACTTCTTTCTCACGATACTCGAGAAGGTAGAGTAGTTCACCGAACACACTCGGAAGATTTGCCCGATTCATCTCGTCGACAACAAGGACCACGGGATGATTCACTGCCCTGGCCTGGTCGGCAGCATGAATCAACACACCTGTGACGACGTTGAACACGATCGACCCTGATGTCGACGGTACCGGGCGGAGACCCTCAACGAAGTCTTCGTAGGCGTAAGTTGGGTGGAACTGGATTGTATGTACTGCTTTCTTCCTCCCGCCCGTCAGGTAGAGCGCCAGGTTCTCAGCGGTCCAAGTCTTGCCAGTCCCCGGTGGTCCCGCCAAGACAACCTGTTGGCGTCGAGCGTGGAGCGTGTTGATGATCTCCTTGAGGTCGTCCTCAGTCCACAGGGTTTGTTTGAGCAACCAATCGAGATCCTTAGTCGAGTCTTCGGTTTCAGGCAACGCGACAATCGATAGTTCGGGAGAGGTGTCCATTGGAGCGGATTTCCCCCCACTTGTCTCGGATGCATCCTCCAGGTCATAGAGAAGGCGCAGCATCCGCAGCAACTTCTGTAGATCATCACGGAGCTGGCTATCTTCCGGAACACTGCCTTGTCGATGGCAGACGGCGACCACGTTGGCGGCCTCGTACTTGCTGCCCAGACCATTGTGATCGGCTAGGTCGAAGACCATCGCGAGTCCTATGTCTGTCTCGCGATTGGTTGCGAGATGCTCTCGCGCCTGCTCGACTCGTTCCGATAGATAGTCAGCACTCTTGCCGGTGGTTCCCTGGTTCAGTGAGAGTGCGACGAGTGAACCGTCGTAGGCGAAGAGAAGGACAACATACCAGCCGCTTTGGGCACTTGGACTCCGTCCCTTATCGTAGACTCTCACCCATGGGACCCGGCTCTTTCTTCCTGCACCGTCGCTCCCCTCGACCTCCCAGCCGTCGTGACTGACCCACGCCTTAACAGCGTCCGGTATCGTCTCGCGGATTAGCAACCCGCGCTCCTGCATCGGTTCAGTATTCGTCGAGGTGTGATGCGATTGGAGCTCTAGCACTCGCTGCATCGCCGAGCTGACCGTGTGTGGCACGCCAGTCCCTGAATCATGCGCTCCATTTGACATAGCACGATTCTATTGGCGCAACGACGAAGCGGATTCTACGGTGCTTGGCGGCCAGGCAAGACTGGTTGCCAAGCCACCCGTTTATGATGTCATAGTCTCTAGTATCAAGAACCACTTAGATACATCTGTTGATAAGAAAGTTCTGGCGCATATTTGAGTATGTTCAATTCAATTCGATTCAATTCAAATCAAAGTCTCTTGCCGCCGGTAGACCACCGGAATAGACCCTTTTTTGGACGTTGGTGCGCAGCAAGAAGCCAACTAGCACCGAGAACAGAGATGCCGCGGCAGTCAGCCGTGGACGTAGTGCGACGGATCCTCGGCGGGGTCGGGGGTTTGGTTGATCGGGCAGTCGTTGGCGATGTCGAGAATCGCCATTGTGCGGCCCATGGCCACGCAGTAGCCGATCAGCGTCAGTAGCTCGAGGATCTGCTGGTCGGTGAAGTGCTCCTTCATGCGGGCCCAGTAGTCCTCGTCGCTCATCATCGCCTCGTGATCCCAGCAGAAGCGCTCGGCCGTCTCGGCCGCCAGCTTCTCGGCCTCACTGAACGCCCCGATTTCGGTGTACTCGGAGACGTGGTGGTAGAGGTCCTCGTCGAGTCCTTGCTGCATCGCCGATGCAGACCGGGTGTCAATTCAAATGTGGCACCGGTTGATCTGGGCCACTCGCATGCGGGCGATCTCGCGGACCCGCACGTCGAGGGAGATCTTGGTGTAAAGCGTCTTGGCGGCCGCACCCATGGCCATGCCCACGTCGGGCTGGAGGCTCCACATCCGGAAGCGCTCGAGCCCCTCGCCGTCACCGAAGTCGATGCGCGCCATGGCGGCTGCAGCTAGCCCTTCTCGGTCGTCGGGTCGATGATCTTGCCGACCTCGGTGACGATCGTCGCCGGGAACCCGCTGCGCTCGGCGTGCTCGTCGATCAGCTCGGCCCGGTCGCAGACATAGATGCAGAACGTCTTGTCTCCGGCCACATAGCTGTGCTCCCACTGGATGGCCTTGCCCTCGGACTGCATCGCCTGCAGGACCGAGTTGGACTGCCCGGCCGCAGCCCGCAACTGCTCGCGCTCGGCCGAGCCGATGTCCGGTATGTCCCGTTCGATGACGAAGCGCCGCATGATCCTCCCCTTTCAGAGCTCCGGCCTTGGACTCTAGCCTCGGAGGCTCCGGGCGGGATCAGTCGGTGTTGACGTCGTAGTGGCGGGCCGGGCCCCGGGCGGTGTGGCTCACGTGGAAGCGCTCCAGCCCGTCCACCCGGTCGCTTATGCCGGCCGGGCTGAGGTCGCTCTCGGACGGGTCGCGCACGCCGTGGAGGTAGTCCCTGGGCGCCACGTGGTCGACGAAGCCGAGATGGGACGAGCCGAGGGCGTACCCCAGCAGCTCCTGAAGCCTGTCGGGCAATGTGCGGGCCAGCTCCGGGGAGACGGCCAGGTACTGGTTCTCCTCCTGGCGCAGCCACCCGAGCGAATAGTGCAGCGCGACGCCGGTGCGGGAGTGGTCCGACCGGTTCGACCCGCCGCCGTGGATGACGTTGCCGACGTACATCAGCACCGAGCCGGCCGGCATCTCGGCCGCGACGACGTCGGATCGGGTCGGCACCCGGTCGCTGGCCCACTTGTGGCTGCCCGGACAGATGCGAGTGCCGCCGTTGGAGCGGGTGAAGTCCGTGATCGCCCACATGGTGGCCACCGTGAGCGCCGGGCACGGGTTGGCGAAGGGATACACCGACGTGTCGCGGTGCAGGACCTGCTGCCTCTCCCCCGGCTCGAGGTGCATCACGCCGGTGTAGTGGAGCCGGTATGCGGCACAGCTCGGCAGCAGGGCATGGTCGGCTACAGCCAGCACGGTCGGATGCATGATCAGCGCCTGCACCGCAGTCGACTTGGCGACCAGCGCGCCGAACCGCTTGGTGAGGCTGCCCATGAACTCTTCATGGCCGGTGTGGGCGGCGTCGAGATGAGGCTGGAGGTCGGCGGCGACCGCCGCCACGGTGCCCGCGTCGACGGCGTCGTGCACCACCGCGTACCCATCGCGGGTGACCGTAGCTGCAATCTCCGACCTGTTGGCATCGGCTTCGAAGACGTTCTCCATGCTCAACCCTGCGGCTCGGCTTCACTGCGGCCGGGAGCCGGGATCGGCCTCCCGGCCGCGAACACGTCGAGGATCCAGGTCGTCGCCGGCGAGTAGATGTCGAGAAAGACCGCCGGCTCGTCGCCGAGGACCCGGCCCCCGTGGGGCACCCCACCGGGCGCGTACCAGCCGTCGCCCGGCTCGATCTCGCGGGTCTCGTCCCCGACGGTTACCAGAAGGCGCCCTGACAGCAGCAGACTGAACTGCTCATGGGGATGGCTGTGCATCGGGTAGATCGCGCCCGGCCCGTAGACGGCCCGGATCAGGTGCATGTGCTCGCCGGTCAGGATCTGGGCGTCGACCTCGTCTTCGTCCCAACGGACCCCGTCGAGGTCGTCCCAGCTGAAGATCCGCTGGGACGTGATCTCGGCACCATGCTCGTTCAACCGCGGCTCGCTCGTGGTTCCCCCTATGTCCCGTTGGGCCTGATCTCGCCTGCCGACTGTACAGCCCGGGGGCTCCGGGGTCCGTCAAGATGTGGCCAGTTCGAAGCCTTCGTCGAGCCATCCGATCTTGCCGCCGATCATCTTCTTGACCGGCCGTCCGAGCCGCGCCAGGCGTGCCGCGGCCCGGTCGGCGCCGTTGCAGTGCGGCCCCGCGCAGTAGACCACGAACAGCGTGGCCGCCGGGTAGGGCGCCAGGGTCGCCTCGTTGATGGTCGAGTGGTGCATGAAGGTCGCCCCCGGAACATGGCCGGAGTCGAAGCCGGCCCGGTCGCCGTTGACGTGCAGGAGCACGAAGTCGGGTGCTCCGTCCTTCATCGCCTCGTGCACGTCCCAGCAGTCGGTCTCCAACGCCAGCAGGCGCTCGAAGTGAGCCGCGGCTTCCGCGGGGCCCGCGGCCGGGATCGCAGTCACGTGGCTCGAGGTCGTCGTACCCATTGTCCTGTGTCTCCTTCGGTCGGTCTGAGGGTTCGTCGAGTGTGCCCTGCCGAGATCAGGACCACACCCAGCCGGTACCGCGCCGCCTTCCGAGCTGTCTCCGAATAACCTCATGGCTCTGAAGGAGCTTGAGGTGGTACGGGTCGGGATCGCAGGAACTGGGCGCGTCGTACCCGCTCACATCGACGCCATCCGAGATGTCGGTGGTGAGGTTGTTGCTATCGCGGGTTCCGACCAGCGGCGGGCTAGCGAGGTCGCGGAGCAGCACGGGGTTGCGCGGGGGTGCTCGGTGGCGGAGATGGTGGCGGACCGCGAAATCGATGTCGTCCACGTTGCGGGCCGCAATGTCGACCATGTCCCGATCGCTCTGGCGGCCGCGGCGTCCGGCAAGCATGTCGTCGTCGAGAAGCCGCTCGCCTTCACGGCGCGTGAGTCGGCGCGCATCGAATCGGAGGTCTCCGCCGCGGGGCTCTGTGGGATGACCTGCTTCACCTACTTGGGTCACGGGGCGGTAGCTGCGGCCCGTGAACTGGTCGCGGCGGGCGAGATCGGGCCGGTGGTCCTGGTGCGGGGCCACTACCTGCAGGACTGGCTGGCGTTGGAGTCCGACGAGGATTGGAGGTGCGATCCGGACCTGAACGGGCCCTCTAAGGCGTTGGCCGATATCGGGACGCACTGGTTTGCGCTGCTCGAGCACATCACCGGGCAGGAGGTGGTCGCGGTCCGGGCTGAAATGGAAACGCCGGTCCGCCGTGCGGTGATCGCGGCCCGGCCTGGCGAGCCGGGCGGTGACGATCTCGCCGTCGTGTCGTTACGCCTCGAGGGGGGCGCGATCGCGAGCTGTGTGGTTAGCCAGCTGTCACACGGGCACCGTAACGACATCCTCGTCGAGGCGACCGGGCGGTCGGGTTCTGTGTCGTGGTCCTCCGAGGTGCCCAGCGAGCTCGTAACGGCGGCTCGATCGGGTGCGGATCGCGTGAGGGACGTGCGGGTCGTCGATGAGGATCGCCCGCCGCTCGCGGCGTTGTTGGAGAACTTCTACGCGGCGGTGACTGGAGCGGCCTCACCGGGGTGGTACCCGCCTCTCTCGCTCGGCGTGCGTGCTGCGGCGTTCGTCGACGCGTCGCTGCGGTCCGCCTCCAGCCGGGAATGGGTGTCGCTCGGGCCCTAAGGGCCGCCTTTTGCTTCTATCCCTGATGTCTCAGCGGTCTCGGTCCCAGTTGGCGCGCCGGTGGAGCCGGCCAAGTCGCGGTGAACCGCGCCTCCTTGGAGCAGTCCGACCCGGTTCTCCGGCGTCAGGTACTGCATGACCGTCGGCCGGCGCCCCTGCGCGAGTGCCTGCAAATCCGCCACGACCATGCGTCCGATCTCGAAGAGTGCTGCGGGCATGGCCCCGGCCAGATGCGGCGCCAGGACGGCCCAGTCGAGGGTTCGAACTGGATGGCTCGGGTCCAGCGGCTCGTCGGGGTACACGTCGATGGCTGCTCGGAATCGACACTGGGCGACCAGCTCGACGAGCGCATCGAAGTCGACGAGGCGAGCTCGGCTGAGAAGCACCAGGGTCTGGTCCGGAGCGAGCATGCTCAGCAGCCGCCTGCTGATGAGCCCGTGGTTGTTGGCCGTCGGCGCGGCGAGGATGAAGACAACCCGTGCGTCCGCCATGATCGTCTCGAGCGAGGCTGGGACGATCCCCCGCGAGAGAAGGATCTCGTCTGAGATCGGAGGGTCATAGCCGAGGACCCTCGCCCCGAAGGGCTCAAGCAGTCGCTGCAGGTGCACCGAGATCCGGCCGCAACCCACGAACCCCACGGAGGCGCCCTGAAGCGAAGTGTTGCCCGCGTTGCCGGCGTGGAGCCACTGTTCCGACCCGGTACGCATGAGCCGATCCGCCTCGGTCACGCCGCGCATCGAGCTCAGTGCGAGGGCCAATGCCATCTCCGAGACGGCGGGCCCGAAGGCCGGTGCGCACGACCCGACGGCGATGCCCCGGTCGAGGCACCTGTCGTAGTCGAGGTCGGCGTGCTCGTGGCCGCCGGCGACCTCCAGCAGCGCGCGCAACCGGGGAGTCGCGGCGTCGAGTGCGTCCGCGCCGTACCGCCACCCGCCGAACACGACTGCGTCAGCGTCGGCTACCTCCGTGAGGAAGTCGTCTCGCGGCATCGGTCGATCGAGACCCCACACGACATCGACCAGTTCGTGCAGCTCGGCCCGGTCAGCAGGGGTGAAGATCTCGTCCATGGCACGGAAGTGCGGGTCGACGACAACGCGGAGGCGGGCGCTCACGGCTGTTCGTCTCCCGCGTCGCCGGTCGCGAACATGATCTCGACCACAACCGGATCCGGGCCGTCGTTCTCGACCACCATGCGCCCGGTCGAGCCGGCGACGGGCGTCAGCACCGAAGCGACTCCGAGTCCAGCGTCGGCGAAGACCTCGAGTGAGCCGCAGTCGGAGATCAGCATGAGGTCGCCGGCATCGGCGGCCATGCGTTCGCGCCGCACGCCAACGCCTGAACTACTGACCTCGAGAGCCCTGGGTCCCAGACTGACACTGGTCGAGTCCGTGGTCGCAGGCCCGGAGTCGAGTCGCAGGCGGGTCGCTTGAATCCGATCGCCCGCTCCGCCCCCGGTCACTCTGGCGGCGAACGTCCCGTGTGCAAGTGCTACGGACTCAGCTGCCCCGGGATCGATGACCACACGGGCTGACGGAGCCCAGTCGGGGAGCACGGGACGCTGGCGCAGCACGAATGCGTCGCCTCGTTGGACAAGGCTGAGCCGGCGGGGAATCGACTGGCGGCCGCACCGGGACCGCGGACCGCCTCCGCCCGGCGCGGCTCGCTCGTCCATCCAACCGATGGCGATCGGCTCTTCAGCGCTGCCGAGGTCCCAGGTGAGGGCCGCGTAGTAGGCGGTCCCGGCGTCGACCACGCCCCCGCCCCGGGCGGTGGTCGCGGCGAATCCGGCATCGCACACGGCGCCCGGGGTCCAGTGGACTTGCCGCGCGTGGCTCGCCGTGCCGCGCGGTGGCTGGACGCTGTAGATGAGCGTCCAAACAGCCGTCCCGGTCCCTGTGACAGGGACACGCACAAGGTCCGGAACCTCGATGATCGACTGCGGGGACGGGACGGGCGGCGACGTCTTGGCGGCTAGCTCCCAACGGCGGAGATCCGGGCTCCGGTACCACCAGAGCTCCGAGCCCACGGCCAGGCCCATCAGCCAGCCAGCTCCGTGGGCGATGACCTTCGGGTCGCGGAAGTCCCTACAGCCGGGCGGCGCCTCGAGTACCGGGTTGTCCCGGTAGGGCGTCCATGTCCGGCCTCCGTCGAGACTCCACGCCAGGCTCTGGCGTTCGAGCCCATCGAGGTGCTGGGTGAACACTGCCACGAGCGCTCCCTCGCCGAACCCGGCGGTGCCGTCGGTGTCGTGAACGACCGAGCCCGTGAACATGAGGCCGTGTCTGTCGGGCCTGAGGGCGATCGGCTCATGGCGCCAACGGAGGAGGTCGGTGGAGCTCGCGTGGCCCCAGTGGAGGTTGCCCCAGACCGGCGCGTCGGGGTTGTGCTGGTAGTAGAGGTGGTAGCGGCCGCCGAGACGAATGGGGCCGTTGGGATCGTTCATCCACCCCGATGGCGGTGTGAGGTGCCATCGGGGCCTCCGGAACGCGTCGGCGTCCTCCCGAGCCTTCACCCCTTCAAGCCCTGGGATGCGACGGACTGCACGAACCACTTCTGGAAGGCGAGATAGAGAGCGAGGATCGGAAGGGTCATGACCGCCGCGAACGCGAACACGTCACCCAGCGGCACGTTGGGGTCGGAGAACAGCACCTGCATCGCCACCGGCAGCGGACGCACGTCGGGGCCGCGGGTGACCATCAACGGCCAGAAGAACGAGCCCCACACGAACAGTGCCTGCAGGATGCCGACGGTGGCGAACGTGGGTCGTGACAGCGGCGCGATGATTCGCCGGTAGATGGTCCAGCGCCCTGCCCCGTCGATGAGGGCTGCCTCCTCGATCTCCTTCGGCAGCCCGATGAATGCCTGGTAGAAGAGGAAGATGAAGAACGGGTTGGCCACGAACGGGATGATCTGTACGTGATACGTGTCGAGCCACCCGAGCCGGTTCACGATCAACAGGAGCGGGACCGAGACCGACTGGAAGGGCACGATCATCAGTGCCACCACGGCGCCGATGACGACGCTCCGCCCGATCCATTGGAGCCGGGCAAGGCCGTAGGCGCACATGCTGTTGACCACGAGGCCCAAGCCCACGGTCACGACAGTGATCAGCGCGCTGTTGAAGACGGCGCGGCCGACGTCGCGAGCGAAGACGTCCTCGTAGTTCTGCAGCGACAGGGCACGGGGGAAGAACGCCCAAATCGAGTCCTGGTCGGCGATGACCTGCGTCTCGTCCGGTTGCAGCGAGAGCACCACCATCGCCACGACCGGGAAGACGAAGAAGACGGCCAACAGGACCATGACCGCATAGGTGAGCGGACGTCGGAGGCGCAGCCGCCGCGAGCGCTGCGGCACCTCGACGCCTTCCTCGACGGGTCTGGCTGCATCCATGACTTCCATCACGCCACCGCCCGCTCTTCCCTGAGCAGCCGTCGTTGCGTGAAGGCGACGACGACCACGAGGACGAAGTAGAAGACACCGAGCGCGGAGCCCATTCCGACCTGACCCTGGCGGAACCCGAAGGTGATGAGGCGCAGGATCATGGTCTGGGTGGCGTCCTGCGGGCCGCCCTGGGTCATGATCTCGACCTGGTCGAAGAGCGCGAATGCCAGAATCGTCGTCGACAGAACCACGAAGATCGTGGTGTTGCGCAGCTGCGGGATCGTGACGTGCCGAAACTGCTGCCACGGGTTCGCGCCGTCGATCCGGGCTGCCTCGTACAGGCTGCCGGGGATCGACTGGAGTCCCGCGAGGTAGATCACCATCTGGAATCCCACGCCCTGCCAGATGGACAGGATGATGATGGCTGCGCGGGCGCCATGACGGTCGAGGGCCCAATTCAGGAAGCCGAACCGTTCAGGGGTGAGGAAGCCGAACGAGATGGTGTCTAGAACGGTGTTGACCAGACCCGCAGACGGATTGAAGAACGACGTCCACATGACGGCAACGACCACCATCGTGACGGCCACCGGAGCGAAGTAGATCGTCCGGAACGCGTTCCTGAACCTCAGCTTCTGATTGACCAAGACGGCCAGGCCCAGCGCGAACGCGGTCTGCAGCGGTACTACTACAAAGACGAAGATGCCGTTGAAGATGAGACCGGACCGGAAGCCTTCGTCTGCGAAGAGCCGGCGGTAGTTCCGCAAGCCGACCCACTTGGTCGGTAGGTTCGGGTTCGGAACCAGGCGTTGATCCGTGAACGACGAGTAGATCGCCAGGATGAACGGGAGCACGAGGAACACCGCCAACAGCACGATCGCCGGGGCGGCGAAGCCCCATCCTTGGAGAAGCTCCCGTCCCCTCCGTCGTCGTCGATCAGAGAGCCGGTCGCGAGACATAGGCTCGATTGCAGTGGCCACGTCCTCCGCCTGCCTGTGTTTCGGATAGTCCTATCCAACAGTTGCTCATGAGGATTGCGGTCGGGTCCCCCCGTCAGGAGGGACCCGACCCGCTTGTGCCAGCGACGGCAGGGAGGGAGGGCGGCCGTCGCTCGCCGAGGCGACCGGCAGGTCAGCCGGTCGGATACCCGCTGTTGTCCTCGATGTCCTGGTCGATCGTCGAGGCCGCGTCGCTCAACTCCGACTGGACGTCGGCGCCTGCGATGATGTCGGCGACCGCCTGGGCGAACACCTCCGTCACCGTGGCGTAGCCCGGGAAGATCGGCCGGGGCACGGCTCGACCCTCCGACAGCTGCCGGGCGAAGATTGCCAGCGGACCGTCTGCGCTGTAGAGATCGGACTGCTCCAGTGCGGACAGCCGAGCTGGGACCGCGCCATTGCCCGCGGTCATTCGCAGGATCTCCTCGGTGGAGACGAGGTGGGAGAGGACCTCGAAGGCTGCTGCCGGATCCTCACAGTTGCTGGAGATCCCGTAGTTCCAGGAACCCATCCCCGTGACCGTCTCGCCCCCGAAGTTCGGCATCGGCAGGACCAGGAGATCGTCGCCGAGCGCCTCGGAATGGGGCGTCCACATCCAGTGACCCACGAAGCTGATAGCCGCGGTCTTCGATCCATAGAAGGAGTCGTCGGCCGGGGTGGCGGGGTCCACCCACCCGTTCTCGAACCAGCTCTGGAAGGTCTCCATTGCCTCCACTGACTCTGGGCCGTCCAAGACTCCCGATGCGCTCTGGTAGTCGCTGCGGTCGACGAGGTCGCCGCCGAAGGACTGGAGGATCGGCGCGAAACCGTAGGTGTACCACTCCCCCTGTCCGTAGTTGATCTTCAGGTCCAGCGGGAACTCGACCTCGGGAAGCTCAGCGAGCGCGGCTAGGCCGGCCTCGAACTCCTCGAGAGTCCAGGGCTCCTCGAACGTCGGGATGCGGACCCCGGCGGCGTCGAGGTAGGCGCGGTTGGCGTACATCCCGAGGCCGGAGTCGAATTGGCCGAGGCTGTAGAGCTCGCCGTTGTAGGTGCCCTGATCAATGATCGACGGGAGGAAGTCGGCCCGCATCTCGTCGGACACATACTCGTCGATCGGGATCAGGTAGTCCGACCACGCGAAGTTGTAGACGAAGGGTCCGTCGAAGTCGAGGACGCAGGGCAGGTCACCCGCGAGCGCGGCGGCATTGACCTGATCCGTGTAGGCCCCTCCAGGGATGTCGGTCTTGTCGATCTGGATGTCGGTCCGGGACGCGTTGAACGCGGCGACGGCGGCATCGGTGGCCTCCATCTCCTCAGGCGTTCCGGTATGCCACCACATGGTCACGGTGACCGCCTCGCCGGCCGGCTCGGCGGCGGCATCGCCTCCGTCGTCAGCAGGCTCAGCGGCGGAGTCGTCGGCGGGCTCAGCGGCAGGCTCAGCGGCGGAGTCGTCGGCGGGCTCGGCGGCGGGCTGAGCGGCGGAGTCGTCGGCCGGCGCAGCACCGGTCCCGTCGGCATCGTCGTCCCCACCGCACGCGCTCGCCGCCAGTGCGAGGACTGCGAACAGTCCCAGCAGCTTCAGCAGCAGGTGCTTCTTCATCGGAGTTGGTCTCCTTCTCCTCTCGTCGGGATCAACCGCGACTGGTCGTCGGCGATCCACGTCCTAATATGTAACAGTAATATGTAACAGTAATACGATCCAATTGCAAGGCGCAAGAGGCCGCGGGAGTGTGATCAGGTACCCTCGGAACCCGTGACGAACGCGTCAGAAGGGGACCGGGAGCCCTCGAAGCGCCAGCGCCGACCATCCATGCATGATGTCGCCCGGGTGGCTGGTGTCTCCCAGAGCGCTGTCTCACTCGTCCTGAATGACCCCGAGAACTGCGGGATCCCGGTCGCCACCCAGGAGCGCATCCACGACGCCATCCGCCAAGTCGGGTATCGCACCAACCGTCTGGCCAGGGCGATGCGCCTCGATCGAACCGACACCATCGGGTTCGTGTCCGACGACGTCGCCACCACTCCCTTCGCCAACCAGATGATCAAGGGGGCTCAGGATGCCGCCTGGGAAGCAGGACGGCTGCTGCTCATCGTCAACACCGGAGCCGTCGACCATCCCGAGCACGCCGAGCTGGAGTCTGCGGCCATCGACCAGATGCTCGAACGGCAGGTGGACGGGATCGTCCTCGCCGCGATGTTCCATCGAGTGCTCACTCCACCTCCGGCGCTGAAGGAGACCCGCGCCGTCCTGCTGGACGCCTGCGTCGCCGACGGGTCCTTGCCCTCTGTAGTCCCCGACGAACACGGTGCGGCCTTCGCCGCAACTGATCATCTCATCGGATACGGGCATCGACGGGTCGGATTCGTCACGACCGACTACCCGAGCGCCGCGCCGCCGGCGCGTCTGTCGGGCTACCGCGACGCGCTCGGTGCGCACTCGATTGCGATCGACGACGATCTGGTCGCCGTCGGCGTCTCCTCGACCAGCGGGGGGCGGGCCGCAGTCGGCGACCTCCTTGACCTGGACGATCCTCCGACAGCGGTCTTCTGCTACAACGATCAGACCGCGATGGGCGTCTACCAGACTGCTCGTGACCGTGGTCTCCGGATCCCGGAGGATCTCTCGGTCGTCGGGTTCGACGATCAACAGCTCATCGCCGCTGAGGTCGTGCCGCCACTGACGACGATGGCCCTGCCCCACTACGCGATGGGGCACTGGGCTGTGAGCTACCTGCTGACCGATGACCTACCGGACGAACCTGCCCAGATGGTCCTCCCATGCCCGCTAATCGAGCGAGGGTCGGTCACAGCACCACGGTCCGCCGGCTAGTTCTTCCTGTCCGGGGACGCTCTGGCCAGGGACGTTGCTGGTGTCGGAGGGGGGACTTGAACCCCCACGCCCAATAAGGGCACTAGCCCCTCAAGCTAGCGCGTCTGCCAATTCCGCCACTCCGACGTGGGCTGTCCGATGCTAGCGGCGGGCGTGCCCGCCACCACGGCCCCGAACTCAGCCGCAGCAGGTGTCCTCGAGCGAGTCGGCCCGCCAAACCGAGACGGTCTCGTAACCCGCCAGTGAGGCAATGAACAGCCCTGCCAGCGGGTCGGCCCACCACCATCCGAGAGCCGCGTTGGCGCCCAGCCCGATGAGCAGTCCCCCCGACATGAGCGCGCACAGCATGGTCTGGGTCGCTTCAGCCTCCACCGCTTTCGAACCGATAAGCGGGGCCAGCCGGCGCTTGAACCGGGCCAGCGACGGCATCACCATAAGCGACAGGGCGGCTATGAAGATGCCCAGCAGCGACTCTTCGGGCTGGTCGACCAGGATCAGGTCGCGTACCGACTCCACCCCGACGTAGAGGGCTAGGGCCGCGAAGCTCACTGCGATCAGGTGCTGGGCCCGCTTGTCGGCGTCCTGCTTGCAGCCGGTGCGACGCTCCTGGGCCAGTCGCCATGTCAGGATCAGCGCGGCCGAGACCTCGACGCCGGAGTCCAGGCCGAAGCCGATGAGGCTGACCGACCCCGCGGCGACACCCGCAGCGATGGCGACCACGCCCTCGACGGTGTTCCAGCCGATGGTGGCAGCCGTCAGCCACTTTTGACGGGTCACGGCCCGATCTCGAGTCATGGGCCTTGTCCGCGCCATCCAGCCCTTACCTCGCTCAGCGTCTGCGTTGGCTATAACCGGGAACCTATCGCGGCGTATTCCAAGGCGATCGGAGATGTGTTGCACAAGAAGATGCCAACCCTGTAGAGTACATAACATGGCATCAGATGATATAGTCATGGATGTCACGTTCAGTGAATCGGTTCCCATGGGCGGCACCTACGCCAACGGCGCGCTCGTGTGGAACACCCCGCATGAGTTCACGATTGACTTCACGTCGCACCGTTCACCGACTCATGACGGCGACGCCCACGATGTGCTGGTGGTGGCGCGAATGAAGATCCCCATCAGTGCCATGTTCCGGATCGTTCAAGCCATGTCGGCCAACATCGACCGGTATGAGCAGCAACACGGGCGGATAACGCCGCGACCACCTAAGGAGGAAACATGACCAACAACGGCAGCGGCCCAGTCCCCGCCTCCTCCGGAGGCTTCCGCTTCACCGTCAGGGCCGGCGACGAACACGTCTCGATCTCCCGGCCTGTCAGTCGCGAGGACGTCGAGAGGGTGCGTCGCCAGCTCGCCGAATGGGAGAACCGCCGCCCCGCCCAACCCGCCTAGCCGTCACGACCGCTGCCAGACAGGCAGAGCAGTCGGTGCTGGCGCCACCGCCGGGGGTGTCGCCTGCCGGAGTTAACATCTCCGGCCCATGGACGGTGAACTGAGTCTGGGCGAGGCCGGGGGCGCGAGCGACTTCGGGCTCGAGGAGGCGTACTCGGTCGAGACTCCTGACGACAACCGTGCGCTGTACGCCAAGTGGGCCGACACCTACGACGGCTTCCTGGACCAGAGCCGCTACATCTACGCTCGTCAGGTCGCCGAGTTCTTCTGCGAGCGGTCCTCGGCCGGGGGCGAGCCCGTTCTGGACGTCGGGTGCGGTACCGGCGTCGTGGGTGTGGAACTGCGCCGGATGGGCGTGGCGGTGATCGACGGCCTCGACATCTCGCCGGAGATGATGGACAAGGCCCGGCAGCGGACCGGACCCGACGGCAGCCCCGTCTACCGGCAGCTCATCGAGGCCGATCTGACCAGGCCGCTCGAAGTCCCTTCGGACAGCTACGCGGGGATCGTCAGCTCCGGAACGTTCACCCACGGTCACGTGGGACCCGAAGGGCTGGCCGAGCTGCTGCGGATCGCACGGCCCGGCGCAGCCTGCTCTATCGGCATCAACGCCGCCCACTTCGACGGGCACGGGTTCCGCGATCACTTGGACCGGTACTCGGCGGACCGTGCCATCGGCGGCCTGGAACTTGCCCTGCGGCCCATGTACGAGGATGCCGACGGCAGCGAGCCCGACCACATGGCCCAGATCGCGGTGTTCGTCGTCCGCTGACACGAGTCGCGGGCTGCCCACGCCGCGTGGAGGAAGACAGCGGTCGTTGATGAGTAGACCGGTAGGTTCCAGTAGATGGCCAACGAGCAATCACCACCGGAGTCCACAGTCGAGCTGGCGGCCTGCCTCAAGGCGGCGTACGCGGTCCGGAGCCCCGACGACAACCGGCAACTGTACGCCAAGTGGGCCGCCACCTACGACCAGTTCCTGGAGGCGAACCGCTACATCGCGGCGCGGCTGGTAGCTGAGATCTTCAGCGAGCGGTGGTCGCCACGCGGAGGGGCGGTTCTCGATGCGGGATGCGGCACCGGCAGGGTGGGATTGGAGCTGTGCCGGCTCGGGGTCGCGCCGATCGACGGCATCGACATCTCGCCGGAGATGTTGGCCAGGGCTCGCAGCCTGTCGCGGCCGGACGGTGAAAGCGTGTACCGCGGCCTCATCGTGGCCGACCTCACCGGCGCGATCGACCTGGAGTCCGACAGCTACTCGGGCGTGTTGAGTTGTGGCGCCTTTACCCATGGCCATCTCGGGCCTGAAGCGCTGTCGGAACTGCTCCGGGTGGCCCAACCCGGTTCGGCCGGTGTGATCGCAGTCAACTCTGCCATCTTCGAGACGCAGGGATTCGGGGACCGCTTCGAGCGTTACGCGGCGGACGGCGTGATCGAAGGCCTGGAGGTGATGCTTTGCCAGGGGTGGGAGGGCGCCGACGGCAGCGAGCCCAGTCACATGGCCCAGGTCGCCGCCTTCACGGTCGCCTGATCGCCTGAGGACGCTCGAGGCCCGAGAACCTGCGGCTCTCGCTCAGCTCAGGCGACGAGCGAGTAGGAGATGGACGAGAAGGCGAAGACCAGAGCGGCGATGACGGTGATGCGGTCCAGGTTGCGCTCAACCACCGTGGATCCGGCTGCCTGGGCACCGAGTCCGCCGCCGAACATGTCCGACAGACCGCCGCCCTTGCCGCTGTGGAGCAGCACCAGGAACACCAGCACGAGCGCGGAGATCACCTGCACCGGGGCGATGAACCAGATCACGGCGCTGAGGCTACCAGTGCCCCGCTCCGCTGCCGTCACGTCCCGCCGCAGCGCGCCGGTGGCTCAGGCCGCGTACAGGCGGTAGTTCACTATCCGGGCGAAGTCGGCGGCGTCCAGGCTGGCCCCGCCCACTAGAGCGCCGTCGATGTCGGGCTGCTCCATCAGGTCCGGGGCGTTCGACGGCTTGACCGACCCTCCGTACTGGATCCGCAGCGCGCTGGCCGCGTCGCTCCCCCACCTCCCGGCCACCAGCGACCGCACATGGCTGCACATGTCCTGCGCGTCGGCGGGCGTGGCCGTCTCGCCGGTGCCGATGGCCCACACCGGCTCGTAGGCCACTACCAGTCTGGCCACCACCTCGGCATCGAGCCCGTCGAGGCTGCCCGCCAGCTGGCCGGCGACCACGTCGTGGGCCTGGCCGGCCCGGCGCTGCTCGACCGTCTCGCCCACGCACACGATGGGCACCATTCCGTGGCGCAGGACGGCCTGGGCCTTGGCGTTGACCAGCTCGTCGGCCTCGCCGAACAGCCCGCGGCGCTCGCTGTGCCCCACGATCACGTAGGCCACGTCCAGCTTGGCCAGCATGGCGGCCGACACTTCACCGGTGTACGCGCCCGAATCGGCGGTGTGGCAGTCCTGGGCACCGAGCGCGATCGGGATGTCGTCGGCCTGCAGCACGGTCTGCACCGAGCGCAGGTCGGTGAACGGCGGATGCACCGACACGTCCGCGTGCTGGTAGTCGTCGGGGTTCAGCGCGTAGGCCAGCTTCTGGATCGTCTGGATCGCCTCGAAGTGATTGTGGTTCATCTTCCAGTTGCCGCTTATCAGCGGCATGCGGCCTGACGTCCTTCGCCCGGTAGCCGACCCCCGGCTCGACGCCTTGCGTCTAGGTCGCATTGGATGCTCCTCTCAGTGCCGCCAGCCCCGGCAGGTCGCCCTTCTCTATCAGCTCCAGCGACGCTCCCCCGCCGGTGGACACATGGTCCATGTCGCGGTCCACGCCGAAGCGCCGGGCCGCGGCCGCGCTGTCGCCCCCGCCGACCACGGTGAAGGCCCGGGTCTCGGCCATGGCTGCGGCCACCGCGCCGGTCCCGCCGCCGAAGCGGAGGTCCTCGAACACTCCCATCGGGCCGTTCCACAGCACCGTTCCCGCCTCGTGGATCACGTCGCCGAAAGCGGCCGCGCTGCCGGGCCCGATGTCCACCCCCATCCAGCCGTCGGGGACGCTCGCTCCGATCTGGCGCACGTCCCCGCCCGCGCCCGGGTCGCCGGGCACACCGCCGGGACCGAGTGCGGTCAGGTCATAGGGAAGATGGACCGAGGTCGGGCCCGCGAGAAGCTCCCGGCAGCGCTGCACCATCGAGTCCTCGCACAGCGAGGCACCCACGCTGTGTCCCTGCGCCTTGAGGAACGTGAAGCACATGGCCCCGCCGATCACCAGGGAGTCCACCGTCTCCAGCAGCGCGTCGATCACGCCGAGCTTGTCCGACACCTTGGCCCCGCCCAGCACGGCCACGAACGGCCGCCGGGGCGCGTCCCGCAGGCCGCCCAGCACCTCCACCTCCCGGGCCAGCAGCCGGCCCGCGGCCGACGGCAGCCATCGGGGCGGGCCCACGATGGAGGCATGAGCCCGGTGCGACGCCCCGAAGGCGTCGTTCACGTAGGCGTCGTGGCCCTCCACCAGGCGCTCGGCGAGACCCGGATCGTTGGCGGTCTCGCCCGGCTCGAAGCGCAGGTTCTCGAGCAGCTCCACCTCCGCGGCCAGCTCCTCCAGCCGCCGGCGGACCGGCTGCACCGAGTAGCGGGGATCGGGTCGTCCCTTCGGGCGGCCCAGATGGGTGCAGGCGGTGACGGTCGCCCCGCGGGCCAGCAGCCAGCGCAGCGTGGGAAGCGCAGCCCGGATGCGCAGGTCGTCGGCGATCTCCGTGCCGTTGGTGAGCGGGACGTTGAAGTCGACCCGCACCAGTACCGAGCGGCCCTCCAGCGCGCCCAGGTCCTCCAGACAGGGAACGGGCAGCACAGGCTGGGCGATACGGCGGCGCGACCGCTCAGAGGTTGGCCGCGCCGACGATCTTGGCCATGTCCACCAGCCGGTTCGAGTAGCCCCACTCGTTGTCGTACCAGCCGTTGACCTTCACCAGGTCGCCCATGGCCATGGTCAGCCCCGCGTCGAAGGTGCAGGATGCGGGCGAGCCGACGATGTCGGCCGACACCAGTGGGGCCTCGCTGTAGTCGAGCACACCGGCCAGCGGACCGTCGGCGGCGGCCTCGGCGAAGGCCTGGTTGATCGCGTCGACGCTGGGCTCGGCGGCCAGCCTGGCCGTGAAGTCGGTGATGGAGCCGTCGGGGATGGGCACCCTGAGGGAGATCCCGTCGAGGCGTCCCTGCATCGCTTGCAGCACCAGCCCGGTGGCCCGGGCCGCGCCGGTGGAGGTCGGCACGATGTTCACAGCGGCGCCGCGGGCCCGGCGCAGGTCGGAATGGGGACCGTCCACCAGGGCCTGATCGCCGGTGTAGGCGTGGACGGTGGTCATCAGGCCCCGATCGACCCCGAAGGCGTCGTCGAGCACCTTGACCATGGGCACGAAGCAGTTGGTGGTGCACGACGCGTTCGACACCACGGTGTGCACCTCCGGGTCGAACTGGTCGTCGTTGACGCCGACCACGAAGGTGGCGTCCGCCCCCGAGCAGGGCGCCGAGACCAGCACCCGGGGAGCACCCCCGTCGAGGTGGCGGGCCGCGGCGTCGCGCTTGGTGAAGATGCCGGTGGACTCCACCACCACGTCCACTCCGAGATCGCCCCACGGCAGCTCCTCGGGGTTGCGCACCGACAGCACCCGCAGCGAGTCGTCCCCGACGCTCAGCACGTCCCCGTCGACCGACACGCCGGACCCGAGACGGCCGTGGACCGAGTCGTAGGCCAGCAGATGGGCCATGGTCTCGATCGACCCGAGGTCGTTGACGGCCACCACGTCGAGGTCGGCGCCCTGGCTCCGGGCGGCTCGGTAGAAGTTCCTGCCTATGCGGCCGAAGCCGTTGATGCCTACTCGAATGCTCATGAGCCAGAGGCTAGGCCCAGCCGGGCCGCATCCGGGGGGATGTCCGAGCGCTGGTCATCGGCCTCCCACAGGCGCCGTCGAACTCCTGTCAATAATCCACCGCAGAGGTGGATAAGCGACAGAAGTTCGTGAGCCGGGCGGTCACTTGTCCTTGTCGATGTCGCGGTGCACCACCGCCGGCTCGTGGCCCATTGCCGCGAGCTCCTTGGCGAAGTGCTCAGTCACGGCCACCGAGCGGTGCCGGCCGCCGGTGCAGCCGAATGCCACCGTGAGGTACGACTTGCCCTCGGCCACGTACTGGGGCACCAGCAGGGCCAGCAGCGACCCCATGCGCTCCAGGAACTCTGCGGTCACCGGCTGGGCCATCACGAAGTCGACGACCGCGGCGTCCAGGCCGCTGAGCGGCTTCAAGTCCTCCACCCAGTAGGGGTTGGGCAGGAACCGGCAGTCGATCACCATGTCGACGTCGAGCGGGATGCCGTGCATGTAACCGAACGACAGGACCGTGACCCGCATGGCGTGACCCTCGCCCTCGTCGAACAGCTCGGACATGCGGTCGCGCAGCTGGTGGACGTTGAGTTCGGTGGTGTCGACGACCACGTCAGCGGTGGCCCGCACCGGCTCCAGCGCGATCCGCTCGGCCTCGATGGCCTCGGCCAGCGTGCCGGTCTCCGAGAACGGGTGGCGGCGCCGGGTGGACTCGTACCTGCGCACCAGCACGTCGGTCGCCGCGTCGAGGAACAGGATCCGCAAACCCGGTATCTGGGTCCGCAGGTCGTCGATCATGCCCGCGGCCTCATCGTGGTAGCGACCGCTGCCCACCACCAGCGCCAGCCGGTCGGTGCCGGTGCCTGGCGGCCCGGCCAGTTCGGCCACCTTCGGGATGAGCGACGGCGGCAGGTTGTCCATCACGAACCAGCCGAGGTCTTCGAGGTTGTTGGCCGCGTGGCTGCGACCCGCTCCCGACATCCCCGCAATGACGACGAAGGCACTCACTCGGTGTTCATGGTAGTTGGAGCGCAGCGCCCGAACGGTCGCTCCTGACACCTGGGCCTAGATGATGGCCGTCTCCACGAACGGCTCGCCCCTGGCGATGCGCTCGTACCCGAGCGCCGACAGATCGAGCGTCCGGTACTGGCCGTAGGTGATCAGCTCGGAGACGGCCCGCCCCATCGCCGGGGACTGCTGCATGCCGTGGCCCGAGAAGCCGTTCACGAAGAGGAAGTTCGACACCTCGGGGTGGGGGCCGACCACCGCGTTGTGGTCGAAGCGGTTGTAGGCGTAGTGCCCGGCCCAGCGGCTTGTGACCTTGATGCGCTCGAAGGCGGCGATGCGGTGGGCCAGCGCGGGCCACACCTTGTCCTCAAAGATGTCGTGGTCCATGTCGAGATCGACGGGGTCGACCGGCGGGTCGATGTCGGGCGGGCAGCCGGCCAGGTAGGCGGCGCCGTCGCTGCGGACATGCACGCCGGTGGGGTCGATGGTGAGGGGCAGGTCCCTGGCCAGCGGCTCGGCCGCCTCAAAGATCCACGTGAACCGCTTGCGGGGCTCCACCGGCAGTTCCAAGCCGGCCATGGCGGCCGTGCGGGCGGCCCGGGGACCGGTGGCGTTGACCAGGGTGCCGCAGCCGATTCGGCCACCCGACGCGAGGGCCACACCGGTCACCGCGTCGTTGCGGCGATCGATTCCGACCACCTCGTCGGTGTGGTACTCGACGCCGTTGCGGCGGGCCTGTCGCCGCCACCACTCGAAGATGGTCCCCGAGTCGAACCAGCCCTCGTCGACCGGGTTGTGGCTGCCGCACACGATCCCGTCGAGGTTGTAGAACGGGTATTCGGCCGCGATCTCGTCGGGCGTCATGATCACGGTGCCCGCGCCGAGCGAGGCCTGCACCCGCTGGTTGGCTCGCAGCACGGCCGCGGTGGCCTCATCGGCCGCCAGGTACAGGTACCCGAAGTGGTTGACCGCGATCTCCGGCGCCTCCGGGTCGTCCATCCAGGCCCTGAAGTCCCGCACGAACTCGGCGCCGAACTGCGAGATGCGGATGTTGACCTCAGTTGAGAACTGCTGGCGCATACAGCTGTTGGTCCGGGCGGTGGAGCTGTCCTGGTACGACGGGTCGCGCTCCACCACCAGGACAGTGCCGTCGAAGTCGGGATTGCGAGAAAGGAACCAGGCGACGCCGGAGCCCATCATCGCCCCGCCCACGACCACCACGTCGTAGCTGTCCTTCAAGAGGCGGTGTCTCTCAAGTCACGTAGCCCTGGGCGATGTCGTTGGAAACCGCGGCCGGGTCGCGGTCGGCCGGATCGCCGAAGCCTCCTCCGCCGGGCAGCTCGAGGATGAGCCGGCGGCCGGCCGCCACGGTCTGCTTGCCCTTGGCCGAGAAGGGTGTGCCGTCGTCGAGCCGGACCCGGCCGCGGGCTCCCTCGGCTCCGCCGGCGCGGCCCCGGGCCGGGTTGTCCACCCGGTCGAACATGGCCGAGAACTCGAACAGGTAGCCCTCCGCGGGACTGATCTCGATGACCTGCCCCAGCCCGCCCCGGAACCGGCCCGCGCCGCCGCTGTTCTCGCGTATCTCCTTGCGCCACACCACGATCGGGCCGACCTGCTCGGTCGCCTCGACGCTCATGGTCCTCACACCCGACGGGAAGGCGGTGGCGGTCAGCCCGTCCAGGCCCGGCCGGGCACCGCTGCCGCCGCTGTTGAACATGAGCATCTCGACCGGCGGGCGCCGGTTGGCGGGATCGGCGCTGCGGGCGCTGGCCTGGAAGTTCCACAGCGCACCCGACCCCTCAGCCGGCACCACCTCTGGCAGGGCCTCGGCGATTGCGCCCATGCACAGATCGGTCACGAAGTGGCCGATCACGTGACGAACGGCCACCGGGTCCGGCTCCACCGCGTTGAGGATGGTGCCCTGCGGCGAACTGACGGTGAACGGTTCCAGAGATGCGAAGTTGTTGGGCAGTTCTGGAGCCAGCGCCACCAGCATCCCGTAGGTGAAGTAGGCCTGCGCGTAGGTGATCGGGACGTTGATGCCCAAGGGGCTGACCGGTGACGTTCCCGTGAAGTCAGCGTGCATGCCGGTGCCGGTCACGGTCACCGAGGCCGACAGGGTCACCGGGTCGCCGTAGCCGTCCACCCGCATGGTGTTGCGGTAGACGCCGTCGGACACCCGCGCCAGCGCGTCGAGGGTGGCTCGGCGGGTGCGGTCGAACACGAAACCGGCCAATTCCTCGAGGTCGGTCAGCCCGAACTCGCCCAGCATGTCGAGCAGCCGGCGCCGGCCGGTCTCGTTGGAGGCGGCCAGGCCGTGGATGTCGCCGATCACCTGGTCGGGCTCCCGCACGTTGCAGCGCACTATCTCGACCAGGTCCCGGTTGAGCCGGCCCCGGTCGGCCCACCTCATGATCGGGACGCGGAGTCCCTCCTCGTAGAGTTCGCGCCCGTCGGGCCCGAAGCCCCGCCCGCCGATGTCCACCACGTGCGCGGTGGAGGCGAAGAAGCCGATCAGGTTCCCGGGCTCACCGGGGCTGTGCTCCATGAACACTGGCGTGGCCACGGTGAAGTCGTGGAGGTGCCCGGTGGCCTTCCACGGGTCGTTGGTGAGGTACACGTCGCCCGGCCTCATGCTGTCGGTGCCGATCTCGTTGATGAAGTGCCCGAGCGACGCGGCCATGGTGTTGACGTGGCCGGGGGTTCCGGTGACGGCCTGGGCGATCATGCGGCCGGAGCGGTCGAACACCCCCGCCGACAGGTCCCCGGCCTCGCGGACCGAGGTCGAGAAGGCGGTCCGCACGAGCGTGAGCGCCTGCTCCTCCACCACCGAGACGAGCCGGTTCCACATGATCTGCAGAGCAACCCCGCGTTGGGCAGCGGCTGACTTCCCGCTTCGGTGCCGCTGGCTGGAGGTGGTCGGACTGGACGTCGCGTCGCGGCCATGGCCGTTGCTGCGGGCGATCCGCAGGGTCAGGTCGGCCTCCACCACGGCCTGGTGGCCTGAGGCGATCACGGTGGTGGTCTGGTCCTCGGTAATCAGCGCCGGGCCGGCCACTGTGTCCCCGGCGGCCAGGGTGCCGCGGTCGAACACGGCCGTGGGCACCATGCCGCCGGCGGCCCGGTCGTGCACCAGCCGCGTGCTCGCGGCCTTCGGTGGCTCGCCGGCTGCGACCGGCTCCACCGTGCGGGGTGCCTCGCGCACCGAGGACACCCTGACTGACCAGCTCACCGCCTCGATGGTCAATCCGTCGATGGCCCGTCCGAAGAAGGCCTCGTAGGCCTTGACGAAGGAGTTGAGGAGTTCTTGGGCGGCGATGTCGTCGAACTCGCCCTGAGGCAGCGTCACCGGGATCTCCCATCCCTGGCCCCGGTAGCGCATCAGCACCTCGCGTTCGATGGCCACCGCCTCGGCTGTGCCCATCCGGACGAACGCTTCGGCCTCGGCAGCCAACTCGTGGAGTACCGACTTCACGCCCTCGGTGTCGAAGTCGTCGGAGATGGCGTAGAAGCTGCGGGTGGCCTCGTAGGAGAACGGTGCGAGCAGGAACCCGATCGCCGAGCCCACTCCGGCGCCCACCGGCACCAGCACCTCGCCTATGCCGAGCTTGTCGACCAGCCGGCAGGCGTGCAGGGGGGCCGCGCCGCCGAAGGCGACTATGGAGTAGCCGGCCAGGTCCTTGCCGCTCTCCACCGCGTGGGTGCGGGCCGCGTTGGCCATGTTCTCGTCCACCACCTCGGCCACGCCTACCGCGGCCGGGCCGGTGTCGAGTCCGAGCGCCCCGCCGACCGAGGAGTCCAAGGCTTCGGCGGCTAGTGCGGGCGACAGCGAGATGCCGGAGGCGCCGAAGGTGTCGGGTTGCAGCCGGCCCATCTGCACATCGGCGTCGGTGACGGTGGCAGCCGTGCCGTCCAGGCCGTAGGCGGCGGGGCCCGGATCGGCGCCCGCACTCAGCGGCCCCACCCGTATCTGGCCCAGAGCGTCGACGGTGGCGATGGAGCCGCCTCCCGCGCCGATCTCGATCATCTCGATGGTCGGGACGGAGATGGGCATTCCGCTGCCCTTCTTGAAGCGGGCCGTGCGGGCTGTCTCGAAGGTCTTGGCCGTGCGGGGCGAGCAGTCCTCGATCAGGGCGATCTTGGCGGTGGTCCCGCCCATGTCGAACGAGACGATCCGGTCACGGCGATGGGTCCGGGCCAGGTGGGCGGCGAAGATCGCTCCCCCGGCCGGTCCCGACTCGATCAGCCTCACCGGGAAGGCCGCAGCCGCGTCGGCGCTCATCAGTCCGCCGCCGGAGTGGATCAGCAGCAGCGGGCAGCCCGCTCCCATCCGGCGCAGCTCGGATTCGAGCCGCTGCAGGTAGGACGCGATGAGTGGTTGGACATAAGCGTTGGCGCACACCGTGTTGAACCGCTCGAACTCCCGCATCTGGGGCGAGACCTCGCAGCTCAGCGACACCGCGATGTCATCGGACGCCTCCAGTAGCAGTTCGCGGAAGCGGCGCTCGTGGTCCGGGTTCCGGTAGCTGTGCATGAACCCGACAGCCACCGAGGCGTAACCCCCGTCCACCACCCGGTCCACGACCTCGCGGGCGGCCTGGTCGTCGAAGGGCAGCAGCACATGGCCGCGGGCGCTGATCCTCTCGGGCACGACGAAGCGGTCCTTGCGCTCGATCAGGGGGGCGGGCAGCACGATGTGGAGGTCGTACTGCTCGAAGCGGCTCTCGGTGCGGGTCTCGATCACGTCGCGGAATCCGGCGGTGGTGACCAGCGCGGTCTTGGCGCCCCGGCGTTCGATCAGGGCGTTGGTGGCCAGGGTGGTGCCGTGGATGATCTGCGCGATCTCGTCGATGGCCACGCCCTCGCGGCTTGTGACCGCAGCGATTCCCGCCAGGATCCCCTCCTCGGGCCGTTCGTGGGTGGTCAGCACCTTCGTGGACGCGAAGGATCCGTCAGCCCGTTCCAGGGCGATATCGGTGAAGGTGCCGCCGACGTCGACTCCGATCCGGGGGCTCGTGATCGGCGAGGCAGCCACCGGCGTCCCCGGCTACAGATCCTCGACCGCCGGGAAGGTGCCCGGCGGGATGATGTCGACGGTGGCCGAGCGCTGCTGGGCCAGCATCCCGCCGTCCACCCGCAGCGTCTCGCCGGTGATGTAGCCGGCGTCGTCGGAGGCAAGGAACAGCGCGGCACCGGTGAGGTCGAGGGGCTCGCCGACCCGGCCCAGCGGCACGTTCTCGCCCCGCAACCCCCGCTCGTCAGCCGACATGCCGCTGGTGTCGATCGCGCCGGGAACCAGGGCGTTGACCCTCACGTTGTACGGACCGAGGTCCAGCGCCATCGCCCGGGTGAGGGCCTCGATCCCTCCCTTGGTGGCGTCGTAGGCGGTGAAGGACCGGTGGGCCCGGGTGGCGCCGCCCGAGCTCATGTTGATGATGCTGCCGCCCCCCTGCTTGGCCATGATGCGGGCCACCGGGTGCGACACCAGGAAATGGCCGGTCAGGTTGACGTCGATGATGCGCCGCCACCACGCCTCGTCGGCCTCGAAGAAATGGCGGGTGGGGCTGACGATCCCGGCGTTGTTGACCAGCACGTCGATGCGGCCGTGAGCGGCCACGACCGCGTCGACCATGGCAGCCACCTGGGAGCTGTCGGACACGTCGGCCGGCGCAGCCATGGCACTGCCACCCCGCTGCGAGATCGCCTCTGCCGTGGCGGCCGCAGCCTCGCCGTCGACGTCGTTGGCCGCCACGGACGCGTCCACGTCGGCGAAGCGTTCAGCGATGGCCCGACCGATGCCACGCCCGGCCCCGGTGACGAGGACGATCTTGCCGCTCAGGGAGTTGTGCACCGGCTCAATCCTCTCAGGTGCCGCGGTTGAACGCGGCATGGACGTTCTCGGCTACGGCGTCGGGCAGCCAGTCCAGCGCCTTCAGCTCGTGCAGCTCCGCTCTCTGGACGGCCCGCACGCCCCCGAGTTCCTTGGTGAGCCGGGCCTTGCGGACCGGCCCGAGGCCGGCGATCCCGTCGAGGGCCGATCCGGTCATGCGCTTGCCCCGCAGGGTGCGGTGGTAGGAGATGGCGAAGCGGTGGCTCTCGTCGCGGATGCGCTGCAGCATGTAGAGCGCCTCGGACTGGCGAGGGAGGCGCACCGGTTCTGCCCGGCCGGGCAGGAACACCTCCTCGAACTGCTTGGCCAGCGCCGCGGCCGGGATCTCGTCGTGGAGGCCGAGCTCTTCCAGGACCCGCACCGCCACGCCCAGTTGGCCCTTGCCGCCGTCCACCAGCAGCAGCTGCGGAGGGTACGAGAACTTTCCGTCGCGCTCGGCCGCCGGCCGGGCCCGCTGCTCCAGGTAGCCGCTCAGTCGCCGGGTCAGGACCTCGTGCATGGCTGCGAAGTCGTCGTTGCCGGGCACCGAGCGCAGCCGGAACCGCCGGTAGTCGGCCTTCTTGGGCAAGCCGTCCTCGAGCACCACCATCGAGCCCACATAGTCCTGGCCCGACAGGTGGCTCATGTCGTAGCACTCGATGCGCAGCGGGGCCTCGGCCAGAGCCAGGTGCTCCTGGAGCTCGTTGAGGGCCCGGGCCCGGCTGTTGTGGTCGGTGCTGCGCTTGAGTCGGTGCCGGGTGAACGACTCCTCGGCGTTGCGGGTCACGGTCTGCTGCAGCGCCCGCTTGGGGCCCCGCTGGGGCACCCGGATCTGCACCCGGGAGCCCCGCATCTCGGTGAGCCACTCGGTGTAGAGGGCCGCCTCGGCGGGCATGTCGGGCACCAGCACCGTCTTGGGCCAGCCCAGCGGGTTGTCGTCGAAGTAGAGCCGCTCGAGGGTCCGGCTCACCAGCTCGGCCCGGTCGAGATTCTCGACCTTGTCGATCATGAAGCCCCGGCGTCCCATCACCCGGCCCCGGCGCACGAAGAACACCTGCACCGCGGCCTCCAGGGCGTCGTCCACCAGTCCGATCACGTCGAAGTCCTCGTTGCGGGAACCGACCATCTGCTGGGTCTCGACCGCTTTGCGCACCGCGGCCAGGCGGTCGCGCACGCGGGCGGCCCGCTCGTAGTCGAGTTCGTCGGCCGCGGCCGACATCTCTTCTTCAAGGCGGTCGAGCACCGGATCGCTGTCACCCTCCAGGAAGCGCAGCAGCTCGGCCACCATCTCGGCGTAGTCGTCAGCGGACACGTCGCCCACGCACGGCCCCGAGCACTTCTCGATGTGATACAGCAGGCACGGCTTGCCCAGGCTGGCGTAGCGGCGGAACTTGCCGTCGGTGCAGGTGCGGATCGGGAACGTGCGCAGCAGCAGGTCGAGGGTGTCGCGGATGGCGTAGGCGTGGCCGTAGGGACCGAAGTAGCGGTTGCCCTTGCGTCGCCGGCCCCGCATCACCATGGCCCGGGGCCACTCGTCGACCATGGTCACGCACAGGAACGGGTACGACTTGTCGTCGGTGTAGCGCACGTTGAACCGGGGCTTGTGGCGCTGGATCAGCGAGAACTCGAGCATCAGGGCCTCGACCTCGTTGGCCACCTGGATCCACTCCACCGAGGCGGCCGCGTCCACCATCTGGCGGGTGCGCAGCGGCAGGTGCGAGCCGAAGTAGTTGTTCAGCCTGGAACGCAGGCTCTTGGCCTTGCCGACGTAGATGACCCGGCCGTCGGCGTCGAGGAACTGGTAGGACCCGGGCGCGTCCGGGATGGACCCCGCCGACGGCCGCTTCAGCACAGCAATGAGCGCAGGTAGCGGCCGGTGTGGCTCTCGGGCACTTCGGCCACCTGCTCGGGGGTGCCCTCGGCCACGATGCGGCCCCCGCCGGAGCCGCCCTCGGGGCCGAGGTCGATGATCCAGTCGGCCGTCTTGACCACGTCCAGGTTGTGCTCGATCACCACGACGGTGTTGCCCTGGTCCACCAGCCGGCCGAGCACGCCCAGCAGCTTGCGGACGTCCTCGAAGTGCAGCCCGGTGGTGGGCTCGTCGAGGATGTACATGGTGTGGCCGGTGGAGCGCTTGGCCAGCTCGCTGGACAGCTTGACCCGCTGGGCCTCGCCGCCCGACAGCGTGGGCGCGGGCTGGCCCAGTCGCACGTAGCCGAGGCCCACGTCCACCAGGGTGCCCATGTGGCGGGCGATGGGCGGCTGGTTGGCGAAGAACTCCAGCGCGTCGGTGCACGGCATGTCGAGCACCTCGGCGATGTTGCGGCCCTTGAAGGTGACCTCCAGGGTGTCGCGGTTGTACCGCTCGCCCTTGCACACCTCGCAGGGCACGTACACGTCGGGCAGGAAGTGCATCTCGATGCGGATGGTGCCGTCGCCCCGGCAGGCCTCGCAGCGCCCGCCCTTCACGTTGAACGAGAACCGTCCCGGCATGTAGCCCCGCACCCGGGACTCGGCCGTGTTGGCGAACAGCTTGCGCACGTGGTCGAACACCCCGGTGTAGGTGGCCGGGTTGGACCGGGGGGTCCGGCCGATGGGCGACTGGTCGATGCAGATCACCTTGTCGAGGTGGCCGACGCCGTCGAGGCGGGTGTGGCGCCCGGGCGGGGTCTTGGACCGGTAGATGTGCTGCATCAGCGCCCGGTGCAGGATCTCGTTGACCAGCGACGACTTGCCCGAACCCGACACCCCGGTCACGCACACGAATTGTTGCAGCGGGAAGGCCACGTCGATGTCGGCGAGGTTGTTCTCCCGGGCGCCCCTGACCACCAGGCGGGTGCCGTCGCCGGTGCGGCGCATCTGTGGTACTGCGATGCGGCGCTGGCCCGACAGGTACTGGCCGGTGATTGATTCCTCCAGCTCCAGCAGGCCTTCCAGCGGCCCGGAGTGCACGACGGCCCCGCCGTGCTCGCCCGCGCCCGGCCCTATGTCGACCACGTGGTCGGCGACCCGGATGGTCTCCTCGTCGTGCTCGACCACCATGACCGTGTTGCCCAGGTCGCGCATGCGCACCAGCGTCTCGATCAGCCGACGGTTGTCGCGCTGGTGAAGCCCGATCGACGGCTCGTCGAGCACGTACAGCACGCCCACCAGGCCCGAGCCGACCTGGCTGGCCAGCCGGATGCGCTGGGCCTCTCCGCCGGCCAGGGTGGCCGCGCTGCGCGACAGGTTCAGGTAGTCGAGGCCCACGTCCAGCAGGAAGCCGAGCCGGGACCGGATCTCCTTGAGCACCTGCTCGGCGATCATGGTGTCGCGGTCGTTGAGGTTCATCTCGGCCAGGGTCTTGGCCGCCTCCGCGATCGACATGGCGCACAGATCGTGGATGTTGCGGTCGTCGACGGTGACGGCCAGGGCCAGCGGGTTGAGCCGGGCGCCGCCGCAGTCCGGGCACGGCACCTGGCGCATGTAGCCCTCGATGTTCTCCCGGGAAGCGTCGCTGTCGGTCTCGTTGTGGCGGCGCATCAGGTGCGGGACGATGCCCTCGTAGCGGGCCTGGTAGACCCGGCGACGGCCGAAGCGGTTCTGGTAGCGGACCTGCACCCGGCCCTTGACGCCCTTGGCGTACAGCAGCAGGTCGTGCTGGCGCTGGCTCAGCTGGCGCCAAGGCGCGTCGCGGGGGATGCCGTACTCCTCGCATACGGCCTGAAGCATCCGCGAGTAGTAGCGGGTCCGGCTATCGGCCCACGGCGTGATGGCCCCGTCGGCCAGGGTGGCGTCGGGGTCGGGGACCACCAGCTGGGGATCGACCTCGAACACGGTGCCCAGGCCGTCGCAGTGGGAGCAGGCCCCGTAGGGCGAGTTGAACGAGAAGTTCCGGGGGGCCAGCTCCTCGAAGGACTTGCCGTCGGAGGGCCGGGCCAGGTGCTGGCTGAACACGATCCGCCGTGACTCCTGGTCCGCATCGGCGGCGTCGTCGGGCCGGGGCACGATCTCGATCTCGGCGATCCCGTCGGCCAGGCGCAGGGCGGTCTCGACCGAGTCGGTGAGGCGCCGATCGACGCCCTCGCGCAGCACCAGACGGTCGACCACCACCGCGATGTCGTGCATCTCGTAGCGGGCCAGCTCCAGGCCGTCGGCACCGCCGGACAGGCCGGTGGCGCCTGCGAAGTCTGCGAGCTCGATCAGCTCGCCGTCGACGATGGCCCGGGCGAACCCCTGCCCGGCGAGATCGGCCAGCAGCGTGTCGTAGGTGCCCTTGCGGCCCCGCACCACCGGGGCCAGCACCTGGAATCGGGTGCCGGGCGCTATCTCCAAGATCCGGTCCACGATCTGCTGGGGGGTCTGGCGGATGAGCCGCTCACCGGTCTCGGGATCGTGGGGCACGCCGATGCGGGCGAATAGCAGCCGCAGGTAGTCGTAGACCTCGGTGATGGTGCCGACGGTGGATCGGGGATTGCGCGACGCGCTCTTCTGATCTATCGAGATCGCCGGGGACAGGCCCTCGATGAAGTCGACGTCGGGCTTGTCCATCTGGCCCAGGAACTGGCGGGCGTAGGCCGACAGCGATTCCACGTAGCGGCGCTGCCCCTCGGCGTAGATGGTGTCGAAGGCCAGCGAGCTCTTTCCGGAGCCCGACAGCCCGGTGATCACGATCAGCCGGTCCCGGGGAAGGTCCAGGTGAACGTCCTTGAGGTTGTGCTCGCGCGCCCCCGAGATCACCAGCCGCTCAGCCACGCTCAGACTCTACCCGCTGGGTCCACGAGCCTGGCGAACATATGTTCATTTCCTGCGTTTGCCTCGCCGGTCCCTGGTCTCCGGGAGACGCGGATGCGGTTGTCGGCTCTCAGCGTGTCGAGCCCGTGATGGGCTAACCACTACCTGCCCGGTCGAGCCGGTCGGGGCCGGTCAGCGCCAGAGGGCGACTGCGATGGTGGCGTTGTCGTTGAGGCCAAGGTCCAGCGCCTCGGTCAGGATGTGATCGGCCACTTCCTCGGCCGTGTCGGCGCCGGGGCCGCAGGCCGCTCCGATGCCCCCGGCGGCCGAGTCGTCCGACAGCCAATCGGCGCCGTGCCGGTACACGAAGGGCTCCCAGGCACCGTCGCTGGCGAGAATCACCGCGTCGGGCCGTGATCCCTCGCCGGACTCCCCCACTATCTCGACCTCGACGAACCCGGCTCTGGCCTCGGCATCCATGGGCGGCATCCCGAGGCAGATGTCGATGCTGCCGTCGGGTTGCCGGTGGGGCCGGCCGCAGCAGAACCCCTTGAAACCGTCCGGTCCGGCAGTGGCGACGAACGGCAGGGTGTCGCCCATCCAACCGATGAGGAGGCCGCCGTCGGGCGTCCAGGCGGCCACGGTCAGGGTGCTCATGGGGAACATGAACAGAGGTAGGCGCCGCTGCCAGGCCTCGGGGCCGGTGAGCGCGAGCACCCGCTCGTTGGCCTCCCCGAAGGCGACCGCCATCTCGTCGGGGCTGGCGATCCGTGGGGGCAGTCCCTCGATGGCAGCCTGGGCGGCCTCGTCACCGCGGGTGTGCCCGCCCAGCCCGTCGGCCACGGCGATGACCCAGCTCCCGTCTTCGTCCGAGATTGTCGCCGACGCCCGGTCCTCGTTCACCCGCCGAGGCCCGATGTCGCTCACCCAGGCGACAGAAGCTGCCCGCCCCGACTGATCCTCGGGCTCACCCACATCGCGATCATGCCACGCCAAGTCGCCAGCAGATTGCCGCGGTAGACCACACCCGCGATCAGACGTTGCAGAAGTGCTCCTCGAGCACGCTCCTGGGGATCGCTCCCCGCCGGTTGCCTGCACGCCTATTGGTCGGTGCTGAGCTCATCGGTGAGCTTCAGCTGCGAGATCACTCTGCTGCCGGTCGCCTGCACGTGTGTTGGACTTACTGAGACAGAATCTGGCTGACGCGCTGGTGGGAAACCCCTAGCAGTTGGCCGATGTCACGCATCGGCAAGCCGGCCTCGCTCAGTTGCCTGGCAGCTTCGCGTCTCGCCCGGGTGGCTGCCGCCGTCGCCTGGCTGGCGGCAGCCATCGAGTGCCGGAGCTCATCGAGCAGGCCGGCCACATCCTCGGGCGGGTGAACCCGAACGTCGATCGGCCCGATCTCGGACTCCTCAACGTCGAGCATCATGGCTATCGCCTCCCGGGCGGTCGCCTCTACCCGGTTGAGGCGCTTAACCTGCGAGAAGACGCCCCGTAGGTCGGGCACGGTGATTGCCCACCAGTCGCCGGAGCGGACGACCTCGACCCGGTAGCCGCTACGAGTCGCATCTCCCGTCATCGTTCAGTAATCCTGAGGGCCCGTCGTGCTGCGGGATCGCAAAGAGCGGTTCAGCTTCGACCTCAGTGGCCTCGCGCCGGTGGCGAGGTGAATTCCGCCGCCCTGGCGGGTGGGGCGGGCCATGGATTAGGGG
>VYCW01000042.1 GCA_009843735.1 Acidimicrobiaceae bacterium | reverse complement strand
GGGCCCGGCGGGGGCAGGTGGGGGGCGTCCCGTTTGGACTTGACCACGTTCCACATGAAGATCAGCACGCTCACCGCGATCAGCAGCGACCCGGTGGTGGCCGCCATGTTCCAGAACGTGAAGCCGTAGCCGGCCGCGTAAGTGTCGATGCGGCGGGACATCCCCTGGAGGCCCAGGATGTGCATGGGGCCGAACGTGAGGTTGAAGCCCACCAGCATGATCCAGAAGTTCCAGTTGCCGAGCCGCTCGTTGAGGAAGTGGCCCCACACCTTGGGCCACCAGAAGTACAGACCGGCGAACAGGCCGAGCACGCCTCCGCCGAAGATCACGTAGTGGAAGTGGGCCACAATGTAGTAGGTGTCGGTCTGCTGGGTGTCGGCCGGCGCCACCGAGTGGGTCACGCCTGACAGGCCACCGATGGTGAACATGGCTACCGTGGCCACCGCGAACTTCATGGCCACCGTGAAGCGCAGCTTCCCGCCCCACATCGTGGCAAGCCAGTTGAGGACCTTCACCCCCGTCGGCACTGCGATGAACATGGTCGACAGCGAGAAGGCGGCCACCGAGATGGGGCCCATGCCCGACACGAACATGTGGTGGGCCCATACGCCCCAGCCCATGAACCCGATGGCGATCCCGGAGAACACCATGAACTCGTAGCCGAACAGGGGCTTGCGGCTGAAGGTGGGGATGATCTCCGACACCACCCCGAAGGCGGGCAGGATGATGATGTACACCTCCGGATGGCCGAATATCCAGAATAAGTGCTGCCATAAGAGCGGGTCGGCGCCCGCGTCGGGATTGAAGAACTGGGCGTCGAAGAGCCGGTCGAACATCAACAGGAACAGGGCCACGGTTATCACCGGCAGCGCGAACAGCAGCAGGAACTGGGTGATCAGCAGCATCCAGGTGAGCACCGGCATGCGCATCAGGGTCATGCCCGGGGCCCGCATGTTGAGGCAGGTGACGATCAGGTTCACCGACGACACCAGCGAGGCGATGCCCAGGATCTGCAGGCCGATGGCGTAGAAGTCCACGCCGTGGCTGGGAGAGAAGGCCACGCCGCTGTTGGTGGAGTAGCAGAACCAGCCGCAGTCGGCCCCGCCGCCGCCCACTATCCACGACGTGTTCAGGAAGATGGCCCCCGACAGCCAGATCCAGAACGACAGCGCGTTGAGGCGGGGGAAGGCGACGTCGCGGGCGCCGATCTGCAGGGGGATGAAGTAGTTCGCGAAGGCCGCGGCCAGCGGCATGATGAACAGGAACACCATGGTGACGCCGTGCATGGTGTACACCTGGTTGTAGACGTCGGCGCTGAGCACTGAGCCCTCCGGCGCGGCCAGTTGCAGCCGGATGAGCAGCGCCTCGACCCCGCCGACCAGGAAGAAGAACATCGCGGAGGCGCCGTACAGGATCCCGATGCGCTTGTGGTCGACGGTGCTGAGCCAGTCCCGCCAGCCCCGACCCTCCTGGGGGCGGGTGAACACGCCGAGGGGCCGCTCGGCGTAGCGGGCGGTGTCGCCCGGGCCGAGCTCGAGGGGCGTCTTCTCAGTGATCGCCATGTCGCTCCAACACCTCCTCAGGCTCTATCGCCAATTCCGCCATGTCACTCCACCTGGGTGGCTTCGATGATCCAGTCTGCGGGCCTCGCCCCCAACCCTGAAAGGTAGGCCACCAAGTCGTCGATCTGCTGCTCGCTCAGATCCAGGTCGGGCATGCCACGGTACTGCTCGCCGGGCACGGTGTAGTTGGCCTTGAGGTCTCCGGGGTTGCGGAGCCAGGCCTCGAGCTGGACCCGGTTGAGCGACCCGTCGGCGTTGTAGGTGTTGAAGATGCCGCCGGCGAAGGTGCTCCGGTTGGCGAAGTGGGTCAGGTTGGGAGCCGCGCCGGACGCCTGATCGGCCCTCTCGAAGACGTCGTCGTTGACGCCCTCGATGACGTGGCAGGAGGTGCAGATGCCGGAGAACACCTCCAGGCCGGCCAGCGCGGCCGGGTCGGTCGGCTCGGCCGCGTCCTGGGTGGTGTCGTCGACCCACGCCTGGAAGTCGGCGGGGCTCAACGCCACCGTCTGCATCCTCATGCGCGAGTGCGACAGGCCGCAGAACTCGGTGCACTGCCCGAAGTAGAAGCCGGGAACGGAAGCCTCGATCTTCCAGGGCGAGAAGCGGTTGGGGACGGCGTCGCGCTTGCCGTTGAGCGCCGGGATCCAGAAGGAGTGGATCACGTCGCGCGAGGTGATGATCAACTCGACCTCCTCGCCGGTGGGGATCGTCATCTGACCCGAGGTGACGATGTCGGCGGGGGGCAGGGTCTTGGCGTCGCCGTGGGCCCGCAGCGCGGCCAGGTCGACCTGGTCGCTGAAGTAGTAGCGGAACTCCCACCACCACTGGTTGCCCACCACCACCACGGTCGGCTCCCACTCGACACTCTGGTCGTCTATGGCGACCTTCATCTTGTTGGTCTCGGTGGCGTCAACAGTGGGAAGTGACCACAGCATGATGACCGCGACGGCGGCCATGGTCACGAGGAACCCCACGGTCCAGCCCACTTCGAGCGGGACGTGGCCGTGGGTCTGGGCGGGCCACTCGTCGTCGCCCTCGTAGCTCCTGACCCGGTGCCGCCAGATCAGCCACACCATGGCCACGGTGATGCCCACGAACACCACCGCGGCGATCCAGAACACCGGAAGCACTCCCCTGGAGTGCAGTTCCCGGGCGATCGGGCCCTGTGGCGCGAAGGTGTCGAGTTCGGCGTCGGACGCGCAGCCGGTGGCGATGGCTGCGCCCAGCAGCACGAGCACCCAGTCGCGGGCACGGGCGAGTATCGAGGAACGCATGTCAGTGGCCTTCCTCAGGCACGGCCGGCTCACCGGACTCGTCGTGGTGCTCGACCTCGTGGTGGACGAAGTCGCGCTCGCCGGCCACCGCGGCGAGAACGCCGCCCACCACCAGCAGCAGGCCCGCCACCGGTCCCAGGATCCGCACGAGGCGACGGCCGAGGCCGGGACGGCTGGTGTACACCCAGGCGCCGGCCAGGATCAGCGCTGACACAACGCCCGCGACCCACACCGCCTCCAGCTTCGACACGTTCAGCAGGATGCGGGAGGCAGCCAGCACGACCACGGCAACGCCGAGCGTGCCGACGACCGGGATCTCGATGGGCGCCATGATGCGGTTGCGCAACTCCCGGTTGATCGCACGGTCGCCGGTGGCCCGGTCGGACCATGCGTCCATGGTCCACTCGATCAGCGAGAGGAAGATCAGGGCGAGGCCCAGCACGAACACCATGGGGTGCAGCACCAGACCCACCGCGGTCGCTCCCAGGCCGAAGGCGGCGACCACCGGCCAGAAGCTGGCCGCCACCGGCTGGTCGGTAAGCACCTCGGCAACGTTCTGGAGGCGGGCCTGGGCCGAGGCGTCGGCGTCGCGGAACGACACCAGCACCAGGCTGACGATCAGCGAGACGAAGGCCAGCCCGACGAGCACGCCGTAGCCGATGTGGTCGCCGACCCCGCCCTTCCAGCCCAACGAGATGGGGCCGACGTGGTTGCCGCCGGTGGTGTAGCCGTAGACGAGGGCAGCCGCGACGAAGGCGGCGAACAGACCGAAGAAGAACTTGAAACCGGTGGTGAACACGCCTCTGACGCCTTACTTCGTTATGAACACGACGTACCAGACCAGGAAGTAGCACAACACGCACATGTGCCAGAACAGGGCCGAGGCCTGCACCGCGTGCGCCAGGTCGCGGCCGAAGGGCCCCAGCAATGAGCGGATGGTGGTGACCGTCAGCATCGCCATGGCCACGATGAGCATGGCGATGAACGAGCCGGTGACCGCGTAGAACAGCAACTCGGCCCGGCCGCCGTCTATGGCGAAGGCGGTGTCCTGGTAGACGAACCAGAACTGGTTGATCACGGCGGCGCCGAACATCAGGGTGACGCCCAGCGCGATGAACCCGTGGGGCCGATCCTCGGCCCGGGCGGCCTGTACGGCCCACTGCACCGTCACGATGGACAGCGCCAGGGTCATCATCATCATCCCGGCGGGGCCGAGCTCGACCGTGCCGGACGGGAACCACTCCTCGCCCAGGGCCGCAGCCTGCTGGCGCTGCTGGACGTACAACGAGACGAGGGCGGCGAAGACCATGAAGGCCGCCCCGGTGGCCAGCAGGGCGGCGACCACGACGGTGCGGGGGCGGATCGCCTCCGCCGCGGGCAGCTCGGTCGTCCTCATGGTGCCTCGCTACCGGCTGTGGCTCCATGTCTCAGGGCTGAGACTGCCCCCAGCAGGGCCGCGGCCAGCCCGGCCGCCACCAGCAGGGACCCGATCAGGACCACCCCGTTGAGCGCGGCGTTGCCGTCCAGCGCTAGGGCCATGAGATCCGGGTCATCGGCAATGAAGCCAGAGATGAGGTCGGCCAGCACCAGCAGACCGCCGCCGGCGCCCAACAGCACGATCGCGCCCACCGCCAGCCTCTGCTGGATGGGGCCCAGCAGCAGCTGCGACCAGGTCGCGAGCGCAGCCACGCCGGCGATGAGGCCGGCTGCGACGACGCCGTGGAACACCGCCCAGGTGGCGGAGGTCTCGAGCAGGTCGAGGGGCTCGATCACGCGCAGAGCCCCGACCAGGGTGGCCGCACCGAGGAGCTTGAGCGCCGCGCCCGCGCCCAGCATCGGGGTGCTCAGGAGCCGATCCCGCGTCTTCGAGCCCCGCATCACCAGCTCGCCGACACCGCCGGCAGTGGCCATAACCGGAACGACGGCGGCCAGGCCGAACGCCACGTAGACCAGCCCGTCGCGAAGGTCCTGCGGGGCGGTGAAGTAGTCCTGTGACCAGCCGCCTATCGCCAGCAGGCCGAATAGCCCGACCACGACGAGGATGGCCTCGGGGCGGCTGGAGCGGGCATCGACGGCTTTGCCGACCGCGCTGAAGACGATTCCGAGCACCGGCACGGCCATGGCGTAGACCGCGGGCTGCTCCACCAGCCAGTCGAGCTGGAGCCAGATGTCGGGGCTCTCGGGCCGGCCGAAGGCGATGGCCGACCGGCCCCGCAGGTCCGCATAGATGACGACGATGTTGGCGATGGCCACCGGCAGGGAGAACAGCCACACCACCGCGGTCACCAGCATCGACCACGAGAAGGGGGGCACGTCGAGGAGGCTCATGCCGGTCTGGCGCAGCGAGATGACGGTGGTGGCCACCACGATGGCCCCGATCAGCAGGGCGACGATCACCATGCCGGTGCCGAGCAGCGTGAGGGCCATAGCGTCGCTCTCGTTGCCGGTCACGCCGTCGAGCGCGCCCCAGCCCCCTCCAGCGAACACCGATGCGACGATGATCACCGCGCCGATCAGCCACGACCAGAACGACGCCAGCGCGGCTCGGGGGAACGCCACATTTCCCGCTCCCACCTGGGCCGGCACAACCGCCAGCGCGAGGCCGAGAAGCAGCGGCATGACCACCAGCAGCACGAACGACACCCGGTAGAGCGTCCACATGCGGAAGTAGGCGTTCAGGCCGCCGAACAGGTCCTCGGGAGCCGCCGCGTCGGTTCGTCCCAGCGAGAGCAGCACGCCAATGACGGCCTTGCCCAGCCCCATCAGGAGCGACGCGACCACGAAGAGCCTGCCGACCTGCGCCGCGTCGTTGGTCATGAACGGCTGGGCCAGCCCCCTGGGCGCCCCCAGTGTCTCCGCCGGGGACACCGGCGCGGCCGCGCCGTCGGCGTCGGCCGCAGCCTCCGATTCCGCGACGGGGGACTCGGTCAGCGTCATCGGGGGGCGATGCTACACATTGACGATGGGGCCGCCGACAATCGGCGTCGACACCGGGGAGCCACCAGCGGGCACGATTGGCCGGCGTGGGGGTAGCCCGTCTCCATCTCTAGAACCCGTGGCGGATCAGAACGTCGGCCGCGACTGCTCCGAAGAGCGCCACGATGTAAGCGTTCGACCAGCCGAACAGCCGCATCGACCGGGTCGGGTCCGGGTGGCGGAGCACGTCGACGGCCAGCACCAGGAAGCCCGCGCCCAACACCAACGCAGCCACGACATACAGCACGCCCATCGATGCAACCGGCACGAGCAGCAGGGTCAGGGCCCACAGCGCGACCGTGTAGGCGACGATGCGGCGAGCGGTCGCTCTGAGGCCGGCCACGGCAGGGAGCATCGGCACGTCAGCGGCCTCATAGTCGCTGCGGTAGCGGATGGCGAGCGCCCAGAAGTGGGGCGGCGTCCAGTAGAAGATCACCGCGAACAGCACTACCGGGGGCCAGTCCAGCGATCCCGTGACCGCGGTCCAGCCGACGAGGGTCGGCACCGCTCCGGCCGCGCCGCCGATCACGATGTTGCGGATCGAGGTCCGCTTGAGCCAAAGCGAGTAGACGAACACGTAGAACAGGGCCGCCGCGGCGGCCAGCGCAGCCGACAGGAGGTTCACGAAGGCCCACAGCCACACGAAGGAGCCCGCGGTGAGGGCCACCGCGAAGACGACCGCCTCGGTAGGACGGACCGCTCCGGTGACCAGGGGCCGGTTCCGGGTGCGATGCATCAGCCGGTCGATGTCGCGGTCGACGTACATGTTGAGCGCGTTGGCCCCGCCGGCGGCCATGGCCCCGCCGATGATGGTGGCCGCCATGAGCCACAACGACGGAATGCCCTGCGCGGCCAGGATCATCGGCGGAACCGTGGTGACCAGCAGCAGTTCGATGATCCGGGGCTTGGTCAGAGCCACGAAGGCCGCGGCCCGGGCTCTCCGGGGGGCGCGCAGATTTCCCGTGACGGTTCCGGCCACGCCAGAAGGCTAGGAGGTTGAGAGGGTCATCCGACGGCTAAATCGGGAATCTGGTGTGATCTCTTTGGCCGTACCATCGACACGTGACACCGATCACCTGCGCTCGTCTCACGCGGTTCGCCCTGTGGGCCCTTGCGGTCATCGTGGTGACAGGTGCCGCGGTGCGCCTCACCGGCTCGGGTCTGGGCTGCGAGGACTGGCCCACCTGCTCCGAGGATCGATTCATCGCCGACCTCGAGTACCACGCCCTGGTGGAGTTCGTGAACCGGCTCTTCACCGGCGTCGTGGCCATCGCGGTGATCGCCGCCGTGCTGGGCTCGGCGCGGCGCAGGCCCCGGCGACCGGACCTGACCGCCCTGTCGCTTGGCCTGGTAGCCGGGGTGCTGGCTCAGGTCGGGCTGGGCGCCCTCCTGGTGTTGTCCGAGCTCGATCCCCGCTTCACCATGGGACACTTCCTGCTGTCGATGGTGCTTCTGTGGAACGCGGCCGTGCTCGACGTCAGGGCCCGAGCGGGCGCAGGCCTCGAGGGCGCCGTGTCGCGGCCCGACCGCGATGGCCGGCCCGGCAGTCTTCGGTCTCTGAATGGATTGATGCGGTGGGCGGTGCTGGCCGTGGGGGCGGTGCTGCTGGTCAGCGGAACCCTCGTCACCGGGGCCGGCCCCCATGCCGGCGACAGCCGGGCGGAGAGGCTCCCGCTGCTGGTGCGGGAGGTCGCCCGGATCCACAGCATCATCGCGCTGATCCTGCTAGGGATGGTGGTGTGGACGTGGTGGCGGCTGCGGACGGCCAGATCTGTCGACCACACCCGCATGGGCCGGGTGGCCGTGCTATTGGCCGTACAGGGCGCGGTCGGCTACACGCAGTACTTCGCGGGCGTTCCCGCGCTGCTCGTCGGGATCCACGTGGCGCTGGCGTCGGTCACCTGGATCGAGATCGTCAAGGCGGCCCACGCTCCGGGAGCCCGAGCAGCAGCCGAGGCGGAGCGATCCGAGCCGGTCGGCGGGGCCGCGATGGCCGGAGCCCGACCGTGAGACCACCGGCTGCCGCATCGCCGGTGACCGCGCCGGTCAAGGATCCGGTCGATGAGACCGACCGCCGTCCCGATCTGCCCTGGAAGGTGATCGTGCTCGACGACCCGGTCAACTTGATGTCCTATGTCACCTACGTGTTCCGCAAGCTGTTCGGCTACTCGCAACAGAAGGCGCACCGCCTGATGATGCAGGTCCACACCGAGGGCAAGGCGGTGGTGGCGTCGGGGCAGAAGGAGAAGGCCGAGTTCGATGTCTACCGGCTGCACGAGCACGGCCTGTGGGCGATCCTCGAGCAGGACTGAGAGGCCGAGCGAATGGCGGGCGCGCGATTCAGACCCGGTCCTGACGGCATCAGCGTGACCCTGCGGGACGACGAACGGGCCGGCCTGACCGCAGTCCTCGAACAGTTCCGGCAGCTGCTGGTGGGGGGCAAGGATCCCTCCCTGCTCCGCTTCCAGCCGCCGGTGCACATCCACGACCGCCGAGCCTCCGAGGAGTTCTGGGAGATGACCGGCGACTCGCTGCTGCGGCATCGGCTGGAGGCGATCGACACCGTCGAGGCGGGGCTCGACGGCGCCCCGCTGGATGACGACGGGGTCGCGGCCTGGATGCAGACCATCAACAGCGTGCGCCTCTACCTGGGCAACACGCTGGAGGTCGGCGCGGCCACCTTCAACCCGCCCACCGAGGGCGACCAGCCCCAGGAGGCGGCCCGGTACGTCCTCTACGAATGGCTGGGCGGCCTGCTCGACCAGCTCGTGATGGTCGCGGCCTCCGATCTCCCGCCCGGCACCGATGACTGAGACGCCTACCCGCGGGGCCTCTGAGTCCTGACGAGTAGTCTCGAACGATGCCGGTGCTGCGCGAGGAGCCTCCCAACACACCGCTGCCCTCCCCGTTCCCCGAGGGCTGGTACTTCGTCACGAGCCGCAAGGACCTCGACGGAGACAAGCTGATCCGGAAGACCTGGATGGGCACCGAGATCGTCGTCTGGTCCGACGGCCAGGGCGGCGTCTGTGTCTCCGAGGCCTACTGCCCCCACCTGGGCGCCGATCTGGGGCCCGCCGCAGGGGGGCGCGTGCGCGACGGCCGGCTCGTCTGCGGCTTCCACGGCTTCGAGTACGACACCGGAGGCCAGTGCGTCGCCACCCCCTTCGCGCCGCCGGTGAAGGCAGCCCGGCTGCGGGTCTTCGAACCACGGGAGATCGCCGGCCTCATTTTCGCCTGGTGGGGAATCGACGGGCGTCAGCCGCAATGGCAACTGCCCACCGAAGAACCGGACCAGGCCGGCTGGAGCGGCCTGCACATCTGGACCTCACGCTTTGCCGGCCATCCCCAGGAGACCACGGAGAACTCGGTCGACCTGGCCCACCTGCGCTACGTCCACGGCTACGACAGCGTGAGCCGCGTCGAGGCACTGGCGGTGGACGGGCCCCTGTTGCTGAGCGATTTCGACTTCGCCACCACCCGGAAGATCACCCGATTCGCTTCAACCAAGCTCAAGGTGTCGGCCAAGACACTCGTCGCCGGTCTGGGCTACTCGTTCGTGGAAATACGCGAGCACACGATCGGCCTGGATATGCGCCTGTGGATACTGGCGACCCCGGTCGACGGCACGGTCATCGACCTGTCGGTAGTCTCCCAGACGGGAGAGATTCGCAATCCGAACCGCTGGATCGCGGGTCTGGGATTCCTTCCGGTGAGACTGCGCGCCCCCATCATGAACAGGATCATGGCGTCCTTCGAGCGGCGAGACGTGTTGCAGGACGTGCCGATCTGGAGCACCAAGAGTTACCGGCCCCGGCCGCGCCTGGCCCGCTCGGACGGAGAGATCATGCGGTACCGCTCCTATTGCGCCCAGTTCTATCCCGATGCGTCGGCTGAGGTTGACGACACCGAGACCGTCGTCAACCTGCGGGCAGCCGGCGACCGGTAGACGAACGCCGGACGGCAGCCGATGACCACCGGCGAGACGCGGACCATGCCGCGGCGGATCGCCATCATCGGCGGAGGTGTCTCCGGGCTGGGTGCGGCGTGGGCGCTGAACCATCATCCGGACCGTTTCGACTTCCGGTTGTTCGAGGCGCAGGAGCGAATCGGCGGCAACGCCATCACAGCCGACATGCCGCAGGACGACGGCCGGTCGATTCCATTCGACATCTCGGTCACCGCCTGCATCCCGTCGGTGTACGACCACATCGTGCTGCTGATGGAGAGGTTCGGGATCAAGCTGATCGACACCCGGTTCAGCTACAGCGTCAAGTACGGCGGCCAGATCTACGCCCACGACTTCGACTCGGAGATAAGGGGGCAGCTCCAGGACGAGATCGAGAGATTCCAACGCCTGCTGAAGCGCCTGCACTCGTTCGGCTGGTTGACCCGCTCCCAGTCCAAGGTGCTGAACGCGATCAACCCCTTCAACTACGTCAGCATGGGGACGGTCCTGAACCTGGGCGGCTTCTCCGGTGACTTCAGGTACAAGGTCCTCAAGCCCATGTTCGTCAACTTTCTGATGGCGACGAACGTGTTCGACATGCCCGCCTCCCTCTTCGCGCGCTATCTCGAGTTCTTCGACATCGAGTCGGCCACCCCGATGCAGACATGGGATCAGGGCACGCGCCACCTCTATGAGCACCTGTCGGCCGGCTTCCGCGACAGGATCCATCTGAACCGGCCGGTTCGTAAGGTGTACCGGTCGGAGTCGAGCATCGTGGTCGAGGATTCCGACGGGGTGCGGGAGACGTTCGACGACGTGATCTTCGCCTGCAACGCGAACCAGGCCCTGATGATCCTCGACAAGCCCACCAGCCTGGAGCGCTACCTGCTCTCGTCGATCCGGTACGAGAGCGAGCTCCACAACCACACCCTCGTCCACCACGACTCGTCCGTGCTGCCGGACAACGAGGCGAGGCCGCTGACGACGCGGAGCAACCACATCGAGCAGTACGGCGCGAGACCGGACAACTACGAGATCACCTACATCATGCACAACCAGCAGCCGTGGGTCGGCCGCTCCGACAAGCCCTGCCTGGTCACCTACAACCCGATCAGTCCCATCGACGAGGAGAAGATCATCAAGAGGTGGTGGTTCCAGCACATCGTGCACGACGTCCGCCACGTGGCGGTGCTCGTGAACCTGTTCCGCTTCATCCAGGGCAAGCGTCGGACATGGCACTGCGGCGCCCACACGCTGATCAACAGCCAGGAGACCTGTCTGGTGACCGGGCTCGCGGCGGCCAGACAGATGGGCGCGGACTACCACTTCGACGACCCCGCGGCCAAGCGTTCATTCAACTACTACGGGAGCATCATGTACGGCTCACGGTTTAGGAGGGTGCAGGACTGACACATCGGCGCACCGGTACAGTGGCGGGCCATGAGCCGTGCGCTCGACAGGTTCAGCCGGCTGGTCACGGCCCGGCCGTACATCACGCTTCTCGTTCTCCTGTTGATCACTGTCGGGCTGGCTGCGGGGGCGACCCGGCGGGCGCCTCCGGTTGAAGGGGCCTCGCTGGCATTCCTTCCCCCTGGGAGCGCCATCGCCACTGCGGTGGACGAGCTCGACGAGTTCTTCGGCGAGTCCGGCGACCTGAGCGTGGTGACACTGGTATTCAGGGGCGAGGCGCTCACCGGTGGCGGGCTCGCCCAGATGGACGCCCTTCTCGACGGCATCCTCGCCAGCCCGGGCGTGGCGGAGCTGCTGGCACCGGCCGATCCCATCATCGCGCCCACCGTGGTGATCGAGGCCCTGGGGGGAGTCGACGTCGCGTCAGCCACTCAGGCCGAGATCGACTCCGTGCTCAGCGTGCCCGAGATCGGCGGAGTTCTCGCCGCCATGAGCGGGAGCGACACGGACGGCACGACGATCACCATCGCCAACATCCGCCTGCAGGACACCGGGGACACCAGAGTCCAGGACGTGGAGCGGCGGATCGACGAGCTGGCGGCCGACTCGGCCGGCCCCCTGCGAGTGAGCAGCCTGTCGCCGGTGGTGATCGAGGACGAGTACACGGAGGCCATCGAGACGGGGATGGCGCCGCTGATCGGGCTGGCCCTGCTGCTGATCGCGGCGCTGATCGTGGTCTTCCTGCGCACCTTCACGGATCTGGTCCTCACGCTCACCGGCCTCGTGTTCTCGCTGGTCTGGATCGTCGGCGCGGAGGGGTGGCTCGGGCCGGACGGGCTCGGCTGGATCGGTCCACCGAGCTCGCTCACGACGATGGTGCCGATCATCGTGATCAGCCTCACGGTGGACTACGCCATCCAGGCCGTGTCGCACTACCGGGAGCTGCGAGCCGAGGGCGAGGCGGTAATCCAGGCCGTCCGAACGGGGTTGCGCAACGTCGCCATCCCGCTGGCGCTGGCGGCCGTCACGACCATCGCGAGCTTCCTGGCCACCCTGTTCTCCCCGATCAGCGTGATCGGCGACTTCGGCATCGTCGCCGGGCTCGGCGTGGGACTGAGCCTGATCGTGATGCTCACGCTGGTCCCGGCCGGGCGGACGATCATCGACCGGCGGCGCGAAGCCCGCGGCAAGCTGAAGCCGCCCCGTCCGGTGTCGGGCGCGCTGCCCGGGATCGAGCGAGTGGCGAGGGTCCTGGGCGCGAGCGTGGCCCGCCAGCCGGCGCCCTACCTCATCGCGGTGGGCGCGGTGACGGTCGCGTTCGGGGTGGCGGCCACCGGACTCCACTCGGAGTTCAGCATCCGCGACATCCTCCCCCGGGACGGGCATGTGGCCAACGACATGGAGGCCCTCGACGCGGCCGTCGGAGGGTCTACGGAGCTGGCCAGCGTGCTGGTGAGAGCCGAGGTCACCGAGACCCGAACCCTCCTGAACGTGCAGGATCTCAGCGACGCCTTCGCCGACCCGCAGCGCCGACCCCAGGCGGCCGCGGGACCGATGGAGGCCTCATATGTGTCCCTGCTACGCGACTGGACCCACGACAGTTCCGAGCCGGGCGACAAATACGACCCGGAGCTGGCCGGACTCTTCGCCGAAGCCTCCGCCGGCGTGGAGCTAGATCCCGTACTCATGCAGGAGTTCCTGGACAGGCTCGGAGCGAGGGAGCCCGCCCTGTCACACCTGCTGGCCAACGACCCCGGCGGCGTCGACGCGATCCTGCTCCAGTTCCCGACCTACACCGATGATCCCGCCGCGACCGCGGTGCTTCAGGAGGAGATCGATGCGCTGTGGCCCGGCGACGACCGGGCCATCACCGCCACCTCGACGAGCATCCTCTCGGTAACCGTCACGGACCAGATCACATCCCGCCAGACCGAGGCGATCAGCTCGACGGTGGCCGCCGCCCTCGGCATCCTGATCCTGTTCTTCTGGATCACGCTGCGCCGGCCCACACTGGGGATAATCGCAGTGGGGCCGATCGTGCTGGTCCTCATCTGGATCCTGGGGACGATGGCGCTGCTGAACATCCCCTACGGGCTGATCACGTCGATCATCACCGCGCTGTCGATCGGGATCGGGGTGGACTACACCATCCACGTGATCCACCGGTACCGGGAGGAGTTCTCCCGGGTGCGCAACCCGGAGCAGGCCGCGATCCGGACGCTGGCGACCACCGGGTCGGCGCTGCTGGGCTCTGCGCTGACCACCGCGCTCGGGTTCGGGGTGCTGATCTTCTCGCCGCTGGCCGGGACGCAGCAGTTCGGCATCACCGCCGCGATCTCGATCGCCTACTCGCTGCTTGTGTCCATCCTGGTGGTGCCGCCGGCGATGACCGTCTGGGGCGCCTACGAGAACATGCGCCTGCGCTCGACGG
>VYCW01000108.1 GCA_009843735.1 Acidimicrobiaceae bacterium | reverse complement strand
AGATGATCGGGATCACGCCCGACTGGTTGACCTTCAGCGGGATGTAGGTGCTCTGCCCGCCGTACATCCGCCGGCCCACGACCCGCTTGGCGAACTGCACCGGTATGCGACGCTGGCCCTGCTCCACGAAGACGATGCACACCAGCAGGATGACCGCCACCGCCACGAAGCCCGCCAGTGCGGTGTTCCCGTTGTTGGCCCGGACTGCGGTGAGCTGGGCCGGCAGCGCCGACACGACGCTTGTGAAAATCAGCAGCGACATGCCGTTGCCGATGCCCCGCTGGGTGATGAGCTCCCCCATCCACATGAGCAGGGCCGTGCCGGTGGTGAGCGTCAGGACCACCACGAACACCACCCAGACGGTGAAGTCGGGCAGCAGGTCGATCCCGCCGACCAGCGCGCCGCTGTGGAACAGGAACGCGAAGCTGGTCGACTGGAGAAGGGCGATGCCGACGGTGAGGTACCGCGTCCATTGGGTGATCTTGCGCTGACCCACCGCACCCTGCTGCTGCCACTGCTCGATGCGGGGGATGACCACACCCAGGATCTGCATGATGATCGATGCCGTGATGTAGGGCATGATCCCCAGCGCGAAGATGGCGAACTGGGTGAGCGCGCCGCCCGAGAACAGCTGCACGAACCCGAGGATCCCGCCCGACGTGTTGGCCTGGTCCCGCATCAACTGGACCGCGTCGGTGTCCACGTAGGGCGCCGGGATGAAGGCGCCGAGGCGGTAGACCGCGATGATGAACAGCGTGAAGAGGATCTTGTTGCGCAGATCCGGGATGCGGAACATGTTCAGCACGCGGTTCAGCACGGCCAGCCCTCTCCTCTCAGCGGTTGGTGTGCTGGTTGTAGCTGCCGTGGGGCGGCCGGCGATCGCCCCAGGGCTTGTCGATGATCTCGACGCTGCCACCGGCTGCGGCAATGGCCTCCGCCGCGGCTGCCGACACGGCGTGGGCCTTCACCCGCACCGCCCGGCTGATCTCGCCCCGGCCCAGCACCTTCACGAGAGCCTTCTTGCCGACGAGGCCCCGCTCGCGCAGTGTCTCCGGCGAGATCTCGTCCAGTCCGGCGGCCTCGATGGTGTCGAGGTTGACGGGCTGGTACTCGACCCTGAACGGGTTGGTGAATCCCCGCCACTTGGGGACGCGGCGCAGCAGCGGCATCTGCCCGCCCTCGAAGCCGACGGGCACCTTGCTGCGGGCCTTCTGGCCCTTCATGCCGCGGCCCGCGGTCTTGCCGCCGCGCCCGCCGATGCCGCGGGCTACCCGCTTGGCCCGCTTGCGCGACCCGGGGTCGGCTCTCAAGTCGTGCAGCTTCGTCACCCGTCCACCTCCTCGACGGAGACCAGGTGGGGAACCCTATCGATCATGCCGCGGATCTCGGGGCGGTCGGGCAGGGTGTTGCTCCTGCCGATCCGTCCGAGGCCGAGGGCTCGCAGCGTACCGCGCTGCTTGGGCTTGGTGCCGATCGCGGAGCGGGTCTGGGTCACCAGCAGGGCCATCACTCCTCCTCCGCCTCGTAGTCCCGCTGGGCGGCGGCCGCCCGGTCGATGCGGGTGGCCTGGTAGGCGTCCCACAGGCCCTTCGGCAGGAACTCCTCGGGGTCCAGGCCCCGCATGCGGGCGACCTCGTCGGGACGCCGCAGCGCCTGCAGCCCGCTGATGGTGGCCCGGGCGACGTTGATGTGGTTGGGCGAGCCGAGCGACTTGCACAGCACGTCGCCGATGCCGGCCTCCTCGAGGATCGCCCTGGCCGCACCGCCCGCGATCACGCCGGTGCCGGGGGCCGCGGGCTTGAGCAGCACGCGGCCGGCCCCGGTAGTGCCGATGACCGGGTGCATGATGGTCGTGCCCGCCATCGCCACCTCGAACACGTTGCGCCTGGCCTCCTCGGTGCCCTTCTGGATGGCCAGCGGCACCTCCTTGGCCTTGCCGTAGCCGAGCCCCACCCGGCCGGCCCCGTCGCCGATCACCACCAGAGCGGTGAAGGAGAAGCGGCGGCCGCCCTTGACGACCTTGGCCACCCGGTTGATGTTTATGACCCGCGACTCGCGCAGCGGCGGGCCCATCGTGCGCTCCTCAGCCATCAGAACTCCAATCCGGCAGAGCGCGCCGCGTTGGCGAGCTCGGCCACCCTGCCGTGATAGCGGTAGCCGCCCCGGTCGAACACGACGCTCTTGATGCCGGCGTCGAGGGCCCGCTGCCCTATCAGCGTCCCCACCGATCGGGCCGCAGCCACGTTGCCGCCCGGAACCGAGCGCAGCTCGGCTTCGAGCGTGGACGCCGATGCCAGCGTCGTGCCGGCCCCGTCGTCGATGAGCTGGGCCGAGATGTGCCTGCTCGACCGGAACACCGACAGCCGGGGCCGCTCGGCCGTGCCCCGCACCTTCTTGCGGACGCGACGGTGCCGGCGGATCCGGCCCTGCCGGCGCGTCTTGGCCTGATCAACCATGGCTACTTCGCCGCCTTCCCGGCCTTGCGCTTGACGCGCTCGTCGATGTACCGGATGCCCTTGCCCTTGTAGGGCTCGGGCGGGCGCCACTTCCTGATGTCGGCGGCCACCTGGCCGACGAGCTGCTTGTCGATGCCCTTGACGAGGATCTGGGTGCGCTGCGGCACCTCGAACTCCACGCCCTCAGGGGCGGTGATCTTCACGGTGTGGCTGAAGCCGAGGGCCAGCTCCAGCGACGCCGGCGTGGACTCGGCGACCCGGTAGCCGACTCCCTGGATTCGCAGTTCCTTGGTGAAGCCCTCGCTGACGCCGGTCACCATGTTCTGCACCAGCGAACGGGTGAGCCCGTGCAGTGACTTGCTCCGGGCGGTGTCGTCGGGGCGCTCCACGAGCAGCGATCCGTCGGCCGGGCGCACGGTGATCTCGCCGGGCAGCTCCCGGCTGAGCGTTCCCTTGGCCCCGGTCACGACGACGGTGCGGCCCTCGACGGCCACGTCCACCCCGCTCGGGACGGTTATGGGGGCGCTTCCCACGCGACTCATAGCCTTCTCCCGCCTCTCACCAGACGTAGCAGAGGATCTCGCCGCCCATGCGGTTCTTCCTCGCCTCGCGGTCGCTCATCAGGCCCCGGTTGGTCGACACCACGGCCACCCCGAGCCCGCCCTGGACCCGCGGGATCTCGTCCCGCTTCCGGTAGATGCGCAGCCCGGGCTTGGAGATGCGCTTCAGCCCGCGAATGACCCGGTCCCGCTCGGGCGAGTACTTCATCTCGATCGTCAGGGTCTTGCCGGGCCGGGGCGCGTTGTCGCTCTCGGCGTAGGCCGCGATGTAGCCCTCGCGGCGCAGCACCTCGGCCAGTGCGAGCTTTCGCTTCGACGAGGGCATGGACACCTCGTCGTGCATGGCCACGTTGGCGTTGCGGATGCGGGTCAGCATGTCGGCGATCGGGTCTGTCATCGTCATCGGCTAATCACCTCACCAACTCGCCTTCTTCACGCCGGGCAACTCCCCGGCGTGGGCCAGGTCGCGGAGGCAGATGCGGCACAGGCTGAACTTGCGGTACACGGATCGGGGTCGGCCGCACTTGCGGCACCGCGTGTAGGCCCGCACCTTGAACTTGGGGGTGCGCTGCTGCTTCTGGACGAGGGCCTTCTTAGCCATCGGTCATTGCCCCTCTCGCCGGAACGGGAACCCGAACGCCTCCAGAAGCGCCCGGCCCTCCGTGTCGGTCTTGGCTGTGGTGACGATCGTGATGTCCATCCCCCGGGTGGCGTCGACCTTGTCGTAGTCGATCTCCGGGAAGATGAGCTGCTCGGTGATGCCGAACGTGTAGTTGCCGCTGCCGTCGAAGGACTTCAGCGACAGCCCGCGGAAGTCGCGGATGCGGGGGATGGCCAGCGAGATGAGCCGGTCGAAGAACTCGTACATCCGGTCGCCCCGCAGGGTGACCTTGCAGCCGATGGCCATGCCGGTGCGCAGCTTGAAGCTGGCCAGGGACCGCTTGGCTCGGGTGATGATCGGCTTCTGGCCCGAGATCACGGCCAGGTCGGCCAGCGCGCCCTCCAGCAGCTTGGCCTGGGTGGTGGCGTCGCCGACGCCCATGTTGAGCACGATCTTGTCGAGCCTGGGCACCATCATCACGTTCGAGAGCCCCAGTTGGTCGATCAGGGACGACTTGACCTCGTCCTCGAACGAGGCCCGGAGCCGGGGCCGGTAGTCGGTGGCCGTGGTCATAGGTCTGCTCCCGTGCGCCGGCAGACGCGCACCTTGGCGCCCTCGGGCGTGAACCGGTAGCCCACCCGGGTGGGCTTGCCGTCGGTCGGGCTCACCAGGGCGACGTTGGACGCGTCGATGGGCATCGCCTTGTCGATGATGCCTCCCTGCTGGACGTTGCGGGTGGGCGCCTGATGCCGCTTGGCGACGTTGACGCCCTCGACGATCACCTTGCCCTCCGCGACGACGACCCGTTCGACCGTGCCCTCCAGGCCGGCGTCCTTGCCGGTCAGCACCACGACCCGGTCGCCCTTGACGATCTTCATGGAGCGCCGGGACGGGCGGGAGCTCTTGGAGCCTCTGGCCATCTACAGCACCTCCGGCGCCAGCGACACGATGCGCATGAACTGCTTGTCTCGAAGCTCGCGGCCCACCGGCCCGAAGATGCGGGTGCCCCGGGGCTGGTCCTGCTCGTTGATCAGGACCGCGGCGTTCTCGTCGAAGCGGATGTAGCTGCCATCGCCCCGGCGCTTCTCCTTGCGGGTGCGCACGACCACGCAACGGACGAGGTCGCCCTTGCGGACCTGCGCACCCGGGATGGCGTCCTTGACGGTGGCCACGAACACGTCGCCGACCGATGCGTAGCGGCGCTTGGAGCCGCCGAGCACCTTGATGCACAGCACCTCCTTGGCGCCGGAGTTGTCGGCGACGCGCAGCCGGGACTCCTGCTGGATCACTTGGCACGCTCCAGGATCTCCACCAGGCGCCAGCGCTTGGTCTTGGACAGGGGCCGGGTCTCGGCCACCCGCACGAGGTCGCCCACACCCAGGGTGTTGTCGGCGTCGTGGACGGCGAGGCGGGACCTGCGCTGAACCGTCTTGTCGTAGCGTGGGTGCCGGACCCGCTCGGTGGCTTCGACGATCGCGGTCTTGTCCATGCGGTTGGAGACCACGACACCCTCGCGCACCTTGCGGCCGTCGCGGCGCGTTCCTGAGTCTTCAGCCATCATCATCTCCCCTCGGCTGCGGCCAGCTCCGCCTCCGCGGCCGCGATCTCGCGGGCCCGCAGCTCGGTGAGCACGCGAGCGATGTCACGGCGCACCTGCTTGAGGCGAGTCGGGTTGTCCAGCTGACCGGTGGCGAGCTGGAAGCGCAGATTGAACAGCTCCTCCTTCGCCTCCGACAAGCGCTCGATCAGATCGGTGTCGCCGAGATCGGTCAGGGCCTTGGCGCGGGCCATCTAGAACCCCTCCTCCCGAGCGATGAAGCGGGCCTTCATGGGCAGCTTCTGAATGGCCCGGTCGATGGCGCCCCGTGCGATGCCCTCGTCGTGGTAGGACAGCTCGAACAGGACGCGGCCGGGTCGCACGACTGCCACCCAGTGCTCGGGGTTGCCCTTGCCCGACCCCATCCGCGTCTCGGCCGGCTTCTTGGTCACCGGCTTGTCGGGGAACACGTTGATCCAGACCTTGCCACCCCGCTTGATGTGACGGGTCATGGCCACACGGGCGGCCTCGATCTGGCGGGAGGTGAGCCACCCGGGCTCGAGGGCCTGGATGCCGAAGTCGCCGTGGGCGACCTCGGTGCGTCCCTTCGAGACACCCTTGGTACGGCCCCGATGGTGCTTGCGGTGGCGAACCTTGCGCGGCATCAACATGACAGCTCTCTCAGTCGTCGCCCGGGCGGAAGTGCGGCGTCTCGTGGTGCTCGCGGGTGGACGCCTCGATGGCGGCCTCCTCGTCGAGCAGCTTCTCGAACTCCGGATCGGCCTCGCCGATGAGCGGCGCCGGCTCCTCGTCGACGGTCTCGTCGCTGTACTCGCGGCGTCGGGCCGCCGAGGACGAGACGATCTTGCGGGGCCTGGCCCCGGGCCCCGACGTCTCCCCTGCGGCCATGGCGGCCTCCTTGGATGCCTTGTCCTCGGAGAGCGTCTTGTAGGGCAGGATGTCGCCCTTGTAGAGCCACACCTTCACACCGATCCGGCCGTAGGTGGTACGGGCCTCGCGGAATCCGTAGTCCACGTCGGCCCGCAGGGTGTGGAGCGGCACCCGCCCCTCGCGGTACCACTCGGTGCGGGCCATCTCGGATCCGCCCAGCCGCCCGGAGCACTGCACCCGGATTCCCAGGGCACCGGCCCGCTGGGCGTTCTGCACGGCCCGCTTCATCGCTCGCCGGAAGGCCACGCGGCCGGTGAGCTGGTCGGCGACTCCCTGGGCGATCAGAGCAGCGTCGAGTTCGGGCTGCTTGATCTCCTGGATGTTGAGCTGCACCCGGGGGTTGCCGCTGATCTCGGTGAGCCCGGCCCGCAGGCGGTCGGCTTCGGCACCGCGGCGGCCGATCACGATGCCGGGCCGAGCGGTGTGCACATCGACGCGCAGGCGGTCGCGGGTGCGTTCCACCTCCACGCGGCTGATGGCCGCATGGGGCAGCTCGGTCATCAGGAAGTCCCGGATCTTCCAGTCCTCGATGACGTTGTCCGCATACTCCTTGCGGTCGGCGAACCAGCGGCTCTTCCATTCGGTGGTAACGCCCAAGCGGAACCCGTAGGGGTTGACCTTCTGACCCATCAGCCGCTCCCGTCAGCCTTGTCGTCGGACTCTTCGGAGTCGCCGGACTCTTCAACCGTGCCGGACTCCTCAGCGTCGTCGGCGACGCTGTCGCCAGCCATGGCAGCCTCGGTGGCCTCGACCACGGCCGCGGCCTGGGCCTCCACGTCGGCTTCCGCCTCAACGTCCGTCTCTTCGGCTTGCTCGCCGGAGGCCGCTGCCTCCGCTTGGGCGGCAGCACGGGACCGGGCCACCCGGCGGCGGCGGGCCTCCGCGGTGGCGACGCCGCGCTGTGACTGCTTGGCCCGAACCTTCTCGAGCCTCTCGGGGTCGTAGCGGCTAACGATCACCGTGATGTGGCACGTGCGCTTGCGGATGCGGGTGGCCCGGCCTCGGGCCCGGGGCCGCCAGCGCTTGAGAGTCGGCCCCTCATCGGCATAGCAGGCCGACACGTACAGCTCGTCGGCGTCGAGACCATCGTTGTGCTCGGCATTGGCCAGGGCCGAGTCTAGGACCTTGCCTATGGGCCGGGCCACGTCGCGTTCCGAGAAGGCCAGGATGTCCACGGCGTCGGCACAGCTCTTGCCCCGGATGAGGTCGAGCACCTCGCGGGCCTTGTACGCCGAGCTGCGCACGTAGGACGCTCGTGCCCGGGTTCCGGGCCGCTCATTGGTCTTGACCCCGACCATCAGCGACGAGCCCCCCGCTCCTGGCCGGCGTGGAACCGGAACGTACGGGTGGGTGCGAACTCGCCCAGCTTGTGGCCCACCATCGACTCGGTGATGTAGACCGGCACGTGCTTGCGGCCGTCGTGCACCGCCAGGGTGTGACCCACCATGTCGGGGATGATGGTGGACCGGCGCGACCACGTCTTGACGACCCTCTTCTCGTTGCGCTCGTTGAGCTCGTCAATCTTGCGCAGCAGATGGTCGTCCACGAAGGGACCCTTCTTGAGGCTGCGAGGCATGGCTCTACCTCCGGGTGCCGCGCCGGCGGCGGCGTCGAACGATCAGCTTGTCGGAGTCCTTGCGGCGGGCGCGGGTCCGTCCCTCGGGCTTGCCCCAGGGAGACACCGGGTGGCGTCCGCCCGAGGACTTGCCCTCTCCGCCGCCCAGAGGGTGGTCGACCGGGTTCATGGCCACGCCCCGCGTCTGTGGCCGCACGCCCTTCCAGCGGTTGCGGCCCGCCTTGCCGATCTTGGTGAGCTCGTGCTCGGAGTTGCCGACCTCGCCGATCGTGGCCCGGCAGTCGATCGGCACCCGCCTCATCTCCGTGCTGGGCAGGCGGAGGGTGGCGAACCGGCCCTCCTTGGCCACCAGCTGCACGCTGGCTCCGGCACTGCGGCCCATTCGACCGCCCCCGCCGGCCTTCAGCTCCACGTTGTGCACGACGGCGCCCACCGGGATGTAGCGCAGGGCCATGGCGTTGCCCGGACGGACCTCCGAACGGGCGCCCGACATGATCCGGTCGCCCACCTCCAGACCCTTGGGCGCCAAGATGTACCGCTTCTCCCCGTCGTGATAGTGGAGCAGCGCGATGCGGCAGGTGCGGTTCGGGTCGTACTCGATGGCGGCCACCGTGGCCGGGACGTTGTCCTTGGTCCGGGTGAAGTCGATCCTGCGGTATCGCTGCTTTTGGCCGCCGCCGCGGTGACGGGCCGTCTTGCGCCCGTGGTTGTTGCGGCCGCCGGTGCCTGACTGCCGCACCAGGAGGCTGCGCTCGGGGGTCGAGCGGGTGATCTCGGAGAAGTCCGACGCGGTCTGGAACCGGCGGCCGGGGCTGGTCGGCTTGCGCTTGCGGATCGCCATGGTCAGGCCTCGAAGAGATCGATCGAATCGCCCGCGGCCAGTGTGACCAGGGCCCGTTTGGTGTCGGGCCGGCGGCCCCAGGTGTTGTTGCGGCGGTTGTGGCGCCGCTTGCCCTTGCGGCGCAGCGTGTTCACCTTCACCACCTCCACGTCGAAGATCGCCTCCACCGCGGCCCGGATCTCCGGCTTGGTGGCCTGCGGGGCGACGATGAAGGTGTAGACGTTGTCGGCGAGCAGCGCGTAGCTCTTCTCCGACACGACGGGACGCAGGATCACGTCGCGGTGATCACGCATCGGAGTCCAGAATCACGTCGCGGTGATCACGCATCGGAGTCCAGGATCACGTCGCGGTGATCACGCATCGGAGTCACCGTTGCCTTCCGCACTGCCGGGGCCCTGGTCGCCGACGCCTCGGCCGCTGGGCAGGGTGTCGGAGGTGAACACGACCACATCGCTGTTGAGCACGTCGTAGGTGTTCAGCTCGCGGTAGTGCAGGCAGTGCACCGGCGGGAGGTTGCGGAAGCTCTTCCGGGCGTCGGAGTCGTCGTCACCCAGCACCACCAAGACCTTGCCCGTCGCTCCGATGGCGTCGAGGGCCTCCGCGGCGTCGCGGGTGCGAGGCCCGTCGAAACGCCAGCAGTCCACCACGATCACGCTGCCCGAGCGAGCCCGGTCGGACAGTGCCGAGGCGAGGGCCAGGCGCTTCATCTTCTTGGGAGTGCGCTGGCGGTAGTCGCGGGGCTTGGGACCGTGGGCCGCGCCTCCGCCCCGCCATTGCGGGGACCGGATCGAGCCGTGGCGGGCCCGGCCGGTGCCCTTCTGGCGCCAGGGCTTGGAGCCGCCGCCGGCCACCTCGGCCCGGCCCTTCGTGTTGTGGGTGCCGGCCCTGCGGGCCGCGAGCTGGGCGGTCACCACCTGGTGCATCACGCCGATGTGGGGCTCCACGCCGAAGATCGAGTCGTCGAGGACGACCTCGCCGACCTTGCGGCCCTTGGGCGACACGACCTTCACCGGCTCCATGGCCTCAGCCGTCCTTCACCGCGTTGCGCACGACTACGGTTCCGCCCTTCGGCCCGGGTACAGCGCCCTTGACCAGCAGCACCTCGGCATCGGCATCGGCCTTCACCACTTCGAGGTTGAGCGTCGTGACCCGGGTGGCTCCGGCCCGCCCGGGCAGCTTCTTGCCCTTGAACACCCTCGAGGGGGTGGCGCACTGGCCGACCGCTCCGGGCTTGCGGTGCACCTTGTGAGCGCCATGGCCGGCAGGCTGTCCCTTGAAGCCGTGGCGCTTCATCACGCCGGTGAATCCCTTGCCCTTGGACACCGCGGTCACGTCGACCTTCTCACCGGAGTCGAGCAGGTCGACGCCGATCTCCTGGCCGACGGCGTACTCGCTAACATCGTCGAGCCGCAGTTCCAGCACCGACCGGCCGGGGTCCACTCCGGCCCGCTGGAAGTGTCCGGCCTCCGGCTGGGTCAGCCGGGCCGGGTCGATCATGCCGAAGGTCACCTGTATCGCGCTGTAGCCGTCGTGCTCGTTGGTTTTGACCTGCACCACCCGGCAAGGCGAGACGCTCAGGACGGTGACTCCGACGACCTGGTTGTTCTCGTCCCACACCTGGGTCATCCCGACCTTGGTGCCCACGATCGCCTTGGTGGCCATGCCTAGTCCTGACATCTCGGCGCGAGCACCGCTCACGCGAACGCTCCGCTCGGGCGAGCCCGGCGGAGCGGCGATTCGGTTGTGCCGCACGGTTCCCCCGCGGTAGGACCGCTGGGAATCCAACGAGGGCCTGTGCGGACGTCGATTCGTTCTCGCCCCGGACGGCCCGGGGCGAACCGCGGAGTGTAACGGCACCCACCCATGCCCCCAACCCTCGCCCGGCCCAGGGCGTGGGGCCACCGTCCCCCTGCCCGCGGACCTCCGTGGCTATGGTCGCGACCGATGGACGACGGCAGGACCGTGCCAGTCTGGGTGAAGCGGGCCATCGTCTGGTTCTGGCTCGGCGGACTGGCCACCTTCTACGCGGTCGGGGTGGTGCGAGCCCTGAGGACGCTGCTGGTGGTGCTGGTGGTGTCGCTGTTCGTCGCCTTCGCGCTGGAGCCGGCGGTGAACGCCATGGCGCGGAAGGGAATCCGCCGAGGCATCGGCACGGCTGTCACGTTCCTGGTCGCCACCGTCCTCGCCGCCGGATTCTTTGCTCTAGTCGGAACCGCGCTGGCCTCGGAGACGAACTACCTGATCGAGAATGCGCCCGACTACATCGACGACATCGAGGGCTGGCTCGACGACACCTTCGGCGTCGAGGTGGAGTTCGACACGCTGAAGGACGAGTTCCTCCAGGGCGGAGGGGCCCAGGACCTGGCCAGCCGCTTCGCGGACGACGTGGTCAATGCCGGCGCGACCGTGGTGAGCCTGCTGTTCCAGCTATTCACCGTCGCCCTTTTTACCTTCTACCTGGTTGCCGAGGGACCCAAGCTGCGCGAGATGGTGTCGGCGCGGCTGAGTGAGCGCAGCGCCACGGTCGTGACCACGATCTGGAACGTGGCCATGGACAAGACCGGCAAGTACATGTACTCCCGCACAATCCTGGCGGTCGTGTCGGCTCTGGTTCACTGGATCGCGTTCGCACTGCTGGACGTGCCCTCGCCGGTCGCCCTGGCCATCTGGGTGGGCGTCATATCACAGTTCATCCCCGCCATCGGCGCGTACATCGCGGGCGTGCTGCCGTTCATGGTCGCTCTGCTGCACTCGCCCCGTACCGGGCTGTTCGTGCTGATTGTGATCGTCGCCTACCAGCAGGTGGAGAACTACTTCTTCTCGCCCCGTGTCACGGCCCACACTATGGAGATCCACGTGGCGCTGGCGTTCGGCGCGGTCATCGCGGGCACCGCGCTGCTCGGGATCGTCGGAGCATTCCTCGCCCTGCCCGTGGCCGCCACCGCCCAGGCGTTCATCTCCAGCTGGCTGGATGAGCGCGCCCGGTCGGCCGCGGCCGCCGAGACCGCGCATCCGGACGCCGAGCCGGCGCCGACCGCCGACGGAGGGGACTAGCGGCACCTGCGCCCGGCCGCGGCCCGCCGGTAGCATCAGCGCCGTGGTGACCGTGTCCCCCACCAGTGCCGAGAGCCTGGACATCGGCGAACCGGCGCGCCCCGCGGCCGGCAGCGTCGGGTACGGGTTCAAGCGGGCTCTGCTGGCCGAGGGCCTGTCGGTGATCGCCGAGGTCAAGCGGCGCTCGCCTTCGGCGGGCGACCTCAACGCCGACGCGGACGCGGTCGCGCTGGCCTGCCAGTACCGCGACGGGGGCGCCGCCTGCCTGTCGGTGCTGACCGACGGCCCCCGCTTCGGCGGGTCGCCCGAAGACCTCCAGCAGGCCCGGGCCGCGGCCGGCATCCCCGTGCTGCGCAAGGACTTCCTCACCACCCTCGAGCACGTCCGGGAGTCGAGCGCCATGGGCGCCGACGCCATGCTGGTGATCGTGGACGACGTGGACCCCTCGCTGCTGCGCCCGATGCACGAGCTGGCCCTGGAGCTGGGCCTGGACGTCCTCACCGAGATCCGCACCGAGCCCGAGCTGGAACTGGCGGTGGACGCTGGCGCCTACATGATCGCGGTGAACCAGCGCAGCCAGCCCAAGGACACCCGCTTCACCGTTGACTACAACAAGGCCGTCGAGATGGGGCCGCGGTTCGCCCAGATCGACCCCGGGATCGTCACGGTGGCCGCGTCGGGCATCGGTGTCGAGGGCGGGACTGCCATGGGCGACATCGTCGAGGCCGGGTACGACGCCGCCCTCATCGGTGAGGCGCTAGTCACCGCCGCCGACCCGACCGCCAGGATCCAGGAACTGCTCGCCGACGCCGACCGGGCCCAGACCGCTCGTCGCTGAGCAGCCGGGCTCCTAGCGCCTAGGCCTGCTGGACCTTCAGCTCGATGTCGACGCCGGCGGGGACCTCTAGGCGCTGGAGGGTGTCCACCGTCTTCTTCGACGGCTCGAGGATGTCGAGCAGCCGCTTGTGTATGTGCATCTCGAAGTGCTCGCGGGAGTCCTTGTCCTTGAAGGGGGACCGCACCACGGTGTAGCGGTGCTTCTCGGTCGGCAGCGGCACGGGACCGCTGAAGGTGGCCTGGGTCCGCTTGACCGTCTCGACGATCTTCTTCGTGGACTGGTCGAGGATCTCGTGGTCGTAGGCCTTGAGCCTGATCCGGACCCTGTGCTTGGCCGCCGCCACCGCCGGACTCCCCCCTCTACTTGATGATCTTGACGACCGAGCCGGCGCCGACGGTGCGGCCGCCCTCGCGGATGGCGAAGCGCAGGCCCTCGTCCATGGCGATCGGGCTGATCAGATCGACGTGCATGACGGTGTTGTCGCCCGGCATGCACATCTCGATGCCCTCGGGCAGGGTGATCGTTCCGGTCACGTCGGTGGTGCGGAAGTAGAACTGGGGCCGGTAGTTCGAGAAGAACGGCTTGTGCCGGCCGCCCTCCTCCTTGCTCAGGACGTACACCTGGGCCTCGAACTCGGTGTGGGGAGTGATGCTCTTGGGCGCGGCCAGCACCTGGCCCCGCTGCACCGCCTTCTTGTCGATGCCTCGCAGCAGGGCGCCGATGTTGTCGCCGGCCTCGCCCCGGTCGAGGATCTTGCGGAACATCTCCACACCGGTGCAGGTCGTCTCCTGGGTCTCGCGCAGGCCGACGATCTCGACCTTGTGGCCGGTCTCGACCACGCCCTGCTCGACCCGGCCGGTGACCACCGTGCCCCGGCCGGTGATCGTGAAGACGTCCTCGATGGGCATCAGGAACGGCTTGTCGATGTCGCGCTCGGGAGTGGGGATATAGCTGTCGACGGCCTCCATGAGCTCGATGACCTGCTGGGCGGACTCTTCGTCGCCGTCGAGGGCCTTCAGGGCCGACACCCCGATCACCGGCGTGTCGTCGCCGGGGAACTCGTACTCGTCGAGCAGCTCGCGCACCTCGAGCTCGACCAGCTCGAGGATCTCCTCGTCGTCGACCATGTCCACCTTGTTGAGGGCCACGACGATGCTGGGCACGCCCACCTGGCGGGCAAGCAGCACGTGCTCGCGGGTCTGGGGCATGGGGCCGTCAGCGGCCGAGACCACCAGGATGGCCCCGTCCACCTGGGCGGCGCCGGTGATCATGTTCTTGATGTAGTCGGCGTGGCCCGGCATGTCGACGTGGGCGTAGTGCCGGTTGCCGGTCTCGTACTCGACGTGGGCGACGTTGATGGTGATGCCGCGCTCGCGCTCCTCGGGGGCGTTGTCGATCTTGTCGAACTCGGTGAACTGGGTCCCCTCGACGCGGTCGGACAGCACCTTGGTGATGGCGGCTGTCAGCGTGGTCTTGCCGTGGTCGATGTGGCCCATAGTGCCCACATTGACATGGGGCTTGGTCCGCTCGAACTGCTCCTTGGCCATGGGTGTTTCCTCTT
>VYCW01000118.1 GCA_009843735.1 Acidimicrobiaceae bacterium | reverse complement strand
ACCAGCGACCTCACCCTTATCAGGGGTGCGCTCTAACCGGCTGAGCTATAGCCCCAGCGGCGCCCCACGCTAGCCGGGGCCTTCCCCACCGCCACCCGCGGTGCTCTGGGGCTGTCCCGACGACTGGTCTGCGGGCGGGGCGGCGACCAGCACCCGCCGGCGGGCCCGGCGGGGACGGGGACGGGCCGTCTCCTCCTCGACCACAGTCAGGCGCACTCCCCCGGTCACATCGCTGATGAGATTGAACAGCACCGCTCCGAGCACGGTAAGGCCGCTGGCGGCCAGCACCAGCACCAGGCCCCCGACAGCCGCGATCCGGAAGATCTGATCAGCGTTGATCTTGAAGGACTCCAGCGCGAACAGCTCCACCACGAAGCCCTCGACATCGGCGACCAGACCCGAGTTGACGGCCAGGTTCCAGAGCGTCACCCCCACGAACAGCATGATGGCCCAGGCACAGAAGTACAGGATCAACGACACCTTCAGCACCGACCAGGGCTCAACATGCCTGACCAGCCGCCGCACCCGGCGAGCCCGCAGGCGGCGGTTGACTCGGGTCTGGTAGGCCCGCCCGACCGCGGTGCGGGGCGCGGGTCTCGGACGGGGCGTGAGCAGCGTCTCGGCGGTACCCGTCCCGGACGGAGACCCGCTCTCAGCCTCGGTGTCGGCAGACGGGGCCTCGTCGGCAGACGGGGTGCTGGCAGACGGCGGAGCGGGCCGCTGCTCGTCCTTGCCGGAAGCTGACTCGTCGCTCATGAGTATTCCTGGCCCCTCCGACAAGCCCGGAGTCTAAGAGGCCGAGCGGATCGGCGTGCTACTGGGGAGCCACCCACTCCACATGCCTCTCAGCACTCGCGGTCTGGCTGGCCCGACCGACCCGCACCGTGACGTTCACCAGCAGCGCATCGGAGTCATCCGCGATCTGCTCCTCGTGGTAGGAGAGCAGCACGGCGCCGTTGCCGTGCGCGGTCGATTCGGCTGCGTCGCGACCCGCGGCCGCACCAGCCAGCGCGGCTGCGTCGGCTGCGGTGCGGGCGGCCGCGCTCTGGTTCAGAAGCCTCCCGATCTCGATGGTCGCCACAACCGCACCCATCGCCAGCAGGAGCATGGCCGCCATCAATGGCACTGCCTGCCCCCGGTCCCGGGGCTCGGGCCCAGCCCGAGCCGTCATTGCCCTCCCGGCGTCCCTTCCTGGTCGGAATCGCCGTTAACCACATCGCCTACCAGCGCGATGGCCACGACCTCATCATCGGAATCAGGGCTCATGACTTTCACGCCACCCGCCCAGCGGTCTTGAACAGAGACGCCCGCGGCCGGGACCCGGATCACAACGCCGTTGCGGGTTACCGCGAGAATCTCGTCCTCAGGATCGACCACCAGCGTGCCAACGACATCGTCCTGCTCGCGCGCCAGCCTGATGCCCTTGACACCGCGACCGGCGCGACCCTTGCAGGGGAACTTCTCGACCTGCGTCCGCTTCCCGTACCCAAGGGTCGTTACATGGAGCAGCGTTGCCTCCGGGCGGGCCAGCGCACACGACACGACGGCGTCGCCACGATGCTTGAACTTGAGCCCGATCACCCCGGCCGCGACCCGGCCCATCTCACGTACCTGGTCCTGAGCGAACCGCGCCGTTTGACCCCGGCGGGATGACAGCAGGATGTCGTGAACGCCGTCGGTGGGCACGACGGCCACCAATTCGTCGCCGTCCCGGAGGTGAATCGCGATCAGGCCGGCCTTGCGCGAGGAGTCGTAGGCCGTCAGCTTGGTCCTCTTCACCCGGCCGTTCTTGGTGGCGAAGAACAGGTAGCGGTTCGTCTCGTAGTCGCGGGTGTCGATCACGGCCTGGATGCGCTCGCCGTCCTGCAGTGAAAGCAGGTTGACGATGGACGTTCCCCGGGCGGTGCGTTTGGCCACCGGTATCTCGTGGGCCTTGAGCCGGTACACCCGACCGCGGTTGCTGAAGAACAGCAGGTACGAGTGGGCGGTCGTGTGGATGAGGTGGGTGACGCTGTCGGCTTCCTTCAACTTGGCGCCGGCCACGCCGCGGCCGCCGCGGCCTTGGACCCGGAACTCGTCGACGGCCACCGTCTTCACATAGCCCGACGCCGACATGGTGAAGACCAGGTCGTCGTCGTCGATCAGATCCTCGATATCGAGCTCGCCCGGGTCGATCTCGAGTGATGAGCGGCGCTCGACCGCGAACTTCCCGGAGATCTCCCGGAGCTCGTCGCGGATCAGCATCCGCACCCGGACCTCGTCCGCGAGCAGCGCTTCCAGCTCGGCGATCAGGCTGCGCTTCTCGGCGGCCTCGGCCTCAAGCTGGCTGCGACCCAGGCGGGTCAGGCGGGACAGCGCCATGTCGAGGATGTGGTTGGCCTGGGCCTCGGAGAAGTCGAACGGCTCAGCCATCAGGCCGGCCCGGGCCGATGCGGTGTCCTCGCTGGCCCGGATCAGGGCGATGATCTCATCGATGACATCCAGGGCCCGGAGCAGGCCCTCCACGATGTGCAGCCGGGCCCGGGCCGCGGCCAGGCGGAACTCCGAACGGCGGGTGACCACCTCCACCTGGTGGGCGACGTAGGCACCGAGCGCGTCCACCAGGGTGAGCGTGCGGGGCACCCCATCGACCAGCGCCACCATGTTCATGGCGAAGCTCGACTGCAGCGGCGTGTGCTTCCAGAGGTTGTTGAGCACCACCTCGGGATTGGCGTCGCGCTTGAGCTTGATCACGAAACGGGTCTCGTCGCCTGAGGACTCGTCGTTCACGTCGGCGATGCCCTCAAGCTCCCGGGCGTTGACCAGGTCAGCGATCTTGCGGGCGACGTTCCCGGCCGACACCTGGTAGGGCAGCGCGCTGACGACCAAGGACTGCCGCCCCCCGGCCGTCTCAACGACTGCGACCTCGGCCCGGATCTTCACCGAGCCGCGCCCGGTGCGGTAGGCCGACTCGAACCCGGTCCGGCCGAGGATCTGGCCGCCGGTGGGGAAGTCCGGGCCATGCAGGTGCGCCATCAGGTCCTCGGTGCCGGCGTCGGGATTCTCCAGCAGGTGCACCACCGCGTCGATCACCTCGGCGAGATTGTGCGGGGGGATGGAGGTGGCCATGCCCACCGCGATTCCCTGGCTTCCGTTCACCAACAGGTTGGGCAGGCGGGCGGGCAGCACCGCGGGCTCGGTGAAGTCCCCGGAGTAGTTGTCGACGAAGTCGACGGTGTCCTCACCGATGTCGGCCAGCATCGACATGGCCAGCGCGTCCAGCCGGCACTCGGTGTAGCGGGCCGCGGCCGGCGGATCCTCGGGAGACCCGTAGTTCCCGTGGAAGTCGATGAGGGGGTGCTGGAGCGAGAAGGGCTGCGCCATGCGGGCCAGGGCGTCGTAGATGGCGGCATCGCCGTGGGGATGGAACCGGGCCATCACATCGCCCACCACTCGGGCGCACTTCACGTGGCCCCGATCGGGACGGAAGCCCTGGTCGTACATGGACCACAGGATCCGACGGTGCACTGGCTTGAGGCCATCCCGAGCGTCGGGCAGGGCCCGGCTGATGATGACCGACATGGCGTACTCCAGGAAGGAGCTCTCCATCTCCTCCTGGATCTCAACGACCGTCACGCCGGTGCCCTGGCCGGGGACGGGATCGCCTGGACCGCCGGCCGGTACTTCAGTCACGTCGCTCATGGGACCGCTCCGGGGCCGGGCTAGAAGTCGAGGTTCCGGACTTCTCTGGCGTTGGTGACGATGAAGTTCTTGCGCAGTTCGACATCGTCACCCATGAGCACAGAGATCACCTGATCAGCGATGGCGGCCTCCTCGACGGACACCTGAAGCAGGCTGCGGGTACGGGGGTCCATAGTGGTTGAGCGCAGCTCGTCCCAATCCATCTCGCCGAGGCCCTTCAGCCGCTGGAACTCGCGATTGTGCTTGGGCCGCTCGGCCAGGAAGGCGTCCTTGGCGGCATCGTCGAGCAGGTAGACAGTCTTCGAGTTCGAGACCTTGGTGGAGTACAGGGGCGGCTGGGCCACGTACACGTAGCCGGCCTCGACCAGGGGCCGCATCTGGCGGTAGAAGAAGGTCAGCAGCAGCGTGCGGATGTGGCTCCCATCCACGTCGGCGTCAGCGAGCACGATCACCTTGTGGTACCTGGCCTTGCCGATGTCGCAGCCCTCGTCACTGGCCGTACTGCCGTTGGAGCTGCCATCGGAGTTGCCGTTGGAGCCGTGCAGGCCGCCTATGCCGGTGCCCAGGGCGGCGATGATCGCCTGGATCTCGTTGTTCTTGAGCATCCGGTCGATGCGGGCCCGCTCGACGTTGAGGATCTTGCCCCGGATGGGAAGCACGGCCTGCGTCTCTGGGTCGCGGGCTCGCACCGCGGACCCGCCGGCGGAATCTCCCTCCACGATGAACAGCTCCCGCCGGGCCGAGTCGGTGGAGGTGCAGTCCTTGAGCTTGTCGGGCATCCCCGCCCCGTCCAGCAGCGACTTGGAGCGGACCTCGGACCGCACCCTGGCCGCGGCCTCCCGGGCCGCGGAGGCGGCCACCGCCTTCAGCACCGCCCTCTTCGCTTCGGCCGGATGCTCCTCGAGCCATTCGGCGAGATAGCGGTTGGTGACCCGCTCCACGAAGGACCGCATCGACATGTTGCCGAGCTTGGCCTTGGTCTGGCCCTCGAACTGAGGCTTGCCGATCCTGACGCTGACTATGGCGGTGAGGCCTTCCCGGATGTCCTCGCCCTGAAGGTTGTCGGCCTTCTCCTTCAGCAGGCCCTTCTCGCGGGCGTAGGCGTTGACGGTGCGGGTCAGCGCGGCCCGGAAACCCTGCTCGTGCATGCCCCCGTCGATAGTGGAGATGCCGTTGGCGAAACTGTGCAGGCCGTCGGTGTTGAACCCGGTGTTCCACTGGAACGCCACCTCGACCTCGTGGGGGTTGTCGTCGATGTTCTCCGCACCCGAGAAATGCCCGACCGCGTCGAACAGGCGGACCTTCGACTGGTTCAGCCGATCGACGTAGTCGCTGATGCCGCCGTCATAGCGGAACGATCTCCACTCCGAGTGCCCATGCGGACCAGATCTGAGGTCGCGGACTCGGATCTCCAGGCCCCGGTTGAGGAACGCCATCATCTCCAGGCGCTCGGCCACGGTCTGGTACCGGAAAGTCACGTCCTCCAGGACGGACGGGTCGGGCCAGAAGCGGATCGCGGTCCCGGTTCGAGGCTCGCCGTCGACGTCCGGGGCCGCTCCCCGCACCGACAGGGCCTCCTCGATCTGACCCCCGCCAACGAACGTCATGCGGTGTTGCTGCCCGGCCCGGTAAATGTCCACCTCGAGCCGCTCCGACAGCGCGTTCACCACCGATACGCCGACTCCGTGGAGGCCACCCGAGATCTTGTAGCCGTCGCCGCCGAACTTCCCCCCGGCGTGCAGCAGCGTCATCACCAACTCCGCGGCTGGTACCTCGTCGTGGAGGGGATGGGGCTCCACGGGAATGCCGCGCCCGTCGTCGCCGACCTCGCAGGAGCCGTCGGCGTGCAGGGTCACGTCGATGCGGGTGCAATACCCGGCCATGGCCTCGTCCACCGAGTTGTCCACGACCTCCCATACGAGGTGGTGCAGCCCCGTGGGCCCCGTAGACCCGATGTACATGCTGGGCCGCTCCCGCACGGCCTCCAGGCCCTCGAGGACGGTGATTTCGAGCGCGCCATAGGACGGGCCGTCTACGGATGAAGTCTGCTGTCTCGCCTCCGCGGTGCTGACGTCGGATGTCACGAGTGATCGGCCTTCCTTGCCCGGCCACAGCTGAGCCTGGCAACGTCGGATTGGGGGTCTGCCAGTGCGCCGGTGCGGGAGCCGCGCCCTCTCACTGCCACGACCCGGCCACAGCAGACGAGGACCGGGCGGGCCGGGGGCGCAGACCCGGGCGAGAGCCCTGAATCGCGCCGCCGATCACGGCTCTGATTCTACCAGCGCAGGCCCGGCCGCGGCGCGCATCAGGATGCCTATTCGACCCGGACTGTAAGCGATTCCAGCCGTCCCGCGGTCGACATCTCATTGATGCGGGCCAGCACGTCGCTTGCCAGCCACTGCACCTCGCTGGCCCATGTGGCGTCGGAAGCGAGCACGACTAGGCGCTCCTCCTCGATCGCAGCCGGGCGGCAGTGACGGGCCACCTCGGGGCCCACCACCTCCTCCCACCGCTGGAACACCGTCGAGAGGAGATCCGTCGGCGGGGCATCCATCGAGCCCAAGAGGCGTTCCAGGGCGTCCCCCAGCGGGACGGGCGCATCCTCGAGCCCGCTCACGAGGGCGTCTCGGTGACGACGACGGTTTGCGCCGCTCCGCCGGCGAGGCGGATCAGCTGGTCGGAGCGGACCCCGGCGGGCAGGCCCGTCGCGGTGGTGAGTATCCGCTGGCTGCGCGGCAGCGCGTCCAGCAAGGCGGCCGCCCGGTCGGCGTCCAACTCCGAGAAAACGTCATCGAGCAGCAGCACCGGTTGCACGTCCCGACGCTCGCGTACCTCGGCGTCCACCGCCAGCCGCAGGGCCAGGGCCAGGGACCGCTGCTCGCCCTGCGAGGCATGGCTTCGCGCCGGCAGCCCCCCGATACGCAGCAGAACGTCGTCACGGTGCGGTCCTACCGTGCTGGTCGCCCGTCTCAGATCGTCGGGTCGCGCCTCCGCTAGCGCGGCTGCCAGGGAGCCTTCTCCCCAGCTGGACACATAGCTGGTGTCCGTATCGCTTCGATCCCTGGCGATCTGCGCGTAGTGCGAGCGAATCCGGGGCTCCAGTGCGTCCAGTAATTTCTGGCGGCAAGCCCGCAGCTCGTCACCGGCCGCGGCAAGCCTGGAGTCCCAGACATCCAGGGTTATGGCCACATCGTCGCTGGCCCGGCCCCCGGCCTGGCGCAACAGGGTGTTCCGCTGGCGGAGAATCCGGTCCACCTCGCTCCGCAATGCCCCCAGCGGCGGGCGGACCGCGGTCAGGGCGCCGTCGATCCAGCGACGCCGGCGGGCAGGCTCGCCCTTCACCAAGTCAAGATCCTCGGGTGAGAACACCGTGGCAGTGAGCACACCGACCAGATCCCGTCGTCGGGCTACAGGCTGATTGTTGACCCGCACCCGGTTCGGTCTGGACCGGGCCAGCTCCGCCTCGATGCGAACCTCCCGGCCGTCGGATGCCTCCGCCAGGCAGCGCACCACCGCAGACTCGGCACCGTCCCGGATGAGGGCGGCCTCCGACGCACCCCGCAGCGAGCCCAGCCCGGCCGCGAAGCCGATTGCCTCCAGCAGGTTGGTCTTGCCCTGACCGTTAGGACCGACAACCGCGGTCAGGCCTGCCGCGAACTCCACCTCGGCTCTGGCGTAGGACCTGAAGTCCGTCAGCGACAACGAGCGCACTCGCACAGCCGCCCCTCCACCGGAGTGCGCCCGACCGGCCCCTGCTCAGCTCACCCGGACCGGCATCAGCAAGTAGAGGAAGCTCTCATCGGCCACCGAGCGAAGCAGGGCAGGCTTCACCGCGTCCGCAGTGTGCAGAGTGATCTCATCCCCGGTGGTGGCCTCAATGCCGTCGATCAGGTAGCCCGGATTGAACGCCACGGTCAGGTCCTCGCCCTCGTACTGCGCGTCCATGGATTCGTTGGCCTTGCCGACATCGTGCGTGATGGCAATGACCTCGAGGCTTTCGCTGGTCATCACGAGGCGGACCGGCGTGGAATCCTGGGCCAGCAGCCGCACCCGGCGCACGACCTCCAGCAGCTGCTCCCGGTTGACTGTCAGGCAGTTGGGGTGGTCACTGGGGATCAATCCCTGGTAGTTCGGGAAGTCGCCGGGGATCAGGCGGGTGGTCAGTTGGACTGCTCCGACCACGAACTGGGCGTAGTGCTCAGCCAGCTTCAGGGTCACATCACCGGACTCCGCGATGAGACGCTCCAGCTCTCTGAGAGCCCGGCTCGGCACCAGCACCCTCTGATGCTCGCCCAGGATCGACGAGCCTTCGAGGTCCCGGACGGACAGCCGGTAGGAGTCGGTCGAGACAAGCCGCAACTGCCCCTCATCCTCGGCGGCCATCAACACACCGGTCAGGATCGGACGGGAGTCGTCCGAGGACGCCGACCGGACAACCTGGCTGAGAGCCTCCCGGAACTCAGGCCCGTCGAACGTGACCGCCGGGCTGAACGCCACGGAGGCCGCCCCTTCGACGGTGCTCTCATCCTTGAACGCCAGTTGGGGGTAGTCCTCCTCGGGGATGAGCCGGATAGAGAACTCGGAAGAGCCCGCAACAATCGAAGCCTCGCCATCGTCAGTGACTGAGAACTCCACCGATCCCGGCGGAACAGCCCGCACAACATCGGTCAGGAGCCGCGCCGGGGTGACGGCCGCCCCGTCCGCCTCACCCGCCACCTCGGCGGTAACCGACAGCGTCAGATCCAGGTCGCTGCCCGTGACCACGAGGGCTCCATCAGCCAGATCAAGATGCGCCCCTGTCAGCGCGGCCCGGCTCGAACTAGCGCCGGCCGCGGCTCGCACGGCCACGGTGAGCGCATCCAGCAGAGCGTCGCGCTCGCAACGGAACTTCATGCCCATGGTTCTAACCCCTGTGGCTCTTTTGTTTAAGTGTTGTAGAAGACGTTAGGTGCTGTGGATTGGGGATCGTCGGTCATTCGCGTTGGAATCCCAGGCCATCCGGCGTCCCCAGGCTTGCCGTGTCAACCAGCGTGACCCTGCGGCGTGGTGTGACGGTTGTTGATTCACCGCTCCTGTGGCCACAGTGGTGCAGGGTCGCCCCGCGTACCGTCCCCAGGATTCTCCCCCGGTCCCGGCCGGCGTGCGTTCACGAGATCTCGTTGACGCGCTTCTGGAGCTCCTGGACCTTGTCGAAGACCTCCTTGCGCTCGGTCATGTGGTGCTCGATCTTGCGCACGGCGTGGATGACGGTGGTGTGGTCGCGGTTGCCGAAGGCCCGACCGATCTCGGGGTAGGACAGATCGGTCATGTTGCGTGTCACGTACATGGCGATCTGGCGGGCATCGACTAGCGGCCGGCGACGGCTGCCGCCGGTGATCTGCTCGATTGTGAAATTAAACACTTCGGCGGTGGCCTCGAGGATCTTCGCCACGGTCACCGGCGCCTTGATCGTCTTGTCGATCAGATCGGCCAGCACGCGGTTGGCCAGGTCGTACGAGCATCGCTGGCCTGTGATGCTGGCGTAGGCGGTGACCTTGATGAGGGCTCCCTCGAGCTCCCGGATCGAGTCGGTGATGTTCTCGGCGATGAACGAGAGGACGTCTCCAGGGATCTCAATGGCGGAGAACTCGGCCTTCTTCTCAAGGATGGCAAGGCGGGTCACTAGATCGGGCGGTTGGATGTCGGTGATCAGGCCGGACTTGAACCGGCTCCGCAGCCGGTCTTCGAGAGTGGGCATGGCATCCGGGGCCCGATCGGAGGAGAGGACGATCTGAGCGCCGTTCTGCAGGAGGTCGTTGAAGGTGTGGAAGAACTCCTCCTGAAGGCCGTCCTTGCCCTCCATGAACTGGATGTCGTCAACCAGCAGCACGTCGTTGCTTCGGTAGACCTGCTTGAACTCGGGCTGTGTGCTGTTGCGGATGGCCTGGACGAACTCGTTGAGGAAGGTCTCGCTAGTGACGTATCGAACCTTGTAGGACGGGTAGTGGTTGTTGACGTAGTGGCTGATGGCTCTCAGCAGATGGGTCTTTCCGAGCCCGGACGCGCCGTGGATGAACAGCGGGTTGTAGGCCCCGGCGGGAGTCTCGGCCACGGCGAGGGCGGCCGCGTGCGAGAAGCGGTTGGACGTTCCTGTGACGAACTGCTCGAACGTCAGCCGGATGTCGGGCCCGGACTCGCCGCTCGAGCCCGCGGCCTCGGAGTCGGCTCCCGGCTCGGTCGAATCGTCGTCGGCAGGGGCGAGCCGCTGGCTGGTCTCGGTCCAGTCGGGGTCGATTTCGATGCGGACGGTGATGTCGGGCTCGGTCTCGTCGATGGCGTCGGTCAGCAGGCCGAAGTACCGGCGCTCGATGCGGGCCTTCTGCAGGCTGGTCGGAACGACCACAGTCAGCGATCGCTCTTCGAAGGCAGTAGCACGCGCGCCGCTGAAGGTGGTCCTCCAGACGGCATCGCTGACCTGACTCCGGATGCTCTGTGCGCAACTTGTCCAGATCCGTTCCGCTTCGGGATCGTTGCTCACCTCGATCTCCTTTCTCCACAGAGTCATCCACAGATGTGGACAAGACAGTTGAACGGCCCTTGGCGGGAGGAGGACCGGTCTCAGATTGACTCGGACGTAACGGCCTGCGGAACGTAGCAGCATCGCGAATGGCTGCAAGTCAGACGAACCAAACCATGCAAACAACTAGTTCAGACCGGATGAAGGCAAAGTGAATGACAACTATGTAAGATATGTTTTCCCGGTGTGGTTTGTTGAGCCCAAAATTGCGGTGACTCCGGGTGCTGCCGGTGACCGTCGCGGGGCCGTGGTTGTCGCAGCGTAGGGGCAGCCCTACCGTGGATGTGGTTCCGCCGCCATCCACAAGCATCATTTGCAGCGGCGGCTTTTTTCGGAACGCCCGAGGCGAGGGAGTACCGAGGGAGGATCGCTATGAAACGTCCTTTTCAGCCCAACATCAGGAAAAGGCATAAGAAGCACGGCTTTCGGGCCAGAATGAGAACTCGCTCCGGACGCGCTGTCCTGCAAGCCCGTCGTCGTAAGGGGCGGAGCCGACTGGCAGCGTGAGGGGCTCGACGAGGGGCCGGAGGACGCACGACCAGTCTCCGGCCGCAGCCAACGTCCGCCGCGGCCCGCTGAGGGTGTCGTTCCGCGCCGCGCCCGGTCCGGTGCGCGTCCACCTGGCCGTGCCCAAGTCCGTGGGAACCGCGGTCGTGCGCAACCGAGTCCGGCGTCGCGTCCGGGAAACACTCCGGGAGCTCGCTCGTGACGAGGCGGTCGTGCTGGCCGACGGCGAGTACCGCCTGCGCGTCTCGGCGCCGCTCGAGCGCTTCTCCCCTGCGGAGCTGCGGCTGATGCTGGGCGGCATGTTCAGGGATCTCAGGTTCAGGTGTCCATGAGGCTCTCGGCGCGGCTGGCCTGTCTCGCGGTGCGAGCCTCCCGATTGGTCCGGGCCGGCCGTGCGCCGGTGTGCCGGTACGCACCGTCCTGCTCGTCTTACGCGTTGGAGGCGCTGGAGACCCACGGAACATGGCGGGGGATCTGGTTGACGACTCGCCGCTTGGCCCGGTGCCACCCGTGGGGCTCGACGGGGCTGGATCCGGTGCCCCCAGCCCGGCGCAGCACAGCGGAACCAGCGAGGTTGATCGATGCTTGATCCGCTGTTCGACCTGATCACCGCGGTACTGGCCTGGTTCTACTCGTTGTGGCCCTCGTACGGCATGGCGATCGCCTTCCTGACCTTGACTACGACGATTGCGGTGACCCCGCTCACCCTGAAGTTCACGCGCTCGACGCTGCAGATGCAACAGCACATGCCGGAGCTGAAGAAGATCCAGGCCCAGTACCGGGGCGACCGCCAGGCTATGAACGAGGCCACGGCCGCCTTCTACAAGGAGCACGGCCTCAACCCGGTCGGGTGCCTGCTCCCCATGCTGGTGCAGGCCCCGATCTTCCTGGTCATGTACCGCGTTGTGGATGGGCTGACCCGGCGCACGACCGAGATCGGGACCCAGATCGGATATACCTCTCGTCGCTACGCCGACACCGCGTTCGAGACGGTTCCCCAATACGCCGAGACCCCGATTCCCAGGGGTGACCTGGCGTTCGATCCGGACTTCCTGTCCCGCGACACCGCCCTCTATGGCGACCTCAGCGGCAACCTGGAGATGGTCTCGTGGGGCGTTGATCTGTCGAGGAGCGCTAGCGATGCCCTCTCGGCCGGAATCGTCGAGGCACTCCCCTACTTCCTGATGATCCTGTTCGTGCTGGTCACGAGCCTCGTGCAACAGCGGCAGATCCAGGGCAGGCAGACCCAGGCCATGCCCCCGCAGCAGCAGATGATGATGAAGCTCATCCCGTACATGCTGCCGGTGTTCTCCTACGTCATGCCGGGCGCGGTCGTGGTCTACTTCATCGTCTCGAACATGGTCCGTATCGCCCAGCAGGCCTACATCACCCGGTCCTTCTACCGGGGCGAGGACTCGCTGGGAGCGCAGGTGGCCAAGCAGCGAGCTGCCGCGACGGACGAGGCTCAGGCCGAGCCCGATCCCAAGCAACGCTCAGCGAAGTCGATCACCGAGAAGAAGGGCACACCCACTCCCAAGCGGGACGCGGCCACGGCCAAGGGCAAGGCTCCTTCCCGCAAGCGGGGTGCGGGAGCCGAGGGAAAGCGGGCGCCCGCCCGGAAGCGGGACGGAGCCCCAGCACGAGGCAAGGCTGGTGCCGGCAAGCAGAGCGCGGCCCCAGCGCGGGGCAAGGCTCCGGCCAGCAAGCGGGGAGCCGCCCCGGCGCGGGGCAAGGCTGGTGCCGGCAAGCAGAGCGCGGCCCCGGCGCGGGGTAAGATTCCCAGGCGGCGTCGTGGTGACGACACTGATAGTCAGGCCCGTGAACGGCCGTCGACCGCGAGAAGGTCCGGGGGCGGGAAGACCGGCAAGGCCCCCACGCGCAGCCGGTCCAGCAGTCGGGCCACCGGCGGCCGCACCACCGCACCTGGTTCGGCTCCCAAGCGGAGCAATGCGAACCGAAGTCGAAGCAAGAAGAAGAGACGCTGACGCTCGTCTCCTGAACGAAGGGTGTTGATGAAACATGGAATGGTTGGAAATTACGGCCCCATCGGTAGAAAGCGCCAAAGAGAAGGCTCTGGTCCATCTCGGAGTCCACGAGTCCGACGCCGAGTTCGAAGTGCTGTCCACAGAACGTGTCGGGATGTTCGGCCGTGTCAAGGAGGAGGCACGGGTGCGAGCCCGCGTGATTCCCACGCCGGTACGGCCAAAGGAGGGCCGGGGGCGCGGTCACAACAGCCGCAAGTCCGGCGGCGGGTCGTCGAAGCGGACGGAACCGGCACGGGCCTCTACAGTTGCGAAGTCCGAGTCGCGTCCGAGCGGTGGTGAGAATCGACGGCCTTCGGCAAGCTCGACACCCAGCCCGAAGCCCCGCGACGGTTCTCAACAGACCAGAGGTGCACAGCACCGCAGCAACAGCAAGAAGACTGAGGAGCCAAAGATGGATCACGACACCGGGCCTTCGCTCCTGGAGCAGGCCGACCTAGCAGAGTCCTTCGTCAAGGGGGTTGGAGACACGCTCAGTGTTCCGCTCGCCTTCACGAGGCACGACGTGGAGGACGGGATCCTCAGAATCGAAGCCGACGGAGAAGGCATAGGACTCCTTGTAGGGCGGCGAGGTGCTACCGCCCAGGCCATAGATGAGCTGGTCCGTACAGTGCTGCAACGATCCGGTGGCAGCACGCGCGAAGGCAAGATCCGGATGGACGTGGGCGGGATTCGCTCCCGGCGCACCGCAGCTCTGACGGAGTTCACTCGCAAGGTGGCCGAGGAGGCCCTGGAGACGGGCGAGGAGATCGCTCTCGAGTCGATGAGCCGCGTTGACCGGAAGATCGTCCACGATGTAGTCACCGGTATCGATCGAGTCGACAGTCGCAGCGAGGGCGAGGATCCTCACCGGCGCGTCATCATCACCGCGCTGCCCGACTAGCGCACCGCGTGCCCGCGCCACGCCCGCTCGCCCAGGTCGAACCCGAACTACTGAGGCGCCTCGAGGAGGCGTGGGAACCGGCCCGAGCGGCCGGCGTCATAGGGCATTCGTCCCTGGAGGCGCTGCGCCTTCATTCAACCGGGTTCATTCTGGATGCCTGGCGGGGCATGCCCGGAGGCGAGTTTGTCGACTGCGGGGCGGGCGCGGGTCTGGTCGGAGTGCTCCTGGCTCTCGAACTTCCGGCATCGCGCTGGACCTTGGTGGACGCCAGCGAACGACGCTGTGACATGGCGGCGCGGGCCGTGGTGGCGGCCGGCTTGACCGCTCGGGTCGTGGTCGAGCACTCCCCCATTGAGGGCGTCGCCAGCCGGAGCGATGCTCGCGAGGCCTTCGACGGGATGGTGGCTCGCCTGTTCGGTCCCGCCTCGGAGTTGGCTGAGTGTGGCCTGCCGCTGCTGCGAACAGGTGGTTCACTGGTTGTGTCGGTGTCTGCGGAGACAAGGCGGCAGTGGGAAGGGATGCCGCTGAGGGCTCGAACCGGTTGCGAGCTGTCCGGTCAGTGGTCAACGCAGCATGGCAGCTTCATTTCGATTACCAGGGTCAGGGGAGCCCCGGCAGGTCTCCCCCGCCGGCGGGCCGCCCGGCGCCGAGTCCCCCTGATGCAGGAGGAATCGCAGCAACTCTGAAGTTTCACGTGAAACAACGGGACCCGCCGAGCCCCCTGAGTCCTTGACTGTGGAAAACGGTTATGTCACCGTTGGGGATGGCACAGCCGAGGACGGATGCTCGCGCCCGAGTCTTTGCCGTTGCCAACCAGAAGGGCGGGGTGGGCAAGACAACAACGACGGTCAATCTCGCCGCCTGCTTCGCCGAGCGCGGGCTCAAGACCTTGGTGGTTGACCTCGATCCCCAAGCGAACGCCACGACCAGTCTCGGGTTGGATCCAAGGGGGTTGGATGCCTCGATCTATGAGGTTCTCCTGCAGGACATCGAACTTGACGAGATTGTGGAACCCACGATGATCAAGGGGCTGCACATCGCTCCATCCAGTCTTGACCTCGCGGGCGCCGAGATCGAACTGGTGCCGGCCTTCAGCAGAGAGAGCCAGCTCAGGGAGGCGATTTCAGGAGCTGTGGGGGAGTACGACATAGTCATGATTGACTGCCCGCCCTCGCTCGGCCTGCTCACCATCAATGGCTTGACCGCGGCCGATGAGGTCATGGTCCCCATCCAGACCGAGTACTTCGCGCTCGAAGGGCTGACCCAGCTCGTCCAGAACATCGGCATGGTCCAGCGCAGCCTGAACCCGGGTCTGGAACTCACGAAGGTCGTGCTGACGATGTATGACGCTCGCACCAACCTGTCGCGAGACGTCGCTCGAGAGGTGCGAGCCCACTACGGCGACAAGGTCTGCTGGCAGGTGGTGCCGCGCACCGTGCGGTTGAGCGAGGCACCGTCCTTCGGCCAACCGATCACTCTCTACGATTCTCTATCCAAGGGCGCGACGGCATATCGCACCCTGGCAAAGGAGGTGCTCCGTGGCACGCCGTAGTGGCCTGGGGAGGGGGCTCGGGGCTCTGATCCCGACTGAGCCCGACACGACCGAGTCGGCCTTCCAGGACATAGACATCGTCCAGATTGTGCCGAACCCCTACCAGCCGAGGGACCGGTTCGACGAGGAGTCGCTCGTGGCCCTGGCTGAGTCGATATCCGAAGTTGGAGTGATACAGCCGATCATTGTTCGGGAAGCAACTGAAGGATATGAAATTATCGCAGGAGAGCGTCGCTGGCGCGCCGCCCAGCGGGCCGGCCTCAGAAGCATTCCCACCCTTGTGCGATCCGCCGACGACAAGGGGGCGCTCGAGGCTGCGGTCGTCGAGAACGTGCACCGCCAGGATCTGAATGCCCTTGAGGAGGCCGCGGCCTATCGGCAGCTGATGGACGACTTCGGCTTGAGGCAGGATGAGGTCGCTTCCCGGGTGGGCCGTTCCCGCTCGGCGGTGGCCAACACGGTTCGCTTGCTGAACTTGGCCCCCTCGGTGCAGCGTCTGGTGGTGGAGGGCCATCTCTCGGCCGGACACGGTCGGGCGCTGCTCGCCCTGGAGGACGAGGAGGCCCGGCAAGGGCTGGCCACCGAGATCGTGCGTGACAACTTGACCGTGCGGGAGACCGAGCGGCGGGTCGCGGAGAGCCAATCAACCAGCTCCGAGCCGGTCGCGGCTCCGTCCCCCGGCAACGGGTCGTCCGTATCCGGAGAGGTCCAGGCCGGCATTCTCGAGTTGGAGGAGCTCCTGTCGACAAGGCTTGACACGCGGGTATCGGTGAAGCTGGGGAAGCGCAAGGGCAGGATCACGATCCAGTTCAGCGGCCTGCCCGATCTGGAACGCATCTATCACCTGCTCATGTGAGCAGAATGTGACTGCCTTTAAAGCTATTTCAAGAAGGTCTAATGTAGTCTAGGATCGAGACACCAGTCGATCACGGCCTGGGCAAGGCCCTGCGCAATGCGAGGAGTCTGCGGCACTACCGTCGAGCCGGGTCCGAGCCGGCACCAGACGGCCGGCATCCGGGTCTCCCGAAGGATGGGCAGCCGCATGGCCGCGACCGGTGTCGGTACTGCGAGCACAGGTGCGAGCATCTCGGAACACCGTTGTGCCAGGGCGCGACCGCCTACCGACTCGAATCCCCTTGTACCGAAGTACGAGAAGCCGAAGTTGTCGACCGCCAGGGTCACCCCGAGATAGATGTCCCCGTCCCATTGGTTGGAGGTTCGAGCCTGGTGGCTCAGGTCCGGCGTGCTGAATGACAGCACCTCAGCCCCGACGTGGCGGAGGCGGCGAGCTACGGCCTGTGCGATCACCGGGAGTTCGCCCGTGTCGCCGATCACCACGCGCCGGCCCTCCACTCTGCTGGGCTGGTGCCGCAGGCGCTCGTGCTCACGCACCTCCGCGATGGTGACCTCGGCTGCGGTCCGCCTGGTGAGGCGTTCCAGGGCCTCGACCGTGGATCTTCCCACCACGCCGTCGTCGGGAAGGCCGACGTTCTGTTGAAACTGCCGGACCGCGGTCTGCGTCCTCGGTCCCAGGATCCCGTCAACCCAGTATGCGTCGAAGCCGAGTTGGCCGAGGCGACGTTGCAGCTCGGCCACATCGTCACCGCGCATCATTGGGGCCCGGTAGTAGAGAAGCCGGTCTCCGAGCCGGTGATCGGCCTCCACGAGAGCGTTCCAGGACTGCGGGCCGCAGATCCCGTCGACCACCAGGCCGCGGTCGCTCTGGAACTGGCGGAGGGATGCCTCGGTGGCCGCGCCGAATTCTTGATGATCGCCGCCGGTGCCGTAACCGATCAGCGCCAGCCTCTCCTGGAGGTCGCGAACCGCCTCACCAGTGTCGCCGCGCCGTAGCGGCAGACCCCCGGCTCCGGGGGAGTGGGGCACTCCGCGATGATCAGAGGTAATCGGCAAGTTCGCCCAGCAGAGCCGCCTTCGGCTTGGCTCCGACCACCCGCTTGGCCGGCTCCCCGTCGTGGAAGAGGATCAGCGTAGGGATGCTCATGACCCCGAACCGCCGGGCGACATTGGGAGCATCGTCCACGTTGAGCTTGGCCACCGTCAGCCTGCCCTCCTGCTCGGAAGCGATCTCATCGAGGATGGGCGCGATCACCTTGCAGGGTCCGCACCATTCGGCCCAGAAGTCCACGAGGACGGGCGTGGACGCGCCGTTGATCTCCTCGTCGAAGGTCGCGTCGCTGAGAGTGATGGTTGACTCTGCCATTGAAGATGTCCTTTTGTCGGTCTACCGGAGCGCGGCGTCGCCCGGCGCGGTGCTTCGCGGTCACCCTACCTGTGAGCGACTCTCCAGATACCGCTCGGCTTCAATGGCCGCCATGCATCCTGTGCCGGCGGCGGTCACTGCCTGGCGGTAGTAGTCGTCCTGCACGTCTCCGCAGGCAAAGACACCCTCGACGGCGGTCTTGGTGGAGTTCGGCGCGGTGATGAGGTAGCCGTTGTCCTTCATCTCCAGCTGGCCCGCGAAGAGGTCCGTATTGGGCGAATGACCGATGGCGATGAAGCAGCCGGTCACGTCCAGGGTCGATGTCTCGTCCGTGACGGTGTCACGGACGCGCAGACCGCTCAGCGCGTGGTCGCCCAGGTATTCCTCCACGACGGTGTTCCACATGAACTCGATCCGCTCGTTCTCGAAGGCCCGCTGCTGCATGATCTTCGAGGCCCTCAAGGCGTCACGACGGTGGATGATGGTGACCTTGGAGGCGAACCGGGTCAGGAAGGTCGACTCCTCCATTGCGGAGTCGCCCCCGCCGACCACCGCGATGTGCTGGTCGCGGAAGAAGAAGCCGTCGCAAGTGGCGCAGGTGGACAGGCCGTGGCCCACCAGCTCGATCTCCCGGTCGAGGCCCAGCATGAGAGACTGGGCTCCGGTGGACACGATCACCGTCCAGGCTCGCAGGGTCGGCTCGGATGTGTCGGGGTCGTCGGTCCAGATGCCGTAAGGCTGGGACGAGAAGTCCACCCGGGAAGCCTTCACGGTGTGGATCTGAGCGCCGAATCGAATGGCCTGCTCCCGGAATCGCTGCATCAACTCCGGGCCCATGACGCCCTCGGGGAAGCCGGGATAGTTCTCCACGTCGGTGGTGAGCATGAGCTGGCCGCCCGGCTGGTCGCTGGTCGAGCTCGGTTCACCTTCGAGCACCACGGGCTCCAGATTGGCCCGGGCCGCGTAAATGGCCGCAGTCAGCCCGGCCGGGCCGGAGCCGATTATGGCTACTTCCACCGGGTGGTCGGCGCGGCCGTCGAGGCTCATCTCAGTCAGGGCCCTTCCTTGTTCAAGCGACCGCGACGATCACACCGTAGAAGACAACGGCCACCACGATGGCCGCGTCCAGGATCAGGGCCGCGTACAGCGGCTTGGCTGAACCTGCCCGGGCTCGCCAGAAACCCAGGCCGATGATCGACACCAGCAACCCGATGAACCCGTGGGCAGCCCAGGTGGCCGAACCGACCCCGTCTCCTATGGGCAGGTACGCGTCGGCCACCCTTATGGCCGCGATCGTGACCAGGACGACAACGGCTATGGCCGCGACCGCCGCGACCAGGCAATAGACCACGGCGCGAAGCACGAGCACGACCCGGTCGGTGGTCTGGACGCGAACCGCGTCGACGATCTCGACGATCTTGCCGGCGAGAGTGGCCGGCCAGTCGTCGGATCCCACGCTCAGCGGCGGCCGCTCGCGGTTACCGGTCTCACGATCGGCCATAGGGGTGGCAGCCTACCGGCGACCCGTTCGGGCCCTTCGAGGCACGCCACCGGGTGGCGTCAGGAACCGGGCATCTCGTGGACCCCGACCTCGCAGTCGGGGGGAGATGCGTAGGCGATGAACGAAGTGCCGTCGCCGCGCCGAGCGAACCGGCCGTCGACGGCAACCGGATCCTCGACGCCGACACTGGCGACGAAGGAGTGGAGCGTCTCGGCGCTCAATTCGAGAGCGCGCTCGTTCACGGCGGAGGAGCAGGCGCCGGGGTCGGCCACCGCCCCATCCTCCAGCGCGGCGGACCAGCTCGCCCCGATGCTCTCGAACAGTTCCTCGAGGGTCTCCAGCGTGCCCAGATCCGCCACCGGCGCGAGTTGGGCGTCGGTGCCGGGGCCGGCCTCGTCAGCGGCCGGATCGGAGAGCCGCGGCTCCTCGTCCGCTCGCCGGGCATCGGTGGTCGAGGTAGCGGCCTCGGTGGTCGTGGGGGCGGCGGCCTCCTCCGCGGCGGCCATTGCGGCCTCTGCGGCCGTCTCTGCAGCAGCCATTGCCTCTTCGGCAGCCTGCTGTGCTGCGGCCATGGCGGCCTCTTCAGCCAACGTCTCGGAGGCCGCGGCCATGTCCATCCCGGCCATCGCCTCGTCAGCGGCCTCCATGTCCATCTCGGGCATGGGCTCCTCTTCGGCCGCGGGTGCCTCTTCGGCCATCGGCTCCGCGTCCGCCATCTCGGCGGGGGCTGCGTCGTCCGCCGAGGATGCCACTGAGGCGAATTCCTCGGAGTCGTCGCCGCTCCCGCCGGCTAGCAGGCCGGTCCCGACGACGGCCGCGAGCACGACTACCGCCGCCGCCGCTGCCAGCAGCAGCCGCTGGGGGCGCCGTAGGGGCACGACCCTGGCCTCGACCCGGGCGGCCTCCTCCGCGTCGGCCACACCGAGGGCCGCACCGATCAGATCGGCCTGCCGGTCCGCCGGCAGTGGCGTGACCGGCTCGGCCACCGCCTCGCGGACGGCCCGGAGCTCCTCGACCCGGGCCAGCAGAGAGTCGCTCGCCTCGATCTCGGCGATCTCGGCCGGGGTCGCCTCACCGTCGAGGTAGGCCGAGACGAGTTCGTCTTGGTGGAGCTGTTCGTCACTCATGGTCTGCTTGCCTCGTCGTTACGACGTTGCCGGGTGTCGTGGTGGTTCCCGCCGTTGGCGCTCATCGTCTCGGCCAGCCGGGCCCGGCCCCGCGCGATCCGCGACCTCACCGTGCCGGGCGGTATCCGCAGGATCTGCCCGATCTCGGCGTAGTCGCAGCCGGCCACATCCCGGAGCACGACCGGCGCCCGGAACTCCTCGGGCAGCTGGGCCAGGGCCGCGTCGAGGTCGAGACGCACGGCCACCGAGGCCGGGTCGTCGCCCGTGGCCGCCGCGGCCAGGCGGTCGTCGGTTTCGTCGCCCGCCGGAACCGGCCGTCGACTCCGCCGGCGTAGCTCGTCCAGGGCCGCGTTGGTGGCTACCCGGTAGGCCCAGGTCGAGAACCTGGCCTTCCCATGGAAGCGGGGGAGTCCCCTGACGATGGCGATGAGCGCTTCCTGGGTGGCGTCCTGCCCGTCGGCATCGTTGCCCGCGAGGCGCCTGCAGATGGCGTGGATCTGGGGTTGATGGCGCCGCAGCAGCGTTTCGAGCGCACTTCGGTCTCCGGCCTGTGCCGCCTTCGTCAGTCTGGCGTCATCGAGGTCGTTACGAATCTTCAGAATCCCCGTGCCTTGCGGCCCGCCTTGTAGCTCAGGTGGCTGGGACCTGGTAGGCCATGCCCAGCACGCCCTGGCCGGCGTGGGTGCCCACTACCGGCCCGACCTTGCACACCCGGATGTCGCCGCTGTGGACCGCGGCCAGCATGTCGCAGAAGTCGCCCACATCGGCGGCCTCTCCGTGCATGACCGTGAGGCACTCCACCGGCTCGGCGGCGCTCAACGTGTCGCGGAGCCAGCCCAGAGCCTTACGGCGGGTGCGCTGCTTGGCTGCTTCCTCGACCTCCCCGCTGGAGATGTCGACGATGGGCTTGATCGACAGCATCGAGCCGAGCATGGCCTGCGCGCCGCCTATGCGCCCGCCCTTGCGGAGGTTCTCGAGCGTGTCGAGCGTGCCGAACACATGGGTGCGGTCCGACGCGTCGGCCACGAACGCCTCGATGGTGTCGGCGTTGTCCCCGGCGGTCGCCATGCGGGCGGCCTGAAGCACCAGCGTGCCCAGCCCGGCGGTGACCGACTTGCTGTCCAGCACCCTGATGTCGGCGTCGCTGCGCTGGGAGCGGACCGAGTCGGCGGCCTGCACCGCCGACTGCATCGTGGCCGAGATCGCCGACGACAGGTTGATGCACAGCACCGCTTCGCAACCGGCGTCCAGGAAGCGGGTGAAGGCCTGCTCGAAGCGCCCTGGCGGCGGGGCCGCCGTCTGCGGCAGCTCATCGACGGTGGCCATCCGCCGGTAGAAGTCCTCGACATTGATCTGCTCGCGGTCCACGAACTCGTCGGTGCCGAAGCGGATGAACAGCGGGACGATCTCGACGTCGAGCCCTTCGAGCTCGTCGTCGCCCAGATCGCATGAGCTGTCGGTGACAATGCCAGCGGTCATGTCATGTCCTCTTGTGATCGGCGGTTTGGAGGGGTGCCCGTATCGCTGCTCGTCTCGACGCTGCCGCTGACCGGACCGGGTGCTGCGACCGTAGCACCGTCGCTGTCGTTATCGCGAGAACGCTTGCGCAGGGTCTGCAGCCACCATGCCGCCAGCGCGGCCGCGGCCACCACGAGGATCATCAGACCGATCCCTTCGGCGTCGGCGAATCGCACGTTGAAGGTGCCGGTGGCGAGGGTGATGGCGCCCGCTTCGTCCGGGGTCGTCACGGTCACCAGGACTGAAGCGCGACCGGATGCAGCCGCCTCGATCGGCACCAGAAGATCGTTGCGCCCCGGTTCCAGCGTGTGGACGGAGATCTCCCCGCGGGTGAAGCTGATCGTGTCGGACGTCAGTTCCAGGGCGACGGTCACCTCCGCGGGCCGGCTGTTCACCAGTGTCACCGGCAGGTCGGCGCGGCGTCCGGTGACAGTGATCGGGCCCCGGGGCAGGAACTCCACCCCGGTGGTGCCCTGGGCCACCTGCTGGTCGACGGCGTCGAGGAACTCGGTTCGCTCCCCGGTCGTCAAGAGCCTGCTGGCGCTGACTGCGAGCAGCGTCCGCAGGGGGGCGACTAGGAACGGATCGTCCCCCAGGAACGATTCGTAGGCCTCGAGCCGTTGCTCCACCTGGGTTCGCCGGTCGAGATACAGGCCGAAGTCGCGCGGGTCGGAGAGCCGCTCGCCGGTCGGCGCGACGATGACCGCGCCCACCGGTGGCTCCTGGGCCAGCACGTCGTCCACGGTGGCGGGCCGTAGAGCCGGGTCGCTGGCGATGATGTCGAGCAGCACCCCTAGCTCGGACGGCTCAATGACTGCGGCGGGGAAGGTGCCGGTGGAGAAGTCCTCCCAGTCCGGCCTTTGCGCGCCATGGGCCGACACCGGCAGCAGGACTGCGCTCGGTGTGCCCGCGGCGGCAATCCGGAGAAGTTCGGCGTGCGCCCATCGAATACCGAGTTCCGTGTCGCGGTGCTGCACCATTTCGGCGAGAATCGGGTCGACTTGGGCCAGCAGATGACTCCCGCCGGATGTATCAGCCATCAACGTCACCGGCGGAAAGGGACCGTCGTCGTTGGGGACGGTATCGGCCACGAAGGCGTTCACTCCGGTCGTCGGCTCGGTGACGGCCCTGATTGCCCGAACCGTCAGCGGGTATTCGATGTGCATGACCGTGCTGGCTTCCAGACCGGTCCAGCGCAGCGCCTCCTTACTTCTGCGCAGCCCATCGAGTATGACGTCGGCCCGGACGGCCCACGTCCAATCGAACAGGTTGAGACTCGTCCACGTAGAGGTGAGCAGTTGCCTGTCGCGCAGCGCGGTGCGCAGCATCTCCACGCTGGCGTCGTCACCGATGAGGGCCAGGGCATCGAGGGTCTCGGGACTGATCACGACGGAGAGCGGCACGGTCCTGTGTTCAGTGAGGACCTCGGCCAGTCCGAGCAAACGATTGAGCGAAACCGCATCCACACTCGCACCACCGTCGACCAGGTGCGACGGCGGCAGACGCAGATCGAGGACCACGGCAACCGTCAGCAGACGCCCGGAGTCGGCAACCCCGGCACTTGCGCCCGGGGTCAGGAACGTGGCCAAGCCTCGCACGGGGGCACCAGCGGCATCGACCAGCTCCAAGTGCAGCGGAAACGGCCGCGGGTCGTCGAAGGCTGAGCTCTCCAGATCCGCTCCGGGTGGCTGGATGGGCACCGACAAGACGACACCTTGCTCGTCGGCGGAGACGATGCGGGCATCCTCGACGATCCATTCCGTGATCAGTGGCGTCGGCGGTCCATTCTTCGCCGCCAGGAACTCGGCTCTGGTCGTCACCGGTTCATACAGGCGGGCTCTCAGATCCGCGGTTGACAGCTCGGCCGCGATTCGAAGACGGATGACAGCCGGTGATGAGGCTGTTGCTGCGGTCTGGCTGATCAGATCCACGCCGAAGGTGTCCACAACGGACAGGGAGGACCGATCCTCGTCGACCTCCTTGGCACCTGCCTCGGGGGCGTAAGCAACCAACAAGGACGCTGCGAGGAGAAGGGCCGGGGCCGCGAGCGCGAGCCAACGGCGGGAGGCTCGGCCTCTTGTCATCGGAGGTCGCGGTACAGGACCGCGAGCCGGTCGGGCGCCATGCGGAACCCGAAACGCCGGTAGAGGTCCAGCGCCCGATCATTGTCGGGCTGCGTGTTCACCAGAGCAGTCCGGGCCCCCCCTTGCTTCAACCACATCAGTGCGTCCAGCACGAGCAGGGTGCCCAATCCCCGGCCCTGGCTGCGGGCCGCCACTGCCAGCCGCTGGACGTAACCCTGGGATCTGGCCCGCCCCGTGATGCTGTAGGCCTGGATCTCGGTGCCGCGGTTGACTCGCCAGCGGCTGGACGGTGTGGCCGTGCGGGCTTCGTGGATGCCGTCCGCGTCGAGCCGCCAGAACGGTGAGAAGGCGGCCGCGTCCACCTGCAGCACGATGTCGAGGTCGCGCCACCGTCCCCGGCGAGTGCGACCCCGCGGGTCGGCGAGCCTGGGCACCTCGGCCTCGAGATCTCGGCTGAGGGTGGCGAGCTCGGAGCGGATCCCGAAGCCGTCGCCGATCAGGACATCACGCTCACGGGGGGCCACCGCAGCGGTGACGACGCCGCGGTACCCCTGCTCGCGGAGCCGGTCCCGCAACGCGGCCAGCACCCAGGGCGCCATAGTCGCGGCCGCCGATGCGACCGCGAGATAGGCCACGTCGGCGGCACCCTGCCAGGCACCGACACGGAATCGGGCCGAGCCGATGCTCAACGGGGTCAGGGCCATGGGAACGCGCACGGATCGATGCACGCCGGTCGGGCCGCAAGGGTGCCATTCCCGCTCTTGTTCGCTTCGCTCACGGGCCGCTCGGGCCACCGTCCCCGCTCATGTTCGCTTCGCTCACGGGCCGCTCGGGCCCGGGGCCTCGCCCGCATGAAGCCGATTCGCGGGTCGATCGGCTCGGCCTCTGAGCCCGCGCGCCTGCTCCGTGGGCCGCCGACAGGTCGTCCTGGCATGTCCCATTAACGATACGTCGCTGGCACGAGCTCCGAATCGGGTCGGGGGCGGGCGGTACGATCCGGCCATGCTCGTGATCACCGACGAACGCTTCCTCGACCACGACACCGGATACCGGCACCCGGAGCGGCCCGACCGTCTGCGGGCTGCGCTGGCCGGTGTCGGCGATGTCGACACCGAGCTGCTGGCCGGGGGCAGTTCACCCAGGCCAGCCGAACGCGACGAGCTGGAGCTGGTTCACTCTGCGGCCATGATCGACCGGGTGTCGGCCGTCGCGGCGGCAGGCGGGGGACACCTGGACGCCGACACGGCCATGGGGCCGGCCAGCTTCGAAGCGGCCCGCCTCGCGGCGGGAGCGGTGCTCTCGGCTGTGGATCAGCTGGCGGCCGGCACCGAGTCGACGGCCTACTGCGTGGTGCGCCCGCCCGGGCACCACGCCACCCCTTCGGTATCGATGGGCTTCTGCCTGTTCAACTCGGTGGCGGTGGCCGCCGCGGCGCTCGCGGCCGGTGGCCAGCGGGTGGCCATCGTGGACGTCGACGCCCATCACGGGAACGGGACCCAGGACGTGTTCCTGGATCGTGACGATGTGCTGTATGCCTCCATCCACCAGTACCCGCTGTACCCCGGCACCGGCGCTCTCCGCGAGCGGGGCGTCGGAGCCGGGGAGGGCTTCACGGTCAACGTGCCACTGCCCCCCGGCGCCACCGGCAACACGGCGCGGGCCGCCCTCGACGAGGTGATCGTGCCCGCGGTCGAGCGGTTCGTCCCCGACTGGATGCTGATCTCCGCCGGCTACGACGGGCATCGGGCCGATCCCCTCACCGGCCTCGGCTACTCCGCATCCGACTACGGCGACTTTGTGCGCCGGCTCATGCCACTGGCACCCCGAACGGTGGCGGTTCTCGAAGGTGGCTACGACTTTGACGCCACCCGCGCCTCGTCCTACGCGGTGACCGGGGCGCTGTTGGGCCTCGACCTGCACCCGGAGCCTGCCAGCGGGGCCGGTCCCGGAATGGAGATCGTTGAGGCTGCGGCCCGTCTAGAGGCCGTCGACGGGGACCGATGAGCCCAGCGGCCTCTGACGCGCTATCGGCCGCCCTGGCGGCCTCCTCGGGCTTGGCGCAGCTGTTCGCCGCGGCCGGTCACCGGCTGTACCTCGTGGGCGGCGTCGTGCGTGAGGCCGTGGCCGGGCGCTTCCTGGATGGGGCGGACCTTGACTGCACCACCGATGCCCGTCCGGTGGCCGTGCGCCGGATCGTGGACGGCCTGGCGACGTCGGTGTGGACCCAGGGGGAGCGCTTCGGCACGATCGGCTGCGTGGTGGACGGGCAGGCGTTCGAGATCACCACTCACCGCGCCGAGCGCTACGACCCGCACTCCCGCAAGCCGGTCGTGACTTTCGGCGAGGATGTCGAGCAGGACCTGGCCCGTCGCGACTTCACGGTCAACGCGATGGCCGTCGACACTGCCGGCGGCAGGCTTCTCGATCCTCACGGTGGGCGCCAGGATCTGGCGGCTGGCCGCCTGCGCACACCACTCGACCCTGCGATCTCCTTCGGAGACGATCCGCTGCGCATGCTGCGGGCGGCGCGGTTCATCGCCAGCCACGGACTTGTGCCCGACGGCGCGGTCGTGGATGCAGTAGGGCAGATGGGAGCGCGGTTGGAGATCGTGGCGGTCGAGAGAATCCGCGATGAGTTCGAGAAGCTGCTGCTGCTCGATGACCCGTCGGACGGGTTCGGGTTCCTGTCCCGCACCGGCCTCATCGAGCGGGTCCTCGCCGACATCGCTCACCATGACCCCGCAGAAATCGGTCGGGTCGCAGCCGCGGTGGCTGCGGAGCCGGCTCCTCGCTGGGCCTCGCTGTTCGCTCGCCACACCGCTGAGACCGCGGCGGCCGGTCTGCGAGGCCTGCGAGGTTCCGCGGCACTGGTCTCGGCCGCAGCCGGTCTGGTGGAGGCCCGCATCGAGCTGGCCGGCGCAGACTGCAGCCCGCCGGAAGTCCGCCGCCTCGTGTACCGGTGCCCGGTGCCGGTGGATGAGGCCCTTGCCTTCAGCAGGGCAGTGGCCACCGCGCTGGGCGAGCCGGTGACCGGGCTGGACAGCTTCGCGACGACGCTGGCCGAACTCCGGCGCACCGAGAACGTCGACCGTCCTGAGCTTCCTCTCGACGGCGACGAGGTGATGGCCGCGCTGGACCTCCCACCCGGCCCGGCAGTGGGCCGCGCGCTCGCATTCCTGCGGGAGTTGACCTTCCGGAATGGTCCGATCGGCAAGGCCGAGGCGACCGAAGCTCTGCGACGCCGGCGAGCGTCGGACTACTGTTCGCGAGCGTGAAGCCGAGTCCGTCGAAGCTGGCCACCGCCGGCCGGGCTGCCGCATCGGGCCAACCGGTGGCCGCGGCAGTGGACTACCGGCTCGCCCGGGCGGCCACGCTGAGGGCCTGGCGGTCGGGTCAACTCGGCCGCCACGAGGTATGCGACGCTCAGCGCGAGCTCCAGCGAAACGCAGAGTTCTGCGGGCAACCGACCGGCCGGTCATGTCCGGTCTGTGATTCCGAGGGCGCTCCGGAGGGCCGGGAGGCCGAGCGAATGGGCGGCCGCGAACAGCCTGCACGAGCGAGGCCCCGGGCCCGAGCGGCCCGTGAGCGAAGCGAAGGCGAGCGGGAGGCACGGCCCGAGCGGCCCGTGAGCGAAGCGAACAAGAGCGGGAGCCTGGTCGAGGTGACCTACGTGTTCGGGTCGCGCCTGCCCAAGCACGGACGCTGCGTCACGACCCGGGCGGAGATTCAACGGCTGCAGCACCGGGTCAGCGTCTCGACCGGGTATGTGGTCGAGGTCTGCACCGTCTGCGGATGGAACCATCTCGTGCGCCGCTTCACGCTTGGAGGCAGACGCTCGGCCTAAGTCGCTCCGGCAGTTCTGCTGCTCTGATTGACGGCGGAAACGGGTGCGGGTATCGTTCGGGGAACCGCTGGCAGCCGCAGCGCGCTGGACGGAAAGGAGCATCCCATGGGCACTCTCACCGCGCCCGCCATACGGGCCCGCAAGGTGCGTGACGGCGCCGACCCCCTGGTGATGGTGACCGCCTACGACGCCCCGGGTGCCCGGGTGGCGAGCCAGGCCGGCGCCGACCTCATCCTGGTGGGCGACTCCCTCGCCATGGTCGTGCTGGGCTACGACGACACCCTGCAGGTCACAGTCGGCGACATGGCCCACCACACCGCAGCCGTGGCCCGGGCCAAGCCCGCGGCCCACATCGTGGCCGACCTGCCATGGATGAGCTACCACGTCTCCGCGGAGGAGACCGTGCGGAACGCGGCCATGCTCATCAGGGCGGGGGCCCAGTCGGTGAAGCTGGAGGGAGGCCGCAAGCGCCTGCCGATGATCGAGCGCATCTGCGACGCCGAGATACCGGTGATGGGCCACATCGGCCTGACCCCCCAGTCGGTGCACGCCATGGGCGGCTTCAAGGTCCAGGGACGGCATGCGGAGGCGGCCCGGCGGCTGGTCCAGGCGGCCAAGTCGCTGGCGCACGCCGGTTGTTATTCGCTGGTCCTGGAGGGAGTGCCGGTCCAGGTCGCGGAGATGGTCACCGATGCAGTCGACATACCGACGATCGGCATCGGCGCTGGTCCCCATTGCGACGGCCAGGTTCTCGTCTTTCATGACCTGCTGGGGTTGGAGACCCGGCTCGTGCCGAAGTTCGTGCGCCGCTACGCCGACCTCGACACCCTGGTGACCGACGCGCTCCGGCGGTTCGCCTCCGACGTGCGGTCCGGCGCGTTCCCGTCCTCGCAGGAGTCCTATCACCTGTCGGAAGCCGAACTGGCCGCACTGGGAATTCCTGAACTCTGACTCTGTGACCGCGGTTCGCTGGGGATGGCCCTGTGGATCGCTGGGGACACCGCCGCGGCTGATTCCCGCTCTTGTTTGCTGCGACCTGAGGGCCGCTCCGGCCAATGTCGCCGCTCTTGTTCGCTTCGCTCACGGGCCGCTCGGGCCCGGGGCCTCGCCCGCTCGGCCTGATTCCCGCTCTTGTTCGCTTCGCTCACGGGCCGCTCGGGCCCGGGGCCTCGCCCGCTCGGCCTCTGGCGGTTGGTATGGACCGCACCGCCGATACCCTGCGGGCCACTCGCTGATCCAGTTCGGGCTCGCTTGTCGGATTCCGGGCGGTTCGGCCCAGCAACGAACCCTGCCCCGTCGAGGGGCTCCGGCAGCGCCGGATCCGTAGGGAGGTGATCGCCCGTGCTACGGGCCTATGAGCTGATGATCATCATCGACTCCGACGTCTCACCGGCTGACGCGGACGCGGTGGTCTCCAATGTCGCCGATCTGGTGGTCGGTGAGGGCGGGACGATCAAGTCCACCGACAACTGGGGTCGTAGGAAGCTCGCCTACAAGATCAATCACAAGACCGAAGGCACCTATGTGGTGTGGGAGATCGTGACGGCAACGGCCGGTCTTCCCGACACCGAACGGCGACTGCGGCTCGCGGACGACATCGTCCGCCACAAATTAGTCCGCCTTCCCGACACCGAGGCCGAACGCCGCGGTCTGCTCGGGGAGGCCGAGCCGGCTACAGCCGGCTGAGACCCGGAGGTTCCTTATGGGATTCGACAACACCGTGACTGTCGTGGGCAATGTGACCCGCGACCCCGAGCTGCGCTTCGCGCAGTCCGGAATGGCCATAGCCCAGTTCGGGCTGGCTTGGAATCGCAGGCGCCAGGACCAGGAGGACGAGGTGTCATTCTTCGACGTCACGTGCTTTCGCCAGCTCGCCGAGAACGTCGCCGAGTCGCTGAAGAAGGGCGCTCGCGTGGTCGTCTACGGCACTCTCCAGCAAAGGAGTTGGGAGAACGATCAGGGCGACCGGCGCTCGAAGGTGGAGATCCTTGCCGACGATGTGGCTCCCAGCCTGAGGTGGGCCACCGCCGCGGTGACCAAGAACGAGCGTTCCGGCGGGGGCGACTATCGCGGCGACGGCGGCCGTGGCGGCTCCCATCGCGGTGACAGCGGTCCGAGGCAGGCGCCGAGCCGGGGCGACAGCTACTCGCAGGGTTCGTCGACTTCCGACGACGAGCCGTTCTAACGGGCTGACAGCGCGGACCGGCCGATACCGAGACGAGGGAGAACTGCAGGTGGCCAAGACCAAGGTGCGGGGCAAGAACCGCGACACCAATCGGCGGGCGAAAAAGAAGGTGAGCTTCCTCACGACAGAGGGGATCACCTACGTCGACTGGAAGAACGAGAAGCTGCTGAGAAAGTTCATGTCCGAGCGGGCCAAGATCAGGGCCCGGCGGGTCACGGGCAACAGCGCTCAACAGCAGAAGCTCGTCGCGGATGCGATCAAGCTGGCTCGGGAGATGGCTCTCGTGCCGTACGCGAACCGGGTCACGACCCAGCGCCAGAACAAGGACCGCGACGGCCGGGGCCGTGCCGCCGGTCCGGTGCCACGTCCTTCCAGCCCGCCTCCGGTGGGTTCCGCGGATGACGGCGAGCCCGATGTGGACGGCTCTGACATGGCCGGCGATGGCGCCGAGGCCGGTGATCTGCTCGTCAGCGAGGAGGAGCAGGCGTGAAGGTCGTCCTGCGTGCGGACGTGGAGGGGCTTGGCCGCAAGGGGGATGTCTGCGAGGTGGCCGCAGGCTTCGCTCGCAACTATCTCGTTCCCAAGGGTCTGGCCCTGAAGTCGTCCCCCGGCGCGGAACGGCAGGCCGAGGCCATGCGACGCAGCGCCGCCCTGCGCAGGGCGGCCGACCGGGCCGACGCGGAGGAGATCGCTGTGCGTCTCGCTCCGGCGGCGCTGTCGGTTGCGGCCCGCGCCGCGGAGACGGGCCATCTCTACGGATCGGTCGGGCCGGCCGACATCGTGGCCGCGGTCGAGGAGCAGGTCGGTGCGGTCGTCGACCCCGCGGCGGTGATGCTCGAGACCCCGATCCGCGAAGTCGGCTCGCACACGGTGCTGTTCCATCTGCACGCCGACGTGGAGGTGCCCGTCACCGTAGAGGTGACCGCCCAAACGGACTGAGAGGCCGAGTGGGCTGCCCACAGCGCGTCCACACCCCGGCTGAGACATCCCCCGAATTCCCCGGCGAGGACGGGAAAATCCCCGGCGTTATCCCCGTCGATCAGCCGCGGCTGTCATACCCCCCGGATACCGTCGGCCCCCACAGCGGGCAAGGCCGCTGTGGGGGTAGGTATTCGTGGGCGTTCATTCATGAGTGTCACTGACAGCGCGCAGTGGCAGAGGGCAGTTGCCACCACCGGCGGTGAGGGGCGCGACGTGCGCGTGCCGCCCCACAACCTGGTGGCCGAGGAGTCCCTGCTGGGCGCGATGCTGCTGTCTCGCGACGCCATAGCCGACGCGCTCGAGACGGTGTCGGCGGAGCACTTCTACCGGCCGGCGCATGCCCGTGTGTTCGAGGCCGTCCGGGATCTCTACGGCGCGGGGGATCCGGCCGACGCGGTGACGGTGGCCGAAGTCCTCGAGCGCAGCGGCTCCCTGGAAGCCATCGGGGGACTGGACGGTCTGCTGTCGCTCCAGATGAACACCCCGGCGACGTCGAACGCGGCCTCCTACGCCCGCATTGTTCACGAGAACCACACATTGCGCCGGCTGATCGAGGTGGCCGGGGAGATCGCCGAGCTGGGCTACGGCCGTCCCGACGACGTGACCAAGGCCGTGGACTGGGCCGAGAACCTGATGTACCAGGTGGCCCAGGGCCAGGTTGGCGACAACACCGTCCAGCTGTCGGCGCTGCTGGACGGGACGCTGGACCGCCTCGAGGAGCTCTACGAGCACGGCGGGTCGATCACCGGCACCGAGACCGGCTACAAGGATCTCGACAAGCTGCTCTCGGGGTTGCAGCCCAGTTCCCTGTACGTGGTGGGTGGCCGGCCGTCGATGGGCAAGACCTCGTTCGCGCTGGGCATGGCCTCCCACGCGGCGATACGGGTGCGACGGCCGGTGCTGGTGTTCTCGCTGGAGATGGGCCACATGGAGCTGACTCAGCGCCTGTTGTGCAGCGAGGCCCGGATCGACTCCACCAAGATGCGTGATGGACGGCTGAACGACGACGACTGGGACGCCATCACCAGCGCGATACACCGGCTCTCGAGCGCGCCGATGTGGATCGACGACAACCCCAACGTGACGGTGATGGAGATCAGGGCAAGAGCGAGGCGGCTCAAGAGTCAGGTCGGCGATCTGGCCATGGTCGTGGTGGACTATCTCCAGTTGATGACCGGCCGGCAGAGCGCGGACAACCGCCAGGTCGAGGTGGCGGAGATCTCGAGGGGCCTGAAAATCCTGGCCCGCGAGCTGCAATGCCCGGTGGTGGCGTTGTCGCAGCTTTCCCGGAACCTCGAGATGCGCCAGCAGAAGCGTCCCATGCTGGCGGACCTTCGTGAGTCCGGGGCCATCGAGCAGGACGCCGACGTGGTGATGTTCATCTATCGTGACGAGGTGTACAACCCTGACAACGCCGACACCGCGGGCACCGCCGAGATCATCGTGGCCAAGAACCGCAACGGGCCGACCGCCACCACCACGCTGGCCTTCCTGTCCCGGTTCACCACCTTCGCCAACTTCGCGGCCCGCTCCGCCATTTGACTTAGAGGCGTCTGAGAGTGTTCTTCGGGCAGAACATCCTGGCCTGGCTGATGCTGGCCCTCGGTGGAGCCATGGCTGCGGGAAACGCGGCCGCCCTGCTGCGGCCCCGACCCCACCGGCGTGACCCCGACGACCTGGAACGGGCCCCGGTGGGCCGCTGCCTCCTCTACATGATCGTCGGCTTGGTGGCTGCGGTCTGGGCCCTAGCATCATTGCTGTCGTCGTAGACCATCGCGAGGCCTCCCATGACACCGTCCGCGCTCACCGGCAGCCTGGATCCCGCCTCGCTCAACCTCGCCATGTCGCCGCAGGCCCGCCCGCTCTATGACCGGGTCGTGGAGTTCGTCGCAGCCGAGGTGGAGCCGGTCACCGCCGAGTTCTTCAGGCTGGGCGAGCACCGACCAGAGCGCTGGGGCTACGGGCCCGGCCAGCTCGAGTTGCTCGACGGCCTCAAGGCGCGAGCCAAGGCGGCAGGACTCTGGAACTTCTTCCTGCCCGACGCGGCCAGCGGCGAGGGCCTCAGCAACCTCGACTACGCCTACATCGCGGCCGAGCTCGGCAAGAATCCCATCGCCTCGGAATGCCTCAACTGCAGCGCCCCCGACACCGGCAACATGGAGGTGCTGGAGCGGGTAGGCACGCCCGAGCAGAAGCAGCAGTGGCTCGAGCCCCTGCTGGCCGGGGAGATCAGGTCGTGCTACGCCATGACCGAGCCCACGCTGGCATCATCGGATGCCAAGAACATCGCCACGCGGGCTGTCCTCGACGGCAGCGAATGGCTCATCAACGGCGAGAAGTTCTACATCTCCGGGGCTGGGGATCCGCGCTGCAAGATCATGATCTGCATGGTGCAGACCAGCCCCGATGGCCCCCCGCACCGGCGCCAGTCCCAGATCCTGGTGCCCATGGACACCCCCGGGGTGCGGGTGGTCGGGCCCATGCACGTGTTCGGGGAGGACGACGCCCCCCACGGCCACATGCACATCCGTCTGGAGGACGTGCGGGTGCCGGCCGCGAACATCCTGCTCGGTGAGGGACGGGGCTTCGAGATCTCGCAGCTGCGCCTGGGCCCGGGCCGCATCCACCACTGCATGCGGTCCATCGGCGCAGCGGAGAAGGCCTTGGACCTCATGGTGCGCAGAGGCATGAGCCGCGAGGCGTTCGGGCGCCCGCTGGCCCAGCTCGGCGGCAACGTGGAGACCATCGCCCGGGCCCGGGTGGAGATCGAGGCGATGCGGCTGATGGTGCTGCGGGCGGCGAAGGCCATGGACACCCTGGGCAACGCCGAGGCCCGGGTCTGGGTGAGCGCGGTGAAGGCCCTGGTGCCCGAACGGGTCTGCCGCATCATCGATCAGGCCATCCAGATGCACGGGGCGACCGGTGTCTCGCAGTGGACGCCGCTGGCGCGGATGTACACCAACCAGCGCACGCTGCGCCTGGCCGACGGCCCCGACGAGGTGCACTGGTTCGTGGTCGGCCGGGCCGAGATCGCGGCCCACGACGGTCTCGACGATCCGGCCGAGCAGGCGCGGCTGCGGCACCTGGGGAATTGAAGTAGCGTTCGTCGTTCAGCGCACTATGAGTGCAGGAGCGAAGGAGGTCGACGCGTGGCAATCACCTCGGAACGGCCCGGCCCGGACGTTCCCTCGCCGGCGGGTGCTGCCGCCGGTGCGACCACAGTCGCGTCGTTGGCCCAGCGCTGGGCCCGGCGCAACCCCGGGCAGGTCGCCTTGCGCGAGAAGGACTTCGGTATCTGGCAGGAGTACACCTGGGCCGGTACCTGGGATCTGATCGAGACCGCGGCTCACGGCCTTCTGGAACTGGGCGTTGAGGCCGGCGACCGGGTGGCCATCCACTCCGAGGACAGGCCCGAGTGGGTGATCCTCGACCTGGCTACGGTGGCGGTGCGGGGTATCACGGTCGGCCTCTACCCAACCAATCCCACCGCCGAGGTCGAGTACTTGGTCGGGGACTGCGCTCCCGTGATCTTCTTCGCCGAGGACCAGGAGCAGGCCGACAAGGTGCTGGAGGTCCCGGCGGACACGGCTACTTCAGTCCGCCGGATCATCTACACCGAGCCCCGCGGCTTCAGCGACTACGACGACCCCCGCCTGCTGTTCTGGGACAGTTTCCTCGAGATGGGACGCCGTCACCGCGAGTCTCACCCCGGTGCGGTCGCGGCCCGCATGGCGGAGGCCACCGACACCGACGTGATGACGCTCGTCTACACCTCCGGCACCACCGGGCCACCCAAGGGCGCCATGCTCACCAACGCCAACGCGGCCTACTGCATCGACAAGATCGTCAATGAGGTCGACCGGTTCCCCGACGGCACCGGCCCCAGTCCCAAGGATCTGATCGTCACCTACCTGCCGTTGTGCCATGTGGCCGAGCGGATCTTCTCCACCTGGACGCTGGTCGGCTCCGGTCCGTCGCTCAATTTCGCGGAGTCGATCGAGACGGTCACCGAGAATCTCAGGGAGGTGCAGCCCACGCTGTTTTTTGCGGTGCCCAGGATCTGGGAGCGTCTGCACGCCCTGGTGACCATCAAGGGCAACGACGCGACGCCGTTCAAGCGGGTCTTCCTGCGCTTCACCATGGCGCTAGCGCGGGTGATCGGCCGCCGGAAGGTGGCCAACGGCGGCAGCCACACGATGTTGACCCGCCTGCTGTACGCGGTGGGCCAGCCTCTGGTGTTCCGGGCGATGAAGGAACGGATCGGCCTGCGGCGTTGCCGGCACGCCGGATCGGGCGCGGCCGCCATCGCGCCGGAGGTGCTCGAGTTCTTCATCGGCATCGGCGTGCCGGTGTTCGAGTTGTACGGCATGACCGAGAATTCGGCTGTGGCCACCTGCAACTTCGCGGGCCGGATGAAGCTGGGCACTGTGGGCGAGCCCTACGCCGACATCGGCCTTCGCATCGACGAGACGACCGGCGAAATCCAGACCAAGCATCCGGGCGTGTTCGCGGGCTACTGGAACAAGCCCGATCAGACCGCGGAGACGTTCACCGACGACGGATGGCTCATGACCGGCGACGTGGGGGAGTGGGTGGACGGCACCCACGTGAAGATCGTCGACCGCATCAAGCACATCATCATCACCTCGGGCGGCAAGAACATCTCGCCGTCGGAGATCGAGAACAGCCTCAAGACATCGCCCTACGTCAAGGAGGCCATGGTCATCGGTGACGGCCGCAAGTTCGTGAGCGCACTCATCGGCATCGAACTGGAGACGGTGGGCGACTGGGCTCAGCGGAACAACATCCCCTACACCACCTACCGGGACCTGTCGGAGAAGAAAGAAGTGATCGAGCTCATCTCCAAGGTGGTGAACGAGACCAACGAGAAGTTCGCCCGGGTGGAGCAGATCAAGAAGTTCAAGATGCTGCCGAAGGAGCTCGACCACGAGGACGGGGAGCTGACCGCCACCCAGAAGCTCAAGCGCAACGCCATGGAGGACATGTTCCGCGACCTGGTGGAGTCGATGTACTGATGGTCAGCGCACCAGTCCGAGCCCGGGGGCGCCGCTGATGGTCGGGACCGCCGGCGCGAGGCTCTCGGCCGTCGACTTGCGCAAGGGCGCGCCGATGGGCTTCCTGATCGGCGCGCTGGGTGCGTCGTTGATCTTCGGGATGGTGCAACTGGCCAACGATCCCGCCCTGTTCTTCCAGACGCTGATGAAGTCGCTTGGACTCGGCTCGGTGTACGCCCTGATCGCGCTCGGCTTCGTACTCATCTTCAAGGCCACCCAGACCGTCAACTTCGCCCAGGGCGCCCTCGCGGCCACCGGCGCGCTGTTCCTGGCATTCCTGGTGCAGAAGCGCAGCGTCTTCACTGAGGGGGAGAGCGTGGTCGAGCGAGCCGGCCACATCCCCTTCACCAACATCTCCAACCCCCTCGACAACCTGGGCGGTCCCCAGTGGGTGCACTGGTCGTTGAGCGTCGTCGTCGCCCTCGCATTCGCGGCGGTGGTCGGACTCGTGGTCGAGCGGTTGGCGATACGGCCCATGATCGGCGAGCCGCTCTTCTCGGTGGCGGTCATCACGCTCGGCCTCGAGATCATGTTCCGGGTCTTCAACAACGACGCGGTCGAGATCGAGCTTCGCCCGATCGGCGTGCCCTGGAAGCTGGACGGATTCAGGGTGGGCGACGCGTTCATCAACTGGAGCTTCGTGGCGGCCATGATCACGGCCGCGGCCGCCTTCGTGGCCGTGTACTTCTTCTACCGGTCCAGGCTCGGCATAGCCATGCGGGCCGTTGCCTTCGACCAGGAAGCGGCCATGGCCCAGGGAATCAACGTCGGCAGGGTGTTCGCCATCGCCTGGGCCGCGGGCGCGGTCTTGGCAGCGATCGGCGGCATCTTTGCCACCCAACCCCCGGTCGAGCAGCAGATCTCCGTCGACCAGAGCACGGCCAACATCGCTTTCCGGGCCCTTCCCGCGGTGATCCTGGGTGGGTTGGATTCGGTGACCGGGGCTCTGCTGGGCGGTCTGATAGTGGGGGTCGCCGAAATATACGCAGGGCAGTACGCGGCGGCCAACACCTCGTGGCTCGGGGCCGGATACCCGCTGATCGTGCCCTACGTCGTGATGATCATCGGGCTGCTTGTGCGGCCCTACGGCCTGTTCGGCACACCCGAGATCGAGAGGGTGTGACGATGCCGTACGGTCGGCCGCCGGGAGGGCTTGAGTAGTGCTCGGTCGCCCCCGCCTGTACACCGCATACCGCCAGGAAGCTCAACTGCTCCCTACGTGGACCCAGAAGGTGATCTGCACGTTGTTCGTGGCGGTGCTGTTCCTGCTGCCCTTCGAGCTGCCGGTAATCAGCCACATTCCCCTCGTGCGCTTCCTGGGCGACAACGACTGGATGCGGCCCATGGCCCTAATGATGGTGCTGGCCATCGCGGCACTGGGCCTCAACCTGCTGGCCGGAGTGGCCGGGCAGGTGTCGCTGGGCCACGCCTTCTTCATGGGGGTGGGCGCCTGCGCCGCGGTGTATCTCGGAGGAAGCAGCGGCGAGGAGACATGGGGCCATTCGCTGCCGATCTGGATCTGGCTGCCCGCCGCCGGCATCGTGGCCGCCCTGGTGGGCGTGGCTGTGTCGCCGGTGGCGGTGAGGCTCCGGGGCCTCTACCTGGCCATTGTCACGTTGGGCCTGGTCTTCCTTGGAATCCATTTCGGCAACACCAGCTGGGGCCGCAAGATTGCCGGACCACCCGCGCTGGGCCGTGAGTTCCCTGGCCTGGACGTGCGGCTGTGGAAGGAGGAGACCCCGCTCATCAATGTCGAGGATGATGGCCACTGGCTCTGGTTCGACGTCACCGACCTCCAGAAGCGGTACCTGTTCCTGCTGGTGCTCACCATCGCGTTCACGCTGGTAGCCAAGAACCTGACCCGCACCCGCACCGGCCGGGCCCTGCAGGCGATCCGGGACCGCGACATCGCAGCCGAGGTCATGGGCGTACCCGAGTTCCGCTACAAGGTGATCGCCTTCGCGGTGTCGTCGTTCTTCGCGGGCGTGGCCGGAGCCCTGTTCTCGGCCCTGTCGCAGCGGATCCTGGCCACCGATTTCGGCCTGTTCCTGTCGGTGGAGTTCATAGCCATCCTGCTCATCGGCGGGGCGGGGACGACCTCGGGCACCCTCATCGGCACATTCTTCGTGGTGATGGTGCCGCAGTTCGTGGAGGAGTTCACCAAGTGGCTCGACCGCGCCGAAGGCGGGCTCACCGAGCAGTTGGCCCGGTTCCTGCTCACCGAGGGGGACGACTTCGGCATCATCAACACCGCCATCCAGACGCCGGGGTGGACGCTGAGCGTGTTCGACTGGAACATCGTCCTGTTCGGCGCGCTCATCGTCGTGTTCCTGATCGTCGAGCCGCTCGGAATCTTCGGCATCTGGGTCCGAGTGCGGAATTACTGGAAGAGGTGGCCGTTCAGCTATTGATAAACCACCGTCTTCAAGTCAAGATAGTGGGAGCCATCAGGGTGCTCCCAGCCCAATAGACAAACCCTTGGAGGAGAGACCGTGAAATCAACGAGATGGATGCTCGCAGTGCTCTGCGCCCTGGCCCTGGTCGCTTCAGCCTGCGGCGACGACGAGCCGGACACGACGACAGCCGACGACGCGGCCGCCACGGCACAGGCGGAAGCCGCCGCAGCCGAAGCCGAGGCCGAAGCGGCCGAGGCGGAGCGGGCCGCCGCGCAGGCGGAAGCCGAAGCGGCTCAAGCGGCCGCAGAGGAAGCCCAAGCTGCGGCCGACGAAGCCGCCGCAAGGTTGGCGGAGGCTGAGGCGGCCGCCGCGGAGGCCAGCGCTGAGCAGCAGGCAGAGGCGCAGGCCGCGCTGGAAGAGGCCCAGGCTGAGGCCGAAGCTGCCCAGGCTGCCGCGGAAGCGGCCCAGGCGGAGGCCGAGATGGCCGCCGGTGAGGCTGCCGAGGCCCAGGAGGCGCTAGCCGCAGCCGAGGGAGCCATAGCTCACGACATCGGCGTAGACGTTGAGTCGAAGACGATCCGCGTGGGTCTCAACACCGACCTGACCGGAATCTTCGCCCCGCTCACCACCAAGATCACCGACGCCCATCTGGCCTACTGGGAGTGGGTCAACGACAACGGCGGGATCCAGGGCTGGACGATCGAACCGGTCGTGCTCGACAACGCCTACGACGTGCCAACCCACCTCGAGAACTACGAGGTCATGTCGGGTGACGGTCCCGAGAGCGTGGTGATGTTCGCCACCTCCACCGGCTCGCCCCACTCTGCGTCCACCTCGCAGCTGCTCATCGAGGACAACATGGCTGCCATCCCGCTGTCGTGGTACTCGGGCTGGGCCGACCCCTCGATCGGCAAGAACCTGTTCGAGGTGCAGACCAACTACTGCATCGAGGCCATGAACGGCACGACCTACATGGCCGAAACCTACGGTTCGAACGTGGCCATCGCCACCTTCCCCGGCGACTACGGCCAGGACGCGGCCCGGGGCGTGAAGATCGCGGCCGAGGCCCTGGGCCTGAACGTCGTCTACGACGGCGAGGGCGCGGTCATCCCCGGAGCGGACCAGACCCCGGTGATCACCGGCATCGTCGAGTCCGGAGCTGACTGGGTGTGGGTCACGCTCAACCCCAGCACGACGGCACAGCTCCTGGGCGGATCGGCCGCGGCCGGCTACACCGGTCAGTGGATAGGCAGCGCGCCCAGCTGGAACCCGGCGCTGCTGCTCGTCGACGGCTTCAAGGAGTTGGCCGACGCGTTCTACACCCACTCCACCTACACGGTGCTGCTGGGCGAGGGCGCCGGTGCCGGCGCGGTAGGAGAGGCCGCAGGCATGCAGGAACTGCTCGACGTGATGCGGGAGTACCGCCCCGAGGCCAGTTGGGACGACTTCTACATCATCAGCTGGATCCAGGGCTACGTCGTGCACCAGATCCTCGACCAAGCCATCAGCAACGGCAACATCACCCGGGCCGGGGTGCTGGCCGCGGCCAACCAGGTCACGGCCGACCTGAACGGTCTGGCGCCCGACCAGTCCTGGGTGGGCAACCCCAACGACAACGTGGTGCGCGAGACCTACCTGTACGACGTCGACCTGTCGCTGTTCACGCCGGGCGCCACCATCTCGGATGAGAACGGCAACAGCGGTTACAAGCTGATCAAGGGGCCCTACGCCTCAGAGACGGCCCTCAACTGGGAGTACGAGCCCTGCTTCGTGGCCTCCTAGCCCACTAGGGACTTCCGGCGGGGCGGCCCTGCGATCGCAGGCCCGCTCCGCCGGGGCCTGATTCCCGCTCTTGTTCGCTTCGCTCACGGGCCGCTCGGGCCCTCCCCGCTCGCAAGACTGCTGACAATGCTCGAAGTCGCCAACCTTGAGGTCGTCTACAACGAGGTGGTCCTCGTGCTGCGCGGCCTGTCCATCGAGGTGCCCGACGGCGGCATCGTGGCGCTGCTCGGCGCCAACGGCGCAGGCAAGACCACCGCGGTGCGGGCCATCACCGGACTCCTCGACATCCATGAGGGCGACATCACCAAGGGCTCGGTCGTCTGGAACGGCACCGACATCTCCAACCACAAGCCGTCGCGCATCGTCGAGGCCGGGATCACCCAGGTCATGGAGGGCCGCCGGATCTTCGCCGAACTCACCGTGGACGAGAACCTCAACGCGGGCGCGTTCACGGTGCGGAACAGCAAGGAGAACGAGGAAGCCTACGAGCGGGTTATGGAGCTGTTCCCGTTACTGACAGGCCGCCGTCGCGACACCGCCGGGTACTTGTCGGGCGGCGAGCAGCAGATGCTGGCCATCGGTCGAGCGCTCATGGCCGACCCGAAGCTGCTCATCCTCGACGAGCCCTCCCTCGGACTCGCTCCCATGCTGATCGAGCAGATTCGCGACATCATCGTGGACATCAACGCTCAGGGCACCAGCGTGCTGCTAATCGAGCAGAACGCGGTGATGGCCCTGTCCATCGCCCACTACGGCTATGTGATGGAGTCGGGCAAGGTGGTCATGGACGGTGATCCCAAGAAGTTGCTCGCCGACGAGGACGTGCAGGAGTTCTACCTAGGCCTGCACGCCGAGGGCGAGCGCAAGTCGTTCCGCGACGTGAAGCACTACAAGCGCCGCAAGCGATGGCTGTCATGAGTCCCGTCGAGCCGGCCCGCGCCCTGCTCGAGGTGGATGACATATCCCTGCGCTTCGGCGGGGTCACGGCCATCGACTCGGTGTCGTTCGACGTCCGGGAGGGAGAGCTATTCGCCATCATCGGTCCCAACGGCGCGGGCAAGACCTCGATCTTCAACTCGATCTCGCAGGTCTACCGGCCCCAGTCGGGCGACATCCGCTGGAAGGGGACCTCCATCATGGGCACCCGCCCCGACCGGGTGGCCCAGCTCGGGGTGGCCCGCACGTTCCAGAACATCGAGCTGTTCTCGCACATGACCGTGCTCGACAACCTGCTGACCGGCCGGCACATCCGGATGACCGGGTCGTTCCTGGCCGGCGCGGTGTGGGTCGGCAAGGCCAAGCGCGAGGAGATCGAGCACCGCCGCAGAGTCGAAGACATCATCGACTTCCTGGAGATTGAGGGCTGGCGCAAGCACCCGGTGGCCCTGCTGCCCTACGGCATCCAGAAGCGGGTCGAGCTGGGGCGGGCGCTGGCCATGGATCCCGAGCTGCTGATGCTCGACGAGCCGGTCGCGGGCATGAACCTCGAGGAGACCGAGGACATGGCCCGGTTCATTCTCGACATCCGCCGCGAGCTGGGAGTCACGCTGGTGATGGTGGAGCACGACATGGGCCTAGTGATGGATATCGCGGACCGGGTGATGGTCCTGGACTTCGGTCGCAGGATTTCCGAGGGATCCCCGGCCGAGGTGCAGCGCGATCCCAACGTGATCGCGGCCTATCTCGGTAGCACGGAACTGGACGCGTCCGTCACCGAGTGATCCGGACGCCCGGGAATCGGCTCCGGAGGCCGGGCCCGCAGGCGCAAGATCCGGCCCATGCTCGGGAGCGACGGGTAGCCTTCGCCGAGGGAGGAAGAGACTGTGAAACGCATGAAATGGATGCTGGTGGTCCTCTGTGCCTTGGCCCTGGTTGCCTCGGCCTGCGGCGACGATGAGCCGGACACGTTGGCAGCCGACGCCGCCGCGGCGGCTGAAGCGGAGAGGGCTGCGGCGGCTGAAGCGGAGAGGACTGCGGCGCAGGCTGAAGTCGAGAGGGCTGCGGCACAGGCGGAAGCCGACGCGGCCCAGGCGGCGGCCGAAGCGGCCCAGGCGGTGGCCGAAGAAGCGGCTGCAAGGCTGGCCGAGGCCGAGGCGTCTGCTGCGGAGGCCAGCGCTGAGCAGCAGGCAGAGGCGCAGGCCGCGCTGGAAGCAGCCCGGGCCGAGGCCGCGGCGGCGCAGGCCACGCTGGAGGCAGCCCGGGCCGAGGCCGCGGCGGCCGCGGGGGAAGTTGCCGAGGCCCAGGAGGCACTGGCCGCGGCCGAGGGCGCGATAGCTCACGACATCGGCGTGGACCTAGAGTCGAAGACGATCCGGGTGGGTCTGAACACCGACCTGACCGGCATCTTTGCCCCGTTGATAACCAAGATCACTGACGGACATCTGGCCTACTGGGAGCGGGTCAACGACACAGGCGGGATCCAGGGATGGTCGGTCGAGCCGGTTGTGATGGACAACGGCTATGACGTTCCCACGCATCTGGAGAACTATGAGGCCATGGCGGGCGACGGCGACCAGAGCGTGGTGATGTTCAGCATGTCCGTCGGCTCGCCCCATACCGCGGCCACCGCCGAGTCGCTCATCGAGGACAACCTGGTCGCCGTCCCGATCTCGTGGTACTCGGGGTGGGCCGACCCTTCGATCGGCAAGAACGTGTTCGAGGTGGGGACCAACTACTGCCTCGAGGCCATGAACGGCGTGACGTACATGTCGGAGACCTACGGCCCCGACTTCGCCATCGTCAGCTTCCCCGGCGACTACGGCGAGGACGGCGCCCAGGGTGCGAAGATCGCGGCCGATGCACTGGGCCTCAACATCGTCTATGACGGCCAAGCCCAAGTGATCCCCGGCGCCGACCTGACGCCGGTCATCACCCGCATCGTCGAGTCCGGAGCCGACTGGGTGTGGCTGGCCACCAGCCCCAGCACGACCGCGAACCTGATGGGCGGTGCCGCACAGGCGGGCTTCACCGGCCAGTGGGCCGGCAACGTACCCAGCTGGAACCCGGCCCTGCTCGGCGTCGAAGGCCTAGCGGAGCTGGCTGACGCCGTCTACACCCATTCCACCTATGTGGTGCTGTGGGACGCCGAAGACTCGGAGGGCATGCAGGACATGATCAGCGGGATGCGCGAGTACCGCCCGGACGCGCCGTTCGATGACGTCTACATCGTCAGCTGGATCCTGGGCTACATCGCGCACCAGATCTTGGACCAGGCCATCAGCAACGGCAACCTCACCAGGGCCGGCGTGCTGGCGGCGGCCAACCAGATCACCGTCGACCTCAAGGACCTCTCGCCGGACCAGAGTTGGCGCGGAAACCCCAACAGTAACGTCGTGCGTGAGACCTACCTGTACGACGTCGATCTCTCGCGTTACACGCCGGGTGTGACGGTGTCGGAGGAGGGAAGCAACAACGGCTTTACCCTCATCAAGGGGCCCTACGCCTCCGAGACCGCTTTGAACTGGGAGTACGAGCCCTGCTTCAAGCCGTAATGATCGACTGGGAGGCCTACCGCCCGCCCACGTAGGATCATCGGCGTGACTGGGCCTGCCATAGCTCGCGCCTCGGCCGCCCTGCTCGACGAGCGTCGCCAACTCACTGTCGATGAGCTGGCCGAACTGGCCGCGGTCGACGACTCAGCCGTGCCCTCGCTCGCCTCGCTGGCCCACGAGGTGCGCCTGGCCTGGGCCGGCCCGACCGTGGAAGTGGAGGGCATCCTGTCGGCCAAGACCGGCGGTTGCCCCGAAGACTGCCACTTCTGCAGCCAATCGGCCGCATTCGACACCCAGGTCAAGGCCACCCCGTTCCTGGACACCGAGGAGGTTCTGGCTGCCGCCCAACAGACCGCGGAGCTCGGGGCCACCGAGTTCTGCATGGTGCTGGCCGTTCGGGGCCCGGACCGCCGCACCATGGACCGCCTGATCGAGCTGACGGCGCTGGTGTCGGCCTCCACCGGCCTGAACGTTGCCGTCAGCGCCGGGATCCTCACCCGGGAGCAGGCCTTCGAGCTGGCCGCGGCCGGGGTTCACCGCTACAACCACAACCTGGAGACGAGCCGTTCGTTCTTCGGCGAGGTCGTCACCACCCACAGCTTCGACGAGCGTGTCGACACCTGCAGCTACGTGCGTGAGGCCGGCATGGAGCTGTGCTGCGGCGTGCTCCTCGGGATGGGCGAGACCACCGAGCAGCGTCTGGAGCTGATCGAGCAGATCCGGGCCGTGGAGCCCTGCGAGGTGCCCATCAACTTCTTGAATCCCCGCCCCGGCACGCCGCTGCAGATCCGCAAGCCGGTCGGAGCACTGGAAGCCATCCGCTGGATCGCACTGTTCCGGCTGGCCCTGCCGTCGGTGATCCTGCGCTACGCCGGCGGCCGCGAGATCACCCTCCGGGACCTGCAGGCCATGGGCATGACATCGGGAATCAACGCGCTCATCGTCGGCAACTACCTGACCACTCTGGGTCGGTCGCCCCAGCAGGACCTGGACATGCTCGCCGACCTGCGCATGCCCATAGGCAGCCTGTCGGCCGCGGTTTGAGCGATCTGAAGCCGTACTGCCCGGGCTGCGGTCGTCGCGGCTGCTCCGGCTGCCTGCCCGAACTGGACCCGCCCCGCTACTGCGGCCGGTGCGGGACCTGGCTGGCCACCGCCGTCACCCCCGCGGGCTGGACGGCCAAGTGCCGCCGCTGCAGCATGACCCTTTCAGGATCGTAGGACCTCCACCACCTCACCGCAGGCTCCGCAGCGGTGCACGGCCCGGCACCGGGCCGGGCCGAACGGAGACTGCTCGACCAACGCCGCGGCTCCGCAGCGCGGGCACTCGGTGGGCTTGCCGGGCAGGGCTACCGAGACTGTGAACTCGCGGGTCATGACGGCCCGGGCGTGATCGCTGAGCCTCGCAGTGTCCCAGCGCTCGGTGCTGCGCCGCACCTCGACATGATCGATGCCGTCGAGCGCGCCGACCGCGGCGACGATGTCGGTGGTGATGACGTCGTGGGCGGGACAGCCGCTGAACGTGGTGATCAACTCCACCGTGGCCCGCCGGTCCGCGACCTCGGCCGAGGCGATCATGCCCATGTCGACCACGCTGACACCTGGGTATTCGGGATCGTCCACGCCTCGCAGCGCGTCGATCACGTCGATTGCCAGGACCGTTCGGACGTTGCCGGTCACGCTTCCAACCCTACGGTCGGCGGTCTCGGCACGCTCGTGCTCCGCTGAGAGGGCCAGCGACAGGCCGGATTCCAACCACTAGTGTCGCGAACCATGTCGGTCGGGGCTGGCTCGGAGACGAAGCCCGGCGCGTCATTACTTCGGAGGTTGCACCCGTCGGGGTGGGTGGCGCTGGGCACCTTGCTGGCCGCGCTCTTCGCCCATCTTTTCATCGACACCCAGTACCTCATTGCCCACTTCGTGTGGTGGTGGTGGCCGCTGCTGGTGGCCGCGATCGCCATGTCGGCCTGGCACTCGGGCCTCAACCGCCTGCGGATCTGGATCGAGGCCATCCCGTCGTTCACGTTGCGGATCACGATGGTCCTGGCGTGGGCCGTGTTCGTGCTCCAGTTCTTCAACGTGATCACCCGCTACAGCAACGAGTACGTGGAGCAGGACATCCTCATCGGCGAGGTCGTCAGCCTGGCCTGGCAGTCCTTCGGGCTCATGTTCCTGGTGGCCATGAACGTGGGGATCCGCGACGGCGTCAACCCGCGCATCGACTTCTGGTGGATCAACTTCTCCAACAAGACCAAGGCGGCCCTCGACTTCGCCATGCACACCGTGCTGCTGCTGCCGTTCGTGTTCATGAGCATCCGCATCCTGCAGAGCTATGTGGCCTCGTCGCTGGGGCGGAAGGCGGGCAGCGGCGAGTGGCCCGCGGGCTGGAGGGTCTGGCAGAGCTGGGAGGAGGCGGTGGACGCGGGCGGGCTGCCGGTGGGTCCGATCAAGGCGTTCCTGCTGATCGGATTCGGCCTGTTCGGCCTGCAGCTGATGGCCGAGGTCATCAAGACCGGGTTCGTCCTGATCGGCCGGGACGACTACGGCGACATCGTGGAACGCGACACCCCCCAGCGGATCGAGTAGCCGGTGGTCGGAGTGCTCGCCTTGGAGACCATCCTCGGCGTGGACGCGGGCGTCTTCCTGGCCCTCACCATGTTCGGGGTGTTCATGCTTGTGATCCTGTCGGGATACAACGTGGCCTTCTCCTTCGCGTGCACCGCCATCGCCTTCGCATTCCTCGGCGATGCGATCGGGGCCTTCGACTCGAACGCTCTCAGTGCGCTGCCCAGCCGCTGGTTCGTGGCCATCAGCGACCCGACGCTGCTGGCGGTGCCGCTGTTCGTCCTGATGGGGGGCATCCTCGAACGGTCGGGCATGGCCGAGCGGCTCCTGAACGCCTTCGGCATGCTCATGGGCCGGCTTCGGGGCGGCGTGGCCGCCGCGGTGGTGGTGGTGGGCACCCTGCTGGCGGCCGCTACCGGAGTCGTGGCGGCCACGGTGATCGTGATGGGGCTGCTCTCACTGCCGGCCATGGTGCGACTCGGCTACGACAACAAGCTCTCCACCGGCGCCATCATCGCCTCGGGCACCCTCGCCCAGCTACTGCCGCCCAGCATCGTGCTCATCCTGCTGGCCCAACAGCTCGGCGTCGGCATCCTGGGGCTGTTCGCGGGTGCGCTGTTGCCCGGCCTGCTGCTGAGCGGGCTCTACATCGCCTATGTGCTGGTGCTGGCGTGGCTGAGGCCTAGGACGGGTCCGGCGATGCCCGCCGAGCAGCGCACGCTCTCCGGCAACCCGTCGGCGCGAACGAAGCTGCTGATCGCGGCGATCCTGGCGTTGATGGTGGGTGGGGTGACGCTGCTAGCCAGAGCGAGCGGAATTGCTTTGCTGGCCAGCGCGTGGTCGCCACTCGTCGTGGCCGTGGCCCACTTCGTCGTCTTCTATGTGGTCCTGTTGAACACCCGGATGCTGGTCGCCGAGGTCATGGTGGCCATCGTGCCCATACTGGCGCTGATCTTCGGGGTGCTGCTGTCCATCTTCGCGGGGATCGCCACGCCTTCGGAGTCGGGCGCAGTCGGGGTGTTCGGAGCGCTGCTGCTGACGGGGTTGAACTGGCTGTTCGACCATCTGCTGGTGAAGGAGGGCGCCACCCACATCACCAGATCGGGCTGGCGGCTCAACTGGCAGGCGATCAAGGACGCAGCCCATTCCACCGCCAACGTCGTCGTGCTGGTCATGACGCTGCTGTTCTGCTCGACCTTCTTCAGTCTGGTGTTCCAGCGGCTCGGGGGCGCCGATCAGACCTCCGAGTGGCTGACCTCGATCGGCGGCGGGAAGTGGGGCTTCGTGGTCATCGCGATGATCGCGGTGTTCCTGCTGGGAATCAACCTGGAGTTCATCGAGATCACCTTCATCGTGGTGCCCATCTTCGTGCCGGCCATGGACTTCCTCGGGTTCACCCCCGATGAGAAGATCTGGTTCGCGGTGCTCATGGCGGTGAACCTGAACATGGCCTTCATCTCGCCGCCGGTGGGGTTCTCGCTGTTCTACCTGCAGAGCGTGGCACCGCCGGAGGTTAGGACGGCCGACATCCACAAGGGCGCCTTCCCCTTCATGGGCCTGCAGGCGCTGGCTCTGGTCATCCTGGCCGCCTTCCCCGCCATCACCTACACCTCGATCGACACGTTCCGATTCGGTTGACGCCGGGCCCGCCCGAGACGGTGGCGCGCGCCCGCCGGTAGACGGCGGGTCCGATCGCAGCGACTGGGACAGATTCTTCTCGACACCTGTCCAGACGTTGGTGTATTGTCCGGCCCACGCCGGTGGCACCTGTCAGGGCCGACGGCGCCTGGGAGGCGGCTGGCGGCGGCGCAATAGTCAACCTATGGAGGGAAACGAAGTGACTCAAGAAGCAAGCTCGACCGCGACCGACGGTCCGGCTGTGGACATGATCCTCGACGAGGCCGGTTCTTCGAGTCTGGCTCGGCGGGGTTTCATAAAGGGCGGCCTCGGCGTCGCCGGGTTTGCGGCCGCATCTGCGATCCTGGCCGCGTGCGGGGACGACGAGGAAGCGCCCGCTCCGGCCGCCGCCCCCGACGACGGAGCGGCCACCACCACTACCGCCGCCGCGACGACCACTACGGCGAGCGACACCGTAGCCGTGACAGCCCAGGGTCCCGAGATCGAGTGGGAGATGGCCACCAGTTGGCCCACTGCGCTGGTGACGCTGTTCGGGTCGGCCCAGTTCTTCGCCGAGAGGGTGAGCCAGCTCACCGGCGGCCGCTTCAAGATCAACCCCCGCCCCGCGGGCGAGATCGCCGGCGGCCTCGAGGTGCTCCCTGTCGTGCGTGACGGCGGCGCCCAGGTGGGCCACACCGCGTCCTACTACTACGTGGGTCTCAGCCCGGTTCAGCAGTTCGGCACCGCGGTGCCCTTCGGCCTCACCCAGCGCCAGCAGAACGCCTGGCTGTACCAGGGCGGAGGCATCGAGATCCTCAACGAGTTCTACGCGGAGGAGCACGGGACCATCTCCTTCCCCGCGGGTGCGACCGGCTGCCAGATGGGCGGCTGGTTCACCAAGGAGCTCCAGTCGGTCGACGACCTCAACGGCCTGAAGATGCGTATCCCCGGCCTGGCCGGACGGGTGCTGGAGAACCTCGGCGGTGAGCAGGTCACGCTGGCCGGCGGCGAGATCCTCCAGGCGATCCAGACCGGCGCCATCGACGGAGCCGAGTTCGTCGGCCCGACCGACGATCTGATCCTCGGTCTCGACCAGTTCCAGGGCGACCTGTACTACTACCACCCGGGCTGGTGGGAGCCGGGCACCGCGGTCGAGGTGCAGTTCAACCTCGACCTCTGGAACGACCTGCCCCCCGAGTACCAGGCCGTCATCCGGTGCGCAGCCGCGGACGCCAACATGAACACCATGGCGACCTACGACGTGCTCAACCAGCGGGACCTGCAGACCATCAAGGGGTTCGCCCAGATCCGCGAGTTCCCGGCCGACATGATGGCCGCGTTCAAGGCCGAGACCGAGAACGTGCTCGACACCGTGGCCGGCGACGACGCGAACTTCGCGCGGATCCTCGGACCGTGGCGCGCCTTCCGCGACGGCATCGCGGAGTGGCACGGCCTCGCCGAGCGGTCGTTCCTCAGCCAGCAGACCCAGATCTGATCAACAAGCGGCTATTGGGCCGGGGCCTCCGGGGCTCTGGCCCACCAGCCGCGGCGGGCGGATACGGAGGCACTCGCTTCTAGTGCGAAGTGGTGGGCACCTGCGGCACACTACGCGGCGTGTCGAATACAGGGAATCCCCCAGAATCGGCGAGCGCAGCGAACCGCGACGTGCCTGAGAGCGAGCTGCCCAACGCCCCCAAGTTCCGCACGGATCGGAGCCATTACCGGGCCGCGCTCGAGCAGTGGATGCGGCGGGCCCATCCCTCCAGGCACGGCCTCACCGTCACCGACATCGAGATACCGGTAAGCACCGGGTTCTCGAATGAGACGGTGATCCTCGACACGGCCTGGACCGAGGGCGGCTCGGACCGCACCGAGCGCTACGCGGTGCGCATCGAGCCCGCCGACGGCGGCATGTTCCCTCCCCAGACCCCGCAGTGCGCGGTCTCGGTGGAGCTCCAGTACCGGGCCATGAAGGCAGTCGCCGACGCGGGAGCCGCACCGGTGCCACCGTTGCTGGGCTACGAGCCCGACCCGGACGTGCTGGGAGCGCCTTTCTTCGTCATGGGGTTCGTCGGCGGGCGTGTTCCCGCGGACGTGCCCCGCTACACCGAGGCGGGGTTCGTCGTGGACGAGGCGACGCCGGCACAGCGGCGGCGCATGGCGCTGTCGGCCATCGACGTCATCGCCGGCATCCACAGCCTGGACTGGCGCACCGCCGGCCTGGCGTGGCTCGACCCGAGCGGGTCCGGCGAGCCGACGACCGCACTTCAGATCGGGCTCTACCGGGACCACGTGCACTCCGAACTCGCGGGCAGGGAGCATCCCGTGCTGCATGCCGCCCTGGACTGGCTTGATGCCAACGATCCCGATGACGAGCGGATCGGGCTGACATGGGGCGACGCCCGGCTCGGCAACATCATCCTGCAAGACTTCCGGCCCGCGGCCGTCCTCGACTGGGAGGTCTGCGCGCTGAGTCCCACTGAGGCCGACATGGGCTGGTGGCTGATGTTCGACCGGATGTCGTTCGACGACATGGGCATCGACCGGCTCGACGGCTACCCGACGCGCGACGAGATGATCTCCCACTACGAGCAGGTCTCGGGGCTCACGGTGAGGGACCCGCACTACTGGGAGGTGTTCGGCGCCATGCGCTTCTGCACCATCTTCATCCGCCTGGGCGACCGCCTGACCGCGGCCGGCTTCGTGCCGCCGGAGCGCAACCCGGCCGTTGGGAATCAGGTGACGGCTGCGCTGGCCGCGCTGCTCGGCGTAGACAACCCCACCCCCGACCTGCTGGCTCGATGACCGGGTCGGCAACCACCGATCGCCGTCGGGTGGCTCTGCTGGCGACGGGCGGGACCATCGCCTGCATCACCGGTCCCGACGGGCGGATGGTGCCCGGACTCACGCCAGAGGAGCTGGTTGCCTCCGTGCCCGAGTTGGAACAGGTCGCGTCGATCCAGACCGAGACCCTGCGCAACGTGTCCGGCTTCGACATGGGGCCGGAGCGGATGGTCGAGGTTGCCCGGCGCTCCCGGGAGCTTCTCCTGGCCGGCGCGGTTGACGGGGTGGTGGTGACCCACGGCACCGACACCACCGAAGAGACCATGTACATGTGCGAGATGCTGGCTGCCGAGGTGACCGCTCAGGGCCCGATCGTGTTCGCGTGCGCTATGCGGGCCAGCACCGAGTCGGGTGCGGACGGTCCCCGGAACCTCCTGAACGCGGTTCGCATCGCTACGAGCACGGCAGCCCGCGGTCGGGGGGTGCTGCTCAGCGTGAACGACCGGATCCACTGTGCGAGCTGGGTATCCAAGCTCAACACCCTCCATGTGGAGACGTTCCAGTCGGTCAGGGGAGGCCCGGTCGGTTCGATGCAAGCGGGCGAACCCGTCTTCGTGCTCGACTCGCCCAGCTCGCCCCGGGGCCGCGGCATCCGCGGCACCGTTCCGCTGGTGAAGGCCTACACGGGCATGCAGGCCGACGTCTTCGACTGGCATCTCGACCGGGGCATAGACGGCCTGGTGGTGGAGGGAACCGGCGCGGGAAACGTTCCCAGCTCGGTGGCGCCGGGAATCGCGCGCCTCGTGGACGCAGGCCTTCCAGTGATAGTGACATCGAGGTGCCCCTACGGGCTACCGGAGTCGCCCTACGGCGGCGCGGGCGGCGGCGCCAGCCTGGACGACCTCGGCGTGCTGCGGGCCGGCCACCTCAACGGCCCCAAGGCCCGCCTCGCCCTGATGGTCGGCCTGCACGAGACGTCCACCGTCACCCAGTTGCGGGCCTGGCTCAGCGACATCGGCTGAGCCAGCGGTAGTTAGGTGCCGAAGTCGTCGGGCACGTGGATGGGCATGTCGGTCTTGGCCCATTGCTTCACGGTGTCGGCCACCTGAGAGGCCTCCTCGGCCGGCAGTGCGGCCACGATGGACCGGCCCAGCGCCTCGAACACCGGGATCTCATCATCGGCCGGAGCCGGCATCGGCACTTTGCGGGCCATGGCCGCGTCCAGCGCCGGGGCCAGACGGTCCAGCTTGGCCCGGTCCCGCTCCGGCTCGCCCTCGGCGAACTCGCCCATCACATCGGCCGCGAACAGTTCGAGAGTCTCGCAGATGTGGTCGTGGCGGTTGTTGCCTCCCTGCTGGATGAACACCACCTGGTCGACGCCGGCCTCGGCGAAGCCGCGGAGGTGCGCCCGGACCTGTTCGGGAGTGCCGATGCCGCTCTGTTCTCCCCGGTCCTCGATCGTGGGCCTGGCCTTCAGGTAGTCGGCCCAGATGTCGGTGCGGCCCGGCTTGTGCCGGCCGAAGATGTAGTGGTGGCCGAGGCCGTAGCCGAAGAACTGGAAGCCGTCGAGTCCCCTGCGCTTCGCCTCCAGCTGATCCGGGTGGATCGACAACCCGGTGACCATGGCGATGTTGGGGTTGATGGCGTGGCCGATGGGCACGCACTCGGTCTCGAGGATCCGGTAGTAGTCCTGCACCCATGCGGCCGCGTCGCTGGGATCGACGAAGGAGAAGGTGAGCGCGCCCATGCCCAGCCTGGCGGCCAGTTTGATCGTCTCCCTGTTCGAGCAGGCCACCCACAGCGGGGGATGGGGCTTCTGCACCGGCTTGGGCACCACGTTGCGGCACGGCATCGAGAAGAAGTCGCCGTCATAGCCGGGGTAGGGGTCCATGGCCATCATGTTGCAGCACTGCTCGACGGCCTCCTGCCAGGCCGGGCGCTTGCTGTCTACGTCGACGCCGAAGCCCCCGAGCTCCAGGATCGAGGACGACTCGCCGGTGCCGAAGTCCACCCGGCCGCCCGATACCAGGTCGAGGGTGGAGATTCTCTCGGCGACCCGGGCCGGATGGTTGTAGCCGGGAGGCATCAGCACGATGCCGTGACCGAGCCGGATCCTGGAGGTGCGCTGGCTGCAGGCGGCTAGGAACACCTCGGGCGCAGACGAGTGGGAGTACTCCTCCAGGAAGTGGTGCTCTACCTCCCAGGCGTAGTCGAAGCCGAGCCGGTCGGCCAGCTCCACCTGCTCGAGTGCCTCGTTGAACAGCCGCTGCTCGTCGCCGTCGTGCCACGGCCGGGGAAGCTGGTGCTCGTAGAAGATCCCGAACTTCACGGCCGTGACCCTACGAGATGTCTCAACGGATGCCGCCCAGGGACTAGCCGCTCACCTAAGAGGGCGCGTAAGTAGGTGCGAGTCCTTCATGTCGAGAAGGGGTGTTTCCCGCTCTTGTTCGCTCCGCTCACGGGCCGCTCGGGCCACGGCCTCGCTCGTTCCCAGCCGTTCAAGCCCGCCTATTCGCTCGGCCTCTAGACCATTTCCCCGGCAACACCTGGCGGCGGGGGTAGATGATGGTGAACAGCACGAGATTGCAGAGGTACCCGCCGGTGCACAGCACCCACACCCGTTTGAAGGCGGCCAGCTCAGCGGCGGGGCTGGGCGGCCGACCGATCAGGGCGAACGCGACCGCGATGGCGAACGCGACCGACAACTGGAAGAACGTGGTGCGACCGGCCGTGGCCATGGCGTAGCGCTGCGGAGGGATGTCGCGCAGTGCCGCCCCCACCAGTTGCGAGAAGCCGGTGCCGGCCGACACTCCCACCAGCACGGTGGCGACGAGGAGCCGGCCGAGCGAGGGCTCGGTGGAGATTGTGAACAGGAGCCACAACAGCCCCGCCACGCCGCAGGCCGATCCCACGGTGAGCAGGGGCGAGTTGCCGATCCGGTCGGCCAACCGCCCGGCCTGCGGAGCGACCAGGAACGACACCAGAGGACCTATCGAATACGCGAGGCCGGTCTCCAGCGCCGACCACCCCCAGACTTCCTGGATGAAGGATGGGAGCGGCACCAGCAGGGCGAAGAAGCCGAGGGCGAAGAACAGCGAGCCGACATTGCCGAGCACGAACGAACGGATGCGAAGCAGGTCGAGGTCGAACAGCGGTGCGGGGTGGCGCCGGCTCCGCCAGGCGAAGGCTGCCACCAGCAGGGCTCCGATCACGAAGGAGCCGACAGTGGCTGCCGATCCCCATCCCCACGCCTCACCCTGGACGATTCCGAGGATGACCGCGCCGACGCCCACCGAGGCCAGAGGCACGCCGATCATGTCCACCCTGGTCTCGGGTGCCTCCCGGGGCCCGAGCGGCCCGCGAGCGGAGCGAACAAGAGCGGGAGAGCCCAGGCTCTCGGGAAGCACACGGGCCCCGACCACCAGAGCGGTCAGAGCTACCGGCACGTTGACATAGAACACGGCTCGCCAGCCGAAGGCCTCGATGAGTACCGCTCCCAGGGCCGGCCCCAACGCGGCGGCCAGCCCTCCCGTTGCGCCCCAGACACCTATGGCGGTTTGGTGCCGGCTCCGGGGAAAGGCGTCGAGCAGCAATGCCATTCCCGCGGGGTACTGCATGGAGCCGCCGATGGCCTGCAGGGCCCGGGCCGCAATCAGCATCTCGATGCTCGTGGAGGCGCCCGCAGCCACCGAGCCCAGCGCGAACACCATCAACCCGGCGCGGAAGACCCGGCGGCGGCCGTAGCGGTCGGCCAGCCAGCCCGACAGCAGCAGCAGCGCCGCCACCACGATCGAGTACGCGTTCACCACCCACGACAGCGCCGCCGGGGTGGTGCCCGACAACGCGGCGCGGATGTCGGGCAGCGCCAGCGCGATGATCGTGAGTTCCATCGCGACCATGAACACGGCCACCGACACCACCGCGAGCGTCAACCACGCCGATCGGGACACCGGTTCCATCGCGGGAAACTCTATGGATCGCGGTCGCCCAGGCAGCATCGGCGGCGCGGCAACTCTACTGCAATGAAAGATCCACTACTCTGATTAGATATGTGCGCGGGCGTCGCGCTAGAGTTGGCCCGACTCGGCGCACGCTGGCGAGCTCCGCACCCGTGGCGCTACGGTTTCGCCGCAACACAACGACACCCGTAGGGGGGAAAATGGCCACTGATCTTGAGAGGTTCGTCTCCGCCGACGGACGCGAGGAGCAGATCCGAGAGGTCGAGGCTCGCATCGAGGCCGACGACATCCGGTACCTGTACTGCCAGTTCGTCTCGGTGACGGGACGGATCATGGGCAAGGGCATACCGGCCAAGCACTTCGGCATGATCGCGCGCAAGGGCTTCCAGCTGGTGTACGGCTCCACCGCCAACCTCTTCATCGACCGCCACGGGAACTACATCGGCTACGGCCCCGAGGCCCGCGAGTTGGTCGGCATCGGTGAGCCCGAGACCTTCATGCCCCTGCCCTGGGACTCCAGGACGGCCCGGGTGTGGTGCACCTTGTTCCGGGGCCGCGAGGAGGAGGTGGACGGCGGCGCCTACCTGACCTCTGATTGCCGGGGGAACCTGCGGCGCCAGCACGCCGCGTTCGAGGCCAAGCACGGGCTGCACCTGCGGGCCGGCTGCGAGCCCGAGATGATGTGGCTCAAGGCCGACGCCGACGGCAAGCCCACCGTCGAGGGCATGACCAAGCCGAACTGCTACCACATCGACCAGTTCGCCGAGCTGCAGCCCCTGATCCACAGGGTGATCGAGTACTGCGAGGCCATGGGGCTGGACATGATCCAGGGCGACCACGAGGACGCCCCCGGCCAGCTCGAGTTGAACTTCAACTTCGATCGGGCCGAGCTCACCGCCGACCGGCTCACCACCTACCGCCAGGTCTGCAAGCAGGTCGGCCGGGAGCTCGGGGCTTTCCCGTGCTTCATGCCCAAGCCGTTCATGGGGGTGTCGGCCAACGGCTGCCACCACAACATCTCGCTGTGGGACGCCGACGGCAACAACAAGTTCATGCCCGAGGGCGACAATCCACAGATGCCCGGCCCCGTCGGCATGAAGGCCATCGGCGGGATCCTCGAGCATGTGCGGGCCCTGACCTGCCTCACCTCGCCGACGGTCAACTCCTACCGCCGTCTGTGGGACACGGGCTTCTGGGCGCCGGTGTTCGCGGACTGGGGCTTCCAGAACCGCACCACCGCCCTGCGGGTCAGCGCCCCCGGCCGCTTCGAGTACCGCTCGGTGGACAGCGCGGTCAACCCGCACCTGTCGTTCGCGGGCCTGCTGCAGGCCATGGACGACGGCCTCGACCGCGGTCTCGACCCGGGCGAGCCGGAGGAGCGCAACATCTACGAGGCGATGGAGGCCGGCAAGGCCGTCGAGAAGATCCCGCTCACCCTGGGCGAGGCCTTGGAGGCCCTGCGCAACGACGAGGTTGTCATGCGGGCCCTGCCGGGCGAGATGAGCAACGTGTTCTTCCACTACAAGGAAGACGAATGGGAGCGGTTCCTGGCGACCGTGACGGACTGGGACGTGGAGGAGTACCTGGACGTCCTTCCCTAACGGACCGGAGACGAAAGAACTCGAGACACCCAGAACAAGGGGGTAGAACCATGTGCGGCATAGCCGGCGTGATCCACCGGGACGGCACCGCCGACATCGGGGCCGAGCTCACGGCCATGCTCCAGTCGATGAAGCACCGCGGGCCGGACTCCACCGGCTACGCGGTGTACGGGCCGGCCGACGACCTGGTCGTGATCCGGTTCGTCCTGGCCGAGCCCAACAAGAGCACCGGCTTCGGGATGGAGGAGCGCCTGGAGCGCAACCGGGCCGAGGTCGAGAGCCGCCTGGCCAAGATCGGAGCCGAGGTGGCCACGGTCACCAGCGACACCGGCTACGCCTTCCGGGCCACCATCCGCTACGGCGGCGACCTCAAGGCCCTGGCCGACTACCTGGAGGACGTGCCCGGATGTGAGGTGCTGTCGCTGGGGAGCTCATTGGAGATCATCAAGGACCTCGGCGACGCCGAGACGGTCAGCGGCCAGTACAAGTTGGGCTCGTTCCGGGGCACCCACGGCATCGGCCATGTGCGCATGGCCACCGAGTCCGAGGTCGACCTGGCCAGCGCCCACCCCTACTGGGCCTATCCGTTCGCCGACGTGGCCGTGGTTCACAACGGCCAGCTCACCAACTACCACCAGTGGCGCCGGCGCCTCGAGCAGCACGGTCACCGCTTCCAGAGCGAGTGCGACTCCGAGATCATCGCGGTGTACCTGGCCGAGTACATGGCGCAGGGCCTCTCGCTGGAGACGGCCATGAAGCACAGCCTCGACGACCTCGACGGCGTGTTCACCTACGTGTGCGTGACCGGCAACGAGCTCGGCATCGCCAAGGACGAGATGGCGGCCAAGCCGCTGGTGCTGTTCGAGTCCGATCCGCTGGTGGCGGTAGCCACCGAGGAGGCCGCCATCCGGGCCCTGGTCGAGCGCGAGGTCGAGACCCGCGACCCATACGAGCGGGAGGTGCTGGTGTGGCAGGTCTGATCCCGGACTGCAGTCACAGAGGAGAGGTCTGATGCCAGGCTCAGGCTCTCGCAGCGGCGTCTCCTACGACGCCCGGGGGCTGGTGGAACCCCATGCCGACATGCCCACCAACATCGAGGTCGATGGGGGCCGGGCCCGCTTCGACGCGTCCGCGCTGACCATCCGGCAGGTCAACATGGCGCTGCGCAAGCTCATCTACAACGACGGCGTCACCGACGTGACCGTGCTCAACCCGTCGTCCAAGCACTCGCTGGCAGTGGGCATCCTCAAGCGCTGCCGGATCCACTTCGAGGGCAGCCCCGGCTGGTTCGCCTGCGGGCTCATCGACGGTCCCGAGGTGACCATCAACGGCCGGGTGGGCTGGTCTGTGGCCGAGAACATGATGTCCGGAGTGGTGACGATCGAGCGCAGCGCGGGGTCGCTCACCGGCGCGGCCATCCGCGGCGGCGACCTCATCGTCAAGGGCGACGTCGGGGCCCGTACCGGCATCGACCAGAAGGGCGGCACCATCATCGTCACCGGTGACGTCGGCATCAACACCGGATTCATGATGCAGCGGGGCCGCCAGATCATCTGCGGCAACGCCGGCATGAACCTCGGTGACTCCATGTATGACGGCGCCATCTACGTGGCCGGCAAGGTGCGCTCCCTGGGCGTGGACTGCGTGCCGGGCGACTGGACCGACGCCGATACCGAGCTCATCGAGCGCAAGTTCCGCATTCACGGGCTCGGCGACGCGCCCGAGTTCCAGAAGTTCGTGTGCGGCAAGCAACTCCACAACTACGACGCGCTGGAGCCCTCCGAGCGCAAGCTCGTCATCCACTAGGAGTACTAGTCATGGCCGAAGTCAACAAGAGCACCGACGTCCTAGGCAAGAGCCGGATCTTCACGCCGGAGGTCATCAACGACATCCATGTGAAGTCCGAGCTCGGCCGCTACCGGATGAGGGGCTTCTCCATCTTCAAGAAGATCCCCCACTGGGACGAGCTGGTGTTCCTTCCCGGAACGCTCACCCGGTTCGTGATCGAGGGATACCGCGAGAAGTGCGATACCAAGACGGTGATCGGCTCGCGCTTCGCGGCCAAGCCGCTGGAGCTCGAGGTCCCCGTCTACATCACCGGCATGAGCTTTGGCGCGCTGTCGCTGGAGGCCAAGATGGCCCTGGCCAAGGGCGCCTCCATGGCCGGCACCGCCACCTGCTCGGGCGAGGGCGGCATGATCCCGCCGGAACGCGACTTGTCCACCAAGTGGTACTACCAGATCATCCAGAGCCGCTACGGGTTCAATCCGCATCATCTGATGCTGGCCGACGCGGTGGAGTTCTTCATCGGCCAGGGCTGCAAGGTCGGCCTCGGCGGCCACCTCATGGGCCAGAAGGTCACCGAGCAGGTGGCCGAGATGCGGTCGCTGCCCGCCGGCATCGACCAGCGCTCCCCGGCCCGCCATCCCGACTGGCTCGGCCCCGACGACCTGTCGCTCAAGATTCAAGAGATCCGCGAGGCCACCGACTACCAGATCCCCATCCAGCTCAAGCTCGGTTCGGCCCGGGTGTACGACGACGTGCGCATGGCGGCCAAGTGCGGCCCCGACGTGATCTACCTCGACGGCGCCGAGGGCGGTACCGGTGCGGGACCCCACCTGGCCACCGAGGAGACCGGCATCCCGCTGATGGCGGCCATCCCCGAGGCTCGCCGGGCCCTCGAGGACGTGGGTCTGGCCGATGACATCGACCTGGTGGTGGCGGGCGGCATCCGGATCGGCGGCGACGTGGCCAAGTGCCTGGCCCTCGGGGCCGACGCGGTCGCACTGGGAACCGCCGCCCTGATGGCGCTCAACTGCAACAAGGAGATCCCCGGGGTCACCGACTACGAGGGCACCATCGGCGTCCCTGCGGGCGAGTGCTACCACTGCCACACCGGTCGCTGCCCGGTCGGCGTGGCCACCCAGGACGTCGAGTTGCGCAAGCGGCTCGACGTCGACGAGGCCGCCCTGCGGGTCTACAACTTCCTGATCACCCTGACCATGGAAGTGCAGATGCTGGCCCGGGCCTGCGGCAAGACCGACATCCACTCGCTGGAGCCCGAGGACCTGGCCGCGCTCACCCACGAGGCCGCGGCCATGGCCAAGGTGCCCCTGGCCGGGACCAACTACATCCCCGGCGTAACCGAGGAGCGGACGCTCCAGGAGATCCGGGACCTATTCGACAAGCACGTCATCGACGGAGGGCTGTGACATGGCAGGATCGGCAAGCACCGGTGAGAGCCCCCGGGAGACCCGCACGGTCGCCATCGACGCCGAGGTACTGGCCGGGAAGCGCTTCGCATATCAGGAGGACATGTCCCTGGTGGAGGACATCGACCTGCTGGCGGCCACTCCGGGCCAGGACATCAACTGGCTCGAGGACATCACCCTGCTGGAGGAGGACGGCGTGCCCGCGGTGTTCGACCGCTATTCGAACTCGTTCCTCAAGATCTACTTCGACATCCCGGAGGGCCGCGAGGACGAGATCGCTCGCAAGGTGCTCATCAAGCACCTGACCGAGGGCAACTCCTACGGGATCACGCTCAAGGACATCCACTGCAAGTTCCCGCAGGTGGAGTTGGGGCCGTGGGTGGACGAGTCCCCGATCGTGGGCACCGACTGGAAGCAGCCGGTGCTGGAGGGATGGACCGCCCCCGCCGGTCACTGATGAGTATCTAGGCTGGATCGAGCAGACAAGGAGGGCAATCGGCCATGGGACTTCCCGCCTCCGCGCGCTACGTGATCATCGGTGCCGGCATCCACGGCCTGTCCACCGGCTGGAACCTGGCCCGCGACCTCAGGTCGTCGGGACGGGGGTCGGGCGGCGACGTCGTCGTCATCGACAAGACCGGTGTCGGCGCGGGCGCCTCGGGCATCGCCTGCGGCGTCGTCCGGAACAACTACTTCCAGCCGGCCATGCGCGAGCTCATGGCCCACTGCGTGGACGTCTGGGAGAGCGACCCCGAGGCGTTCTCCTACCATCCGGTGGGCTACCTCCAGATCAGCCATGAGGCCATGCGGGCCGACGTGGCCTCCATCCACGAGCAGCAGAGGGCCATCGGGTACTCCTCGACGTTCGTCGAGGGCGCTGAGGCCTCGACCCGCTACATGCGGGGAATCTTCGACGACTGGCAGGCCCAGGGCATCACCAGCGTGCTGCATGAGCACCGGGGCGGCTACGCCAACAACATGGCGTCGCTCAAGGGGCTGCTCCAGAAGGCCGAGGCCGAAGGGGTCGCGGTGGTGGGCGGCGTGACCGTCACCGGGTTCGACCGGGATGCGTCCGGAGCGGTCACCGCGGTGCTGACCGACCAGGGCCCGGTGGCCTGCGACCATGTGGTGGTGGCGGTGGGGCCATGGGTCCAGCAGATCTGGGCCATGCTCGACCTTCCCTTCACCGTCGACGTGCTCGGCGGCGACGGCCAGTTGCACCGCCGGCCCACCTGGACCTACATGTGCCTGCAGGAGGGCACCCTCGGTGTCGATCCCGGCTTCCTGACCGACAATGACGGCAACATGCCGCCCGTGGTCCACGTCGACACGGACGCGCCTCTCTACGACCCCGACGGGCTGGTCACCGAGGGCCCGTGGGGCATCTACTACAAGCCCGACTTCAGCTTCGGCGGCGTGCAGGGCGGCTACATGCCCTACATCGTGGACAAGCCTGCTTCCGAGGTGGCCGTCGACCCGTACGGGCCCGACTCCCCCGATTTCATCGTGGGCGAGGACTTCTACCGCACGTGGACCGCGGCGCTGGCCCACTGCCAGAAGCGTTTCGAGGGCAAGTCGCATCTCATGAGCACCGAGCCCTCCGGCGGCATCGGCAGCTTCTCGCCCGACAACTTCCCGGTGTTCGACACGTTCTGCGACAACGTCTACTTCATCGCCGACTCCAACCACGGCTACAAGATGATCGGCGTCGGCACGCTCGTGGCCTCCGAGCTGCTGGGCGAGCCCCAGGCATTGCTGGAGCCGTTCCGGTGGTCGCGCTACGCCGAGGGCAAGCTCCACCCGGTGAGCAACTCCCCATATCCCTGGAGCTGAGCCCGCTTCCGCATACGCGCCGTTCGATGCACGGCGGTACGCTTGATCCGGTTGTGTCAGGTGCATTACCCGGAAAGGCGCGTCATCGATGGTGCAGGATGACCCCTCAGCGGATTCCGGTGCCGCTGACCGCGTTGCATCACTAGTAGTACCTTCCGACTACGTCGAGTCCTACGAACGGGCCCGGCGTGTGGATCCTGAGCGGGCCAGGAACTACATCGTCCACACGATGATCGCCGATCCGGTGTGCGACGAGATGATGGTGCAGCTCGGTGAGGTGCCGCTGCGCGACGCCGACCGGTTCATACGGGCGGCCATCGAGAACCCCGACGATCCCTCGCTGGACGACGCGCCGGCTGGCGTGCATGCGTTCATCGAGGAGTTGGAGACCGTCCCGGACTGGGTCGACTACGACGAGTTCGCCGACGGGATCCGCGCCTTCCATCGCGACTCGTCGGCGTGCCTGGCCGCCATGCTGGGAGGGGTGCTGGTCGAGGGGTTCTCGACCACCATCGCCAAGTCCTTCTTCATCACCGGGAGACTGCGCGACCAGGGGGTCAGGCGCCTGCGGCAGAACAACCGTCACATGATCGAGATACTCCTCCCGGGAGGCTTGGAGACTCGGGGCGACGGCTGGAGGCTCTCGGTGCGGATCCGGCTGGTCCACGCCAAGGTCCGGCAGCTCTTCAACGACTCCGACGAGTGGGACTCCGCGGCGCAGGGGGTGCCCCTCAGCGCGGCCCAGGTCGGGTATGCGCTCACCTCGTTCTCCGCGAGGATGCTGCAGCACATGAAGGGCCTGGGCGCCTCCTACGACGACACCGAGCGCGACGGCTTCATGGCCGTCTGGCGGTACTCGGGGTACCTGATGGGGATCCCCGAGACGATCCTCTACCACGACTACGACGACGCCCTGGAGCTGTTCAGGGTGGGCGGGCTGTGCGAGCCCGATCCGGGCATGGAGTCGGTCGTCCTGGCCAACTCGCTGGTGAACTCGGCCCCGGTGGTCGCGGGCATCACCGAGCCGGCCGCCCGCCGGAAGCTCGCCAAGTACGTCTTCTTGGTGTCGCGGGCCATGATCGGCAACCCGATGGCCGACAATCTCCAGTACCCGCCCAACCACACCTTCGGCGTGCTGCCGTGGTTCCGCTTCCAGCGGCGCTACCACCAGTTCCTGAAGAAGCGGTTCCCCAAGCTGTCCAGGGAGTCGAGCTTCACCGCGTTCAACACGCTGCTCGAGGTGTCGGCGCTGCAGGAGCTGGACATCGACTACAAGCTCCCCGACCACATACATTCCGAGGAGTCCCGCTGGTGGTGAGGCGGGGAGCGGGCGACCCTTGGCCGACCGGTAGGGGCTGATGTACGTCCGGCTGGCTCGCTGGTGCTTCGCCCACCCGTGGTGGGGCGTCGTCACATGGCTCCTGATCCTGTTCGCGATCCTGGGTGTCGCCAGGAACCTCGGGGAGGCCTACAGCGGCGACCTGGCCATCGCCGGCACCGAGAGCCACGACGGGAACGACCTCCTCAAGCGCCATTTCTCCGGCGCGGGTGCCGGCCCCGGCGGGACCATCGTGTTCCGGGCGGAGCAGGGGGTCGACGATCCTGCGGTGAGAGCTGCGATGGACGACCTGTTCGATCGGGTGAGGGCGCTGGAGGAGACCAGCTTGATCTCGCCCTACGACCCGCTGGTAGGACCGCTCCGCATCGCCCGTGACGGCCCCGAGGCGGGCCGGATCGCATACGCCGACGTGAGCCTCCCACCCGGCACGAGCGGCACTGAGGCCCAGGACATGGGGAGGACCATCGAGGGCCTGATCGAAGAGCTCGACCTGCATTCCGTCGATGGGCTCGATGTGCAGGTCGGCGGCATCTGGTTCGCGGAGTTGCGGCCGCCCGAGTCCGAGGCCATCGGGTTGGCCTTCGCCGTCTTCATCCTGATCGCCGTGCTGGGCTCGGTGGTGGCCATGGGAGTGACCGTCGGCGCGGCGCTGGTCACCGTCGGGATCGGCGCAGCGGCCATCATCGCCTTCAGCAACTTCATGACCGTGCCCGACTTCGCGCCGGCCATCGGCTTGATGATCGGGCTGGGGGTGGGGATCGACTACGCCCTGTTCATCATCACCCGCTACCGGGACGCTCTGGGCGAGGGTCACGGGCGTGAGCAGGCGCTGGTGGTGGCGCTCGACTCCGCGGGCAGGTCCGTCATCTTCGCGGGAGCGACTGTCGTCGTGTCGCTGCTGGGGATGCTGTTCATCGGCATCCCGTTCGTCACCGGTTTCGGAGTGGCCGCAGCCGCCACAGTGGCGGTGGTGATGGTCGGATCGGTGACGCTGCTGCCCTCGCTCATCGTCCTGCTGGGCGACCGCATGACCGTCACCCGCGTCCGGGGAATGGTGGCCGCCGTCCTCCTGAGCGTGTCCCTGTTCGGATTCGGGGCCGGTATCGAGCCACTGGCCGGAGCCTTGCCCGCGGCGATCATCGTGCTGGTGATCGGACTCTTCGGGCGGGACCGGAACCCGCTGCGAAGGCGCTTGGAGCCACGTCAGGTCCGGCCGCTGCGTGAGACCGGGTGGTACCGCCTGAGCCGCACCGTGCAGGCCCGGCCCTGGGTGTTCGCCGTCGGCGGTACCCTGCTCCTGCTGCTGCTGGCCGCACCGGTGCTGGCTCTGCGGTTCGGCTTCGCGGACGAGAGCAACTACGCCGCCGAGACCACGACCCGGAAGGCCTATGAGCTGCTGGTCGACGGCTTCGGAGTGGGCGCCAACGGTCCCTTGCTGGTGGTGACCGAGGTATCGGGAAGCTCCCAGATGGCGGAGTTGAACCGTCTGGGACAGGCCCTTGCGGCTACCGACGGAGTCGTATTCGTCAGCCCGGCCATCCCGAACAGCCCGCTGGCGCCGACCGCAGCCGCCATCGAGGTCCGGCCGGCGACCGGGCCTCAGGCCGCCGAGACCGAGGAACTCGTCAAGCACCTCCGCACCGCGGTGATCCCCGCAGCCACTGCGGGCACGGGCCTGGATCCCGCGATCACCGGGCTGGTGGCGGTGAAGGCTGACGTCAGCGACTTCCTGAAGTCGCGCACCGCGGTGTTCTTCATCGCGGTGCTGGGCGCCTCCTTCCTGTTGCTGATGGCCGTATTCCGCTCGCTGGTGGTGCCGCTCAAGGCGGTCATCATGAACATGCTCTCGATCGGCGCGGCCTACGGCGTTCTGGTGGCCGTGTTCCAGTGGGGCTGGCTGGGCAGCCTCGTGGGCATCGAGCCGGGACCGATCGAGCCGTTCATGCCGATGATGCTGTTCGCGGTGCTGTTCGGCCTGTCCATGGACTACGAGGTCTTCCTGCTCTCAAGGATGAAGGAGGAGTTCGAGCGCACCGGCGACGCGGTGAACTCTGTTGCCGACGGGCTGGCCGCCACGGCCCGGGTCATCACGGCCGCCGCGCTGATCATGGTGTTCGTGTTCGGCAGCTTCGTGCTCGAGGATCAGCGAGCCATCAAGATGTTCGGTCTCGGCCTGGCGGCCGCGGTGGCGGTCGACGCCAGCCTCGTCCGGATGCTCATCGTGCCTTCGACCATGGAGTTGCTCGGGGCCCGCAACTGGTGGCTGCCGGGCTGGCTGGACCGGATCCTGCCCAACCTCGACGTCGAGGGGAGTTCGGAGCGCTCGAATCCGCCGGTGAGCGCCTGAGCGCCGGCCCGTCAGACCCAGGAGTCGCCGTCGGTGGCGCTGGCCTCCGCGGGTGCCTCCATCGGCAGGGTGATGATCATCTCGGTGAACTCTCCCGGCTCGGACTCGACTTGGATGTTGCCGCCGTGGCGGCGCACGATGTCGCTCGAGATTGAGAGACCCAGCCCGGTGCCCTGATCGGTGGGCTTGGTGGTGAAGAAGGGGTTGAAGATCTTCTCGATGACGTCGGGTGGCATCCCGGTGCCGTTGTCGCGGATGCGAACCTCGATGTGCTCGTTGGACCGCACCGTCTTGAGCCAGATGGTCGGCTGGAAGGCCTCGTTGCCGGCCGCGACCTCGGAGAGGTGGCGCTCCTTGGTTGCATGGCCGGCGTTGGTCACCATGTTCAGGAAGACCCGCCCCAGGTCCTGGGCGATGACCGTCAGCGAGCCGACGTCCGGGTCGAAGTCCTGCTGGATGTCCAGCTGGAAGTCGGGATCCAGGGCCCTGGCGCTGTGGAAGGACAGCTGGGCGTGCTGCTCGATGAGGCCGTTGATGTCGGTGAGCTGCCACTCACCGGAGTCGCGGCCCATCATGAGCATGTCGCGCACGATCCGGTCGGCCCGCTCACCGTGGGAGCGGATGCGTTCCACGTTGCCGGTCAGGTCGCCCGCGATCTCGTTGATGTAGTCCTTGTTGTCGTCGCTGAGGTCCCCGCCTATGTCCTCCAGCAGCTCCTTGAGCTCGTCGATCAGCTCATTGGATGCCTCGGCAAAGTTCTTGACGAAGTTGAGCGGGTTCTTGATCTCGTGGGCGACGCCGGCAGTGAGCTCGCCCAGAGCGGCCAGCTTCTCCCGGGTCACTATCTGGTCCTGGGCCTTGTGCAACTCGGCTAGGACCCCTTCGAGCTCTTCGTTCTTGCCCTGCAACTCGTCAGCGAGCTGCTCCACCAGGTTGAGGCGCTGCACCTCCAGGGCGTGGCGCCGGAACACTTCCAGCGTGGCGGCCATGTCGGCGACCTCGTCCCGGCCGCTGATCGGGACGATCACCTCGAGGTCACCGCCCGCCATCCGGCGCATCCAGTCCGACAGCAGGCCTATGCGTCGCACAAGGACCCTGCCGACGAACAGCCAGACGATCAGGAGCGCCCCCAGGACGCTCACGGCGCTGATCGCCAGCAGGATCGTCCTGGCCGTGGTGATGGCCTGCTCGGACGCGGCGGTGGCCTCCGCAGCCCGGGCCTGGGAGTCACCCACCAGGTTGTCGACCTCGGACACCAGCGTCAGCGCGAGCTGATTGTTCTGGGCGAGCAGTTCCTCATTCCGGTCCAGGATCGCGAACTCTCTTGCAGCCAGATCGAAGGAGTTGATGGAGCCGAGTCCCAGATCGAGCAGCCGCTGAAAGATCGGCGCGGCGTCGGCGTGGAACCGCGTGCCCACCAGCGTCGCCAGGTTCCGTTGGATCCGGCTGGCTGCCACCTCGAATCGCTCCCTGAGCGGCTCCAGCAGACTCGCGTCGGAGAGGGTGAACCCGGTGGCCAGTAGGTCCGAGGCGATGTTGGCGTCGGCCTCCAGCTCGGCAAGGCGACGGTAGCGGAAGACTTCTGCCTCGGAGAAGTGCTCGGATCGGGCGACCGGAGCGCCGTCCAGCTCGGTGTAGCCCGTCAAGGTGTAGAAGAGCTGATCGTCGATGGCGGGGACCAGCACTGCGCTCACCTGGTTCCGCAACCCCACCAGCTCGCCCTGCTGAGCGGTTCGCTGGTCGATCAGCTGGAGTCTCGCTGAGACCTCGCTGCGGATCTCCTCGATGTTGGAGATGAGCATGTCGGCGCTGAGGCGGATCTGCGCCACGCTGGCGCTGTTGCTGTCGCCCTGCTGGAGGATGGTCATCTGCTCCTCGAAGGTCAGCACGGTCTCATCGACCCGCTGGCTCTCCTGGAAGAGCTCCAGCGACGACGAGGCTGCGGCCAGGCTGGGGGCCGCGTTGGCCAGGATGCCGCCGTACTGAGCGACCTGGAATGCGGCGGCCAGCTCGGGCACGCTGCCCTCGTTGACCCGCCTCTGCGCATCGCCCACCCGGTTGAAGGAGAACCAGCCGACGAGGCTGGCGGCCAGGGTCATGGCGACCGCCCCGCCGATGCCCATGTAGAGCTTGGTGGAAATGCGCGACCAGATCCCCAGTGACCTGGTGGACTCGTCTGCGGGTGGGGTGTTTGCG
>VYCW01000012.1 GCA_009843735.1 Acidimicrobiaceae bacterium | reverse complement strand
CCGCACCGCCGGACCCGCCGCCATCACCGCCCGAACCAGACGCAGCCGCACCGCCAGAAGTGGAAGTGGCGCCGGACGTGTCACCCGGTCCGGCGTCAGGGTCGCCAGCGCCCGCACACGCGCTGGCCAGCAGCACAACCACGATTCCGACGATCAGGCAACGCCTCAGTTGTGCCGGCATGGATCGGCAACCCTTCTTCGCGCAGTCACAAGGTTATGACGATGCGAAGCACCGGTCAGTTCCCACGATCTATAGGGCGCGTTGCCGGAATCGAATCCGGCCGCGGGGGTCAGCCGACGCTGCCCTCCATCTGGAGCTCGATCAGGCGGCTCCACTCCACCGCGTACTCCATGGGCAGGGTGCGGGTGACCGGCTCGATGAAGCCGTTGACGATCAGGCCCATGGCCTGCTCCTCGGTGAGGCCCCGGCTCTGGAGGTAGAAGAGCTGGTCGTCGGCCACCTTGGACACGGTGGCCTCGTGCCCGATCACGGCGTCGCCCGACCCGACCTCCATGTACGGGTAGGTGTCCGACACCGAGTCCTCATCGAGGATCAGCGCGTCGCACTGGACGTGGCTCTTGCAGCCGTAGGCGTCGTCCTCGACCCGCACCAGCCCCCGGTACGACGTGCGCCCTCCGCCCGAGGAGATCGACTTCGAGACGATCTTCGAGGTGGTCTCGGGCGCGGCGTGGGTCATCTTGGCCCCGGTGTCCTGGTGCTGGCCCGGGCCGCCGTAGGCCACCGAAAGCACCTCGCCCGACGCCTTGGGCCCAACCATCACCACCGCCGGGTACTTCATCGTGAGCTTTGACCCTATGTTCCCGTCGATCCACTCCATGTGGCCCTCGGCCTCGACCCGGGCCCGCTTGGTGACCAGGTTGTAGACGTTGTCGGACCAGTTCTGGATGGTGGTGTAGGTGACCCGGGCAGACCGCCCCACGATGATCTCCACCACTGCAGAATGCAGCGAGTCGGTGGAGTAGGTGGGCGCGGAGCAACCCTCGATGTAGTGGACCTTGGAGCCCTCGTCGGCGATGATCAGGGTGCGCTCGAACTGGCCCATGTTCTCGGCGTTGATGCGGAAGTAGGCCTGAAGCGGCGCCTCCACCTCCACCCCGGGCGGCACGTAGATGAACGACCCGCCCGACCACACCGCCGAGTTCAGCGCGGCGAACTTGTTGTCGTTGGGCGGGATCACCGTGCCGAAGTACCGCTTGAGCAGTTGCGGGTACTCCCGCAGGGCGGTGTCCATATCGCAGAACAGCACCCCCTGGGCCTCGAGGTCCTCGCGGTTGCGGTGGTACACCACCTCGCTCTCGTACTGGGCGGTCACGCCGGCCAGGTACTTGCGCTCGGCCTCGGGGATGCCCAGGCGCTCGTAGGTGTTCTTGATCGACTCGGGGACCATGTCCCAGTCGTTGGCCAGCGTGTCGGTGGGCTTGATGTAGTAGTAGATGTCGTCGAAGTTGATGCCGGTGGTGTCGCCGCCCCAGGTCGGGCGGGGTCGGCGCTCGAACCGGCGGTGCGACTTCAGCCTGAAGTCGAGCATCCACTGGGGCTCGCCCTTGAGCCACGACATCTCGGTGATGATGTCGTTGTTGAGGCCCTTCTTGGGCTTGAAGACGTAGTCCTCCTCGTCGCTCCAGCCGAGCTGGTAGCGGCTGAGATCGACGCCGATGTCCGCTGTCGTCATGGGGGTCTCCCGATCCGCTCGTGCCTGCACCTCAATCTATCGCGGGAGCGACAAGCATTCGATGCGCGATCCGCGCCGAGTGCCGCGGCCGGGCCGAAGATCAGTCGATGCGGCGCTGCTCGGCGCGATAGTGATGACCGCGTTGGGCGTAGACGCCGGCGTTCTGCTGGTTGTGGCCGGGCTCGAGGGCGTTCTCGCGGATGCGGGCCGGCGTTCCCAGCGCCATGGCACGAGGCGGCACCACCGTCCCACTGGTCACGGTTGCATTGGCGCCCACCAGGGCGTGAGGGCCGATCCGGGCGTCGTGAATCACTACCGCCCCTACGCCGATGAGCGAGTCGTCGTGCACGGTGCAGCCCTCCAGGTGGGCCTGGTGGCCGATCGTGACGCCCTCGCCGATGATCGTCGGGTGGTCGGGGGTGCAGTGGATCACCGCATTGTCCTGCACGTTGCTGCGGGCGCCGATACGGATCGCGCCGTCATCGCCCCGCAGCACCGCGTAGGGCCACACCGACGCCTCCGGCCCGAGTTCGACGTTCCCGATCACGACCGCCAGCGGATGCACGTAGGCGGTCGGATCGATTCTCGGCTCCAGGTCCCCCAGCGCATAGACCGCCATCTAGAGCCCCGACACTCGGCGGTAGCCGCCCTTCAGGAAGATCAGCGGCCCGGGCGCCGATTCGATGTCGCCGGGGGCCGTGCCGAGAGCGACGACCCGGCCCACCACGATGTCGTGGTCGCCGGCGGTGTGGACGGCCTCCACCCGGCAGTCGATCCAGGCCAGGCATCCCTCGATGACCGGGGCGCCGGTGGCCTCCACCCTGGTGCTGATGCCCTCGAAGCGGTCGTCGGCCTTGCCGGCGAACGTGGTGGACACGTCGGCCTGGTCATCGCCGAGCACGTTCACGCAGAAGCTGCCCACGTCGCGCATCCTCTGCCAGGAGTCCGATTCGTGCCCGGCACAGAACGACACCAGCGGCGGATCCAGCGACACGCTGGCGAATGACCCGATGGTCAGCCCCTCGGGGCCGTGAGGGCAGGCCGCGGAAACCACGGCGACGCCGGTCGGGTAGTGGCCCAGCACACGGCGGAACTCGCGCCCGTCCAGAGCGCCGCTCCCGCCGCTGCTTCTCCCCATCGCATCGCGAGGATAACAGTGGCACAATCGCATGATGAGTTCGGACCTCCCTCCGCCGCCGCTGCCCGACGGGCTGGTGGCGGTGGTCAAGCGCGTCTGCCCGACCTGCGAGCTGGTGGCGCCCGTGCTCAGCGACCTCCACGAGCGGGCCGGCCTGACCGTGATCACCCAGGACGACCCGCACTTCCCGGCCGAGGCCGACTGGGTGCACCACGACGACGACCTGGCCATTTCCTGGCATCACGGCATCGAGGTGGTCCCGACGCTTCTGCGAGTGGTCGAAGGTTCGGAGTACCGGCGCACCGTCGGCTGGTCGCGGTCCGAGTGGGAGCAGTTCACGGGCCTGGCCGGACTGGGTGAGGGCCTCCCCGGCTGGCGGCCGGGCTGCGGGTCCCTCAGCGTGGACCCCGCCCACGCTGAGGAGCTGGCGGTGCGGTTCTCGGCTTCGGGTCTGAGCAGCCGCCGGGTGGAGACGGCCTCGCTGGAGGACGAATGGGAGGCGATGTGGGACCGGGGCTGGTCCGACGGCCTGCCGGTGGTGCCCCCCGTCGAGGCGAGAGTGCTGCGGTTGCTGGAGGGCACGACCCGGGACCCGTCCGAGATCGTGGCCGCGGTGCCGCCGGCGCTGGTGGATTGCAGCGTCGAGAAGGTGGCCGTCAACGCAGTGCTGGCCGGATGCGCGCCCGAGCACCTGCCGGTGGTGATCGCCGCTGTGGAGGCGGCCTGCACCGACGAGTTCAACATGCACGGCGTGCTGGCCACCACCATGAGCGTCGGGCCGGTGCTGGTGGTGAACGGGCCGGTAGCCGGGCGCATCGGCATGAACAGCGGGATCAACGCACTGGGTCAGGGCAACCGGGCCAACTCGACCATCGGCCGGGCCCTCCAGCTGGTGGTGCGCAACGTGGGCGGCGGCCGTCCCGGCGGCGTTGACCGGGCCACATTCGGCTCACCGGCCAAGGTGGGGTTCTGCTTCGCCGAGGACGAGGCCGGCTCGCCGTGGACATCGCTGGCCGAGAGCCGCGGCTGGCGGGCGGACCAGTCCACGGTCACCGTGTTCGCGGGAGAGTCGCCCCGGATATTCGCCGATGAGAAGTCCCGCAGCCCCGAGTCGCTTACCAGGCACCTGGCTCAGGCGCTGCAGGCCACGGTGTCGCCCCGGATGATGCTGGGCATGGACGCCATGCTGGTGCTGTCGCCCGACCACATGGCCCGCTACGCCGACGCGGGCTGGAGCCGGGACCGGTTCATGGACGAACTCTCCGCGGAGCTGCTGTGCGACGCGGATGAGCTTCTCGCCGGTGTCAGGGGCGTCGCCGCGGGCCTGCCCCCGGCCGCGGCCGGCCGGAAGGTCCCCAAGTTCCGCCCCGGCGGGCTGCTGGTAGCCCACGCCGGCGGACCGGCCGGACTGTTCTCGGCCATTGTCGGAGGCTGGGCCAACGGTCCGAGAGGAAGCGACGCGGTCACCCGCGAGATCACGCCGTGAGACCCGCCTGCGACTACTCTCATCACCCCAAGGAGGCTGCAAGATGACGACGGTTCTCGATCCCACCTCTGAGACGGCACCGGCGACGCGGGAGCGGGCCAGGAGGCCCGAGTCGCTGGCCGGCCTCACCGTCGGCCTGCTCGACATATCCAAGCCCCGGGGCAACGTGTTCCTCGACCGCGTCTCGGAGCGGCTCACCGGACTCGGCGCGACCGTGAACCGCTACGCCAAGCCAGCCTTCAGCAAGCCGGCGCCGGTGGATCTGCGCCACGAGATCGCAACCACCTGCGACGCAGTGATCGAGGCGCTAGCCGATTGAGGCTCCTGCGTGTCGTGCAGTGTGCACGACGTCAGCGACCTCGAGCGCCGCGGCGTCCCAGGCGTCTTCGTGTCGACCGTGCACTTCGCCTCTGCCGTGGCCGCCCAGTCCGAGTCCCTGGGATTCGACGCGGCCGCCGTGCTCACCCGCCACCCCATCCAGGACCAGACCGACGACGAGATGACCGCCATCGCCGACGCTGCCTTCGACGACCTGGTCCGAGCCCTGGTCGGCCCCGCCTAACCGCTCAGGACCAGGCGGCTAGGGCCACGGCGGTGGTGCTGGCGTAGAGAACCCGGCGACCGCCGGCTGCGCTCAGGAACATGCCGTTGGCTACCCGCGAGCCGGTGGCCACCCGGTCGATGAGGCTCCCGGTGGCGATGTCGACCACCACTAGGTCGTCGGAGGGCGGCCCGCCGTCGTCTCCGGGCCTGAAGTCGTTGATGACCAACTCGCCTGAGTCGGGGTAGACCACCGGCTGCATCGACGGGCGCACGTCGAGGTGCCAGGCCACCCGCATCTCGCCCGACGCTGCACCCGACGGGACCTCCACCCCTGCGAGGCCCCCGTTCACCGAGTCCCAGGCGACGGCCATGCTGGCGCCCGGCCCGACCTCTGGGACATGCACCGGCGGGGCGATAATGCCGCCGCCGGGAGTTCCGAAGGGTTCGATCTCGGCCCAGTCGCCGTCGTCGTGGAGGCTGAACCGCAGCAGCCGCTGGGCTCCCGGCCAGGGCGCGGGGCGGCGCCACGACAGCCGGTTGCCGGGCGGCTCGTCGAAGCGCCCGTTGGGCATGGCGGTGTGTATGGCCCGGACCGACTCGATGTCGCCGCAGTCCATTATCCAGCAGTCCCCGCCGGACAGGCACGAGTCCCAGGACAGGCCGTAGCGGCCCCTGTTGGCCCGGTAGCGGGGCCGCCAGCTCGGGTCGATCTCCAGACCGCACCCTCCGGCGCCCTCGCCGCCGGGCTCGCCCACGACCAGTCGCCACAGGTGCTCGGTGCCAGTGACGTAGACCAGCTCGATGGCGGTCCCGTCGACATCGACGACATCGGCGGCGATCCGGCCCATCGAGCCCTCGGGCAGCACCATCGGCTCCCCCACCAGTTCCAGGGAGTCGGGCTCCAGGCGGGTGAGAGTGGTGCCGCCCTGACCTTCGAGCCGCAGGTCCTTGGTGACGATGGTGCCGTCACGCAGGGCCAGCATCCCGTTGTGGGAGCGGTCGGCGGGCAGCCGCCGCTCGGCCAGCACCGACAGGTCGTCGGGGTCGAGCTTGTGCAGGTACGAGCCATTGACGCTGTAGACCGCGCCGTTGGCGTGGGCCAGGATCGACCCGCACCACACGTGGCTGCCGCATGGCAACGGCGCCGACTGGGCCACCGGCTCCAGGGCTTCGGGGTCGGCGCCGCCCGTGCTCAGGTCCAGGCGCTCGACCCAGCCGTACGGCTCGGGTCCGCTGAAGACGGGCATGGTCCCGCCCAGGTACCACTGGTCCAGCTCGCGCTCCACGAACATCACGTTCCAGCGCCCGTTGCGCCGGCTAGCCACCGACGCGGTGCCCGCCGCGGCATCAAGGCGTCCGACAGCCGCCTTCTGACGCCGGTTGCCGCCGCACTCTGCCGGCCACGCCGAGGGCCAGTACCCGTCCCGGGCCCCCGGCCGCCCCTCGAACCGGTCCAGCCCCGTCATGGGAGCAACCAGTTGCGGCCGGTGCTGCCGCGGTCGTGGCCGGTCATGGGGTGAAGAGTTCGGGGACGATGGGGCAGTCGGACGACCGGACTGCCTCGGCGGGGGTTCGCAGGCCCGACGGGGTCGCTACCCGGGTGACGAAGCGGTGCAGGTCCAACACGGCCAGACCGTGCATGGACGGGTCTTCGAAGCGATGACGGGCGCTTAGCAGGTCCCACATCGGTTCCGGCAGGATCCGGCCCGCCCCCGTCACCAGCCACACCGGCGTGCCTCGGTCGCGGGCCGTCTCGGCAGCCGCCACCGCTTCGGTCGCCACCAGCGCATGCGACGGGCCCGCGCAGTCACTGGCCATGAGGACCAGATCGGCCCCGGCGCCAGCCTCGGGATCGTCGGCCTCCATCCACCGCACGTCGGGCCGGTCCTGTAGTGCTGCGGCGAATGCGCCCAACTCCCCCACCGTGAGAACGCTCGACCCGGTCGCCAGGGTGTCCAGCCCGCGCTCCAGCACCCGTCCGGTGGGGTCGGCGTCCAACTCCGATACCACCCTGGCCGCCTCGGCGCGGGGGTCCATGGCCGAGAGCATCCGGGCCGCCAACCACACCAGAGGCCCGCAGTCGCGGCGGCGGTCCAGCAGCCGGCGGCACGACGTGAGCAGGCCCTTGGGGTCGTCGGCGAACGACGACAGCGCGGCGGCCGCCTCCCGCACCAGAGGCCCCACCGGCACCGCGCCAGCCCGGGCCACATACCGCAGCCGCTCGATCGGATGCACCCCCCGATCGTACGCAACAGCCACCAGGCCGCACCGGACGCGACCCGCCAGGCCGGTGGGTGGCGACAGGACCCGCCGGCCGGAACAGCCGAGCCGGCAAGAGACCCGCCGACCGGAAGGACACAACCGCTAGCGTTGGCCTCGTGACCGCCGTCTCGCTCGATCTTGAACTGGATCCGCTCGGAGGCAAGGCCAGGCCGCTGTCCTCCTGGCTCACAACGTTCCCGCTGCTGCCGGTGCTGCTCGACCCCTACACCAACGAGAGCGCCTGGATCCTGCACACCGCAAGGCGGATCCTGGTCACCTACGCCGAGGCCGGATGCCGGACCTGCTGGGTGGTGGCCTGCGGCCCCGACGACGCCCGGCGCTTCCTCGGACCGTACGCCCAGGAGATCCTCACTTTCGCCGACCCCGACCGCCGGGTGCCGGCCGCGCTAGGGCTCGACACCCTGCCTGCGTTCGCCTTCGTGCTGCAGAACGGCGCGGTCAGCGCGGCCGCCGAGGGCTGGAATCCTGCGGAGTGGAGAGACGTGGCCGACACCGTCTCCGACTACACGCACTGGCAGCGCCCGGTGATCGGAGACGGCCAGGATCCGGTGGCGTTCCCCGGAACGCCCGCGAGGCCCTGAAAGGGCTCCGGCTGGGACCGGCGTTATGGCCGATTCGTCCGACCTGAACGCTTTCGCCTACTCGGACCTGCTGCCGCTGGGCCCCGACACCACCGACTACCGCCTGGTGTCGACCGAGGGCGTCTCCACCATCGAGGCCGCAGGCCGAAGGTTCCTGAAGGTCGAGCCGGAGGCGCTGACGCTGCTCACGTCGGTGGCCATGCACGACATCAACCACTACCTGCGATCCGACCACCTCCAGCAGCTCCGCAACATCCTCGAGGACCCCGAGGCCTCGGACAACGACCGCTTCGTGGCCACCGAGCTGCTGCAGAACGCCAACATCGCCGCGGGCGGGATCCTGCCCATGTGCCAGGACACCGGCACCGCGGTGATCATGGGCCGCAAGGGCGAGCAGGTGCTCACCTTCGGCGACGACGCCGAAGCCATCTCCCGGGGCGTGTACGACACCTACCTCACATCCAACCTGCGCTACTCGCAGCTCGCCCCGCTCGACATGTTCACTGAGGTGAACACCCAGAACAACCTGCCCGCCCAGATCGAGATTCATTCCAAGCCCGGCGATGTCTACGAGCTGTTCTACATGGCCAAGGGCGGCGGCTCGGCCAACAAGTCGTTCCTGTACCAGAAGACCAAGGCCCTGCTCAACGAGCAGTCGCTGATCGACTTCTGCGACGAGACGCTGCGGCTGCTCGGCACCGCGGCCTGCCCGCCCTACCACCTCGCCCTGGTGGTGGGCGGCACGTCGGCGGAATACAACCTGAAGGTGGCCAAGCTCGCCTCGGCCAAGTACCTCGACTCCCTGCCCACCTCCGGCGATGCCGACACAGGCCACGGCTTCCGGGACCTCGAATGGGAGAAGCGGATCCTGGAGCTCACCCAGGCCTTCGGCATCGGCGCCCAGTTCGGCGGCAAGTACTTCTGCCACGACGTGCGGGTGGTGCGCCTCCCCCGCCACGGGGCGTCTAACCCGGTCGGGATCGCGGTCAGCTGCTCGGCCGACCGCCAGGCCCGGGCCAAGATCACCTCCGAGGGGCTGTTCCTGGAGCGCCTGGAGACCGACCCGGCCCGCTTCCTGCCCGAGGCCGCCGACGACGAGCTCTCCAGCGAGGTGGTGGCCGTCGACCTCGACCGGCCCATGGGTGAGATCCTGGCCCGCCTCACCCACTACCCGGTCAAGACTCGCCTGGCCCTGACCGGCACGCTGGTAGTGGGCCGCGACATAGCCCACGCCCGGATCAAGAAGCGCCTCGACGCGGGTGAGCAAATGCCGGCGTACCTGCGGGACCACCCGGTGTACTACGCGGGACCGGCCAAGACCCCCCGGGGCTACGCCTCGGGGGCCTTCGGGCCCACCACCGCGGGCCGCATGGACTCCTACGTCGACCAGTTCCAGGCGGCCGGAGGGTCGATGGTGATGCTGGCCAAGGGCAACCGCTCATCGGAGGTGACCGAGGCGTGCGCCCGCCACGGCGGCTTCTACCTGGGATCCATCGGCGGACCCGCGGCCCGGCTGGCCCAGGACTCGATCCGCAAGGTGGAGGTGCTCGACTATCCCGAGTTGGGCATGGAGGCGGTGTGGCGCATCGAGGTGGAGGACTTCCCGGCCTTCATCGTGATCGACGACAAGGGCAACGACTTCTTCGCCGAGGTGTCCACCCCGGTGCGGCTCCGCCGCTAGCCAGCGGCCCGCCAGTCGAGCAGCGGGCAATCGCCCCAGAGCCGCTCAAGCTGGTACAGGTCTCGCCGCTCTGCGTCGAAGACGTGCACCACGAAGGGCCCGTAGTCGAGGAGCACCCACTGGCGGTCGTCGGCGCCCTCGATGCGAAGCGGCGGCGGCCCGCCCGCCGCCTTCAGGCTCTCCTCGACGCCCTCGGTGATGGCTCTCACCTGGCGGGCGTTGTTGCCGTGGGTGATCACGAACAGGTCGGTCACCACCAGCACATCGCCGACGTCGATGACCACGGTGTCGACGCCCTTGCGCTCGTCGGCGGCCGCGGCGGCGGCCATCGCCCAGCGCCGTGCGTAGGCACCATCGGTGATCGCGGGCGGTCGCCCGGCAGGGTCTGCGGAGCCCGCCAGTCCGGCCGCGTTGGCGCCTGATGTCACCGGGCCGCCTGGTCCCGTCCGACAGTCACGGTTATGTCAACCACATCAGGGGTGTCCTCGCCCAACTCGATGAGGGCCATGTCGACGCCGAGCACGATGGCGATGGTGTTGGTGAAGGGGTCGTTCACGAGATCGGCGCGATGGTAGGCGAAGTGGGTGGTCTCAACGCCAAACTCGGCGGCGTTGCCGATGACGGTGATGACCCCGCCGGCCGCGATCACGTCGTCGACCAGGGCGTCGCGGATGGACGGATCGCCCGTGCCGTCGAGCAGCTGGACCCGGGGCCGCTGGAAGGACTCCGGCTGGCGGGGCCAGGGCACCAGCTCCAGGGCCCGGTCACGCAGCCAGGACCGGCCGTCAGCGCCGAGGGTGTAGCGGGGCGGCGAGGCCGGGTCGACCAGAAGGGACTGCAGGGGCGGAACCTCCACCACCGCGGTGCCGGAGCCGAGGACCCGCAGGAACGGCGACAGGGGCGACGACGCCGGCGGGGCAGCCGCGGCCGCGTCGGTGGAGCGCCCGATGACCCCGAGCCACGACTCCCAAAGGATGCGCTGACGCTCCAGCCGGTTGACATCGGCCTCGTCCGCGTTCCTGAAGGCGTACACCATGGCCGCATCGGTGGCGGAGAACTCGTAGGTGCCGGCCTCGTACACCACCCGCTGGGCGCCCCCCGAATCCGCCTCCGAGAGGTCGTCCACCAGCAGGTAGGGCAGAGGCTCGGCCGGACCGATGCTGTCGGCCAGCGACTCGGTGGTGATCTCCTCCACGTCGTCGAACCCGATCCCGAAGAGCTCCTCGGCGACCACCTCGACGGCCTCGGCGCCTCCCCGGGCGTACACCTCGGAGATGAGCTCGCCCTGCTCGGCGGCCCCGACCTCGGGGGTGACCAGCAGATCGGCAGGCAGCAGCACGATGCCGCCCCCCGCGTCGATGCCGGTGCTGGCCATGAAGGCCACACCGGCCAGCTCGCCGTGGTCGGTGTGGAGCGACAGCAGCGTCGGCGTGACCCCCACCAGCTCCAGATACCCCGGCTCGTCGGGCTGCAGGACGATCTCCTCGTGGACCGTCTCGAACCTCGTGTCGAGAACGGCCCGGCCGCCCTCCCGGGCCAGGAGTAGGACCACTAGCCCCGCGGCCACCACTACCGCGGGGAATACGAACCTCCAAAAGAAGTGGGCGCGGGGGGCGGGCTGGCGGCGGCCCCGCGCCAACTTCAGCGGCCGCACCCGTACAGGCCCCTGGATCTCACCACGTCGGCGACGGCTCGGGGCACGAGCGCCTCGACCGGCCGGCCGTCGGCAAAGCGGGCCCGGATGTCGCAGGACGAGATGTCGAGCGCAGGCCCCTCCACCACCTGAGCGGGCCAGCCGGGCGGTGGCCTCCCGCCGGAGCGTCCCGCCCGGTCCACCACGACGGTGGTGGCCAGTTCCCTCAGCTCGGCGGGCCGCTTCCAGGTGTCAAGGCTCTGGGCTATGTCGGAGCCGACCACCAGCATCAGCTCGGCGCCCGGGTGCAGTGAGGCCAGTTCGGCGAGGGTGTCGGCCATGTAGCTCTCGCCGCCGCGGTCTATCTCCAGAGAGCTGGCCTCGACCCCTTCGAGGTCGCTGACCGCGGCCCGCACCATCTCCAGCCGCAAGGGCGCCGGCGTCACCGGATGGAGGGCCGACTTCTGCCACGGGTCGTTGGCCACGACCAGCAGGACGACCGACAGCCTCAGGCGGTGCTGCACCTCCAGAGCGACCGCGAGATGCCCGAAGTGGGGCGGATCGAAGGTCCCGCCCAACACGCCGATGCGGGGGGAGTTTCGATCCGGCACCGCCGAAGTGTAGGATCGTGCGGGATCGGTCGCGCCGCGGCCCGTGACAAATGTCACACCGGTTGGGCGCGCCCACCTTGACTTGCCGGGAACAAACGCGTACTGTATTCTGGTTCGTCTGGGCTGGAGTAGCGCGCTCGGAGGGTGTGCGCCCGGCACCAAATCCTCCCCACAAAGAAAGCGAGAAGGCCGCCCTGCCGACGCGAGCGGGGCCGGTCAGGTGAATCAGACATGAGCGACTCAGTAGGACAGTATCTCAACGAAATCGGTGCCGTCGCGCTGCTCAACGCCCAAGAGGAGCGCGAGCTCTCGCAGGCCATCGAGCGCGGCGTCGAAGCCAGTCTCCGCAAGGAGGAGGGCGAGACCGGCCGCGAGATCGACAGGGCGATCCGCGAGGCCGCCGCGGCCAAGGACCGCTTCATCCGGGCCAACCTGCGCCTCGTGGTGAGCGTCGCCCGCCGCTATCCCCTCCCCCCGGGCATGGAACTGCTCGACCTCATCCAGGAGGGGAACCTCGGACTCGAGCACGCCGTCGACAAGTTCGACTGGCGCAAGGGCTTCAAGTTCTCGACCTACGCGACCTTCTGGATCCGCCAGTCCATCGGGCGGGCCCTCGACCAGAAGGCAAGCCTGGTGCGCCTGCCCGGCGACCGGTCCGCGTCGTTGCGCGCCGCGCTGCGGCAGGTGTCCGGCGACGGCGACGAGCTGGACGACGACCATGCCCGGCTGCACCGGCTGACCACCCCCACCTCCCTCGACCGCACCATCGGCGACGACGACAGCAACGAGCTGATCGACCTGCTCCCCGACGCCAACCCCGGGCCCGAGCTCGAGGTGATGGCCAAGGCCGAGGAGGAGATGGTGACCGGCCTGCTCGACATCCTCGAGCCCCGGGCCAAGTACGCGGTCGAGCAGCGTTTCGGGCTCTCCGACGGCATCAAGCGCTCCTACCGCGAGGTCGGTGAGGAGCTGGGCGTCACCGCCGAGGCGGCCCGCCGCCTGGTGAAGCGCGCCATCAATGCCGTGCGCGAGCATGCCGAGGAGCTGAGTCTGGCCGAGACGGTCGACGCGGCATAACGCCATGTCCGCCGGAGATCCCACCCTGTTCGCCGGCGGAAGCGACTGGTCGCCCTCGTCCTGGAGGGCCAAGCCGGCGCGCCACCAGCCGGCTTGGCCCGACCCGGCCGAAGTCGAGCAGGCCACCAAAGCGCTGCGCGACCTGCCCCCGCTGGTGTTCGCCGGCGAGGCCCGGGCTCTGACCAGGCTGCTGGGCCGGGTGGCCGACGGCGAGGCCTTCCTGCTGCAGGCAGGCGACTGCGCGGAGTCCTTCGACTCTTCCGCCGACTCGATCCGCGACAAGCTGCGGGTCATCCTCCAGATGGCCATCGTGCTGACCTACTCCGGCGGCGTGCCGCTGGTGAAGGTGGGCCGCATCGCGGGACAGTTCGCCAAGCCCCGGTCCAGCCCGACCGAGACGGTGGGCGAGATCGAACTCACCTCGTTCCTGGGCCACATGGTCAACGACATCGGCTTCAGCGAGGCCGAGCGGCTGCCCGACCCTCACCGCCTTCTCACCGCGTACCACCGGGCCGCGTCCACCCTCAACCTGCTGCGAGCGTTCACCCGCGGCGGTTACGCCGACCTGTCGCAGGTGTCGAGCTGGAACCGCGAGTTCGTGGCCACCTCACCGGCCGGACGGCGGTACTCGCAGATGGCCGACGAGATCGACCGGGCCCTGCGGTTCATGACCGCGTGCGGGGTGACCGCCGACAACACCCCGCAGCTGCACGAGGTGGAGTTCTACACCAGCCACGAGGCCCTGCTGCTGGACTACGAGGAGGCCCTGACGAGGGTGGACTCCCTCACCGGGGCCACCTACGACTGCTCGGCCCACATGCTGTGGATCGGCGAGCGCACCCGGCAGCTCGACGGCGCCCACGTGGAGTTCCTGCGGGGCGTGCACAACCCGCTCGGCTGCAAGATCGGGCCCACCGCCACCCCTGATGAGGTGCTCACCCTGTGCGAGGTGCTCAACCCCCGGCGCATTCCCGGGCGGCTGACCTTCATCACCAGGATGGGTGCGGACCGAATCGAGACGCTGCTGCCGCCGCTGCTGCAGGCCGTGCGCGACTCGGGGCATCCGGTGGCGTGGGCGTGCGATCCGATGCACGGCAACACCTACACGTCGACCTCGGGGCGCAAGACCCGCAACTTCGACGACGTGCTGGCCGAGATCAGCGGCTTCTTCGCGGCCCACACCGCCTGCGGGACCTGGCCCGGCGGCGTGCACGTCGAGTTGACCGGCGACGCGGTCACCGAATGCGTCGGCGGTTCCGACAAGATCCTCGACGCCGACCTGGAGCGAGCCTTCGAGACGCTGTGCGACCCCCGCCTCAACGGCCGCCAGTCAGTGGATCTCGCCTTCCAGGTGGCCGAGATGCTCTCGGAGCGCCGCTAGCGCCTCAGGCCACGGCCGGCCAGGCGGCTCAGGCCAGGCGGTCGACGAAGGCTTCCAGCTGGCGCAGGTTGCGGACCTCGAACACGCCGTCGCAGTGGGGGGCGTACTCCCCCACTATCGAGTCGCCGGTGTCCCAGTAGCTGCGAGGCTCCGGGTTCAGCCAGTACAGGTGGCGGGCCTTCTCCTGGAGGGCCTTGACGATCCAGCTCTCGGGGGCGTGGTAGTTGTTGCGGGCGTCGCCGAGGATCAGCACGGTGGTCCGGGGACCGACGTCGTTGGCGTAGCTGTCCCAGAACACGCCGAGGGCGTGGCCGTAGTCGGAGTGACCGTCCACCCAGACCACGTCGGCCTCGGTGTTCACCCGGTGGACCGCCTCCGCGATGTCGTCGGTGCCCTCGAAGTACTGGGTCACCTCGTCGAGCCCGTCGATGAAGACGAACGACCGCACCTTCGAGAACTGGCTGGAGATGGCGTACACCAGGTGCAGCGTGAACCGGGCGAACGCGGCCACCGACCCCGACACGTCGGCCACCACCATGATGTCGGGCTTGTGAGGGCGGGGGTGGCGGAACTTCGGCTCCACCGGCACGCCCCCGTACGACAGCGAGTGCCGGACCGTGGAGCGGAAGTCGAGCGGCCCGGACCGCCCGTGGCGACGCTTGCGGACCAGCCGGGCGGCCAGCTTGCGGGTCAGCGGGTAGATGGCCTTGCGGAGGCTGGCCATCTCCTCGCGGGAGGCGTGCATGAAGTCGATGTCGGACGGCAGCGGCTTGCGCAGGGTCTTGGCCATGGCCTCGACGCCCCGGTCGGCCACCAGCCGCCGCCGGATCTCGGCCTCGATCTGACGCTTGAGCTCGGCGATGCGCAACTCGAACTCGTCGCGCCGTAAACGCAGGTCGAAGTCGTCGACGTCGCCCTCCGTGTGCTGTTCCGCGTCCATTAGACGCTCCAGCACGCCTTCCAGGTCGAGGTTCCGCAGGGTGCGGTACAGGTAGTAGGTGCCTCCGACGGGACGGCCCGGCTCCATCCCCGCGTAGCGGCGCACCGCCTCGCGGGCCGCGGCGCGGAGCATCTCTGAGTCGCCCCGCATCAGCGCCCGGTAGAGCATCTCGGCCAGCTCCTCGGGGCTGAGCATGTCGCCGCCGGAGCCCCGGTCGCCCTCGGCCCGGATCTCGCCGTCGGCCTCGTCGGCCTCGTCGAGATCATCGGCGGCGATCTCGTACTGGGCGCCCCGCAGGGAGAAGTACACCTCGAAGACGGTCTCGAAGGCCTTCCAGTGAGCCTGGTTCTTCACCAGCGTGGCCGCCAGGGCGTACTTGAAGGTCTCGCGATCGGTGATGGGGACGTGCTTCACGGCCTCCATGGCGTCGAGGTTCTCGGTGAGGCTGGCGGGAATGCCGACAGCCCGCAGCTCGGCGATGAAGCCGTTGAGAAGGTCCAGGAGGGGATCCCCCGCCTCGACCGGGAGCGTGGGGAGGTCAGTCTCGTAGGCCGTCACGGCCTCTAGGGCTCGATGCCCTCGACGGTCGCCAGTTCCTTGTTCGCCTTGGCGATGTCGCTCTGGTACTTCAGCAGGATGTTCACTGTCTCGGCGGCCACGTCGGCGTCGATGTGCTGCACGCCCAGCAGGACCAGCGTGCGGGCCCAGTCGAGGGTCTCCGACACCGACGGCGGCTTCTTGAGCTCCAGCCGCCGGATCGAGCGGACCACCCGGGCCACCTGGTCGGCCAGGTTCTCGGTTATGTCGGGGACCTTGGCCAGCACGATCTCCTTCTCGCGCTCCATCGACGGGTAGTCGATGTGCAGGTAAAGGCAGCGCCGCTTGAGGGCCTCGCTCAGCTCGCGGGTGTTGTTGGAGGTGAGGAACACCAGCGGCACCTGCACCGCCTCCATGGTGCCCAGCTCCGGGATCGACACCTGGTACTCGCTGAGGATCTCCAGCAGCAGGGCCTCGGTCTCCACCTCGACCCGGTCGACCTCGTCGATCAGCAGCACGATCGGGTCGGTGGCCCTGATGGCCTCCAGCAGCGGCCGGGTCAGCAGGAACTCGTCGGAGAAGATGTCGGTGGAGATGTTGTCCCATTCCACGTCGGCCTCGCGCTCGGTCTGGATGCGCAGTAGCTGCTTCTTGTAGTTCCACTCGTAGAGCGCCCGGGCCTCGTCGAGGCCCTCGTAGCACTGCAGGCGGATGAGCCGGCTGCCGGTGATCTCGGCCACGCTCTTGGCCAGCTGGGTCTTGCCGGTGCCGGCCGGGCCCTCCACCAGCACGGGCTTGTCGAGGCGGTCGGCCAGGTAGACCACTCCGGCCAGGCCGGAGTCGCAGAGGTAGTCGACCTTGGAGAGGCCCTCACGGACCGCGTCGACATCGGTGAAGCGGTGCGACACTTGCGATCAGTCCCCGTTGGGCCGCTAGCGGATGTGGCCTTCGCCGCGCACGACGAACTTGAGGGTGGTCAACTGGTCGAGACCCATCGGACCCCGGGCGTGGAGCTTCTGGGTGCTGATCCCGATCTCGGCGCCGAAGCCGAACTCCTCGCCGTCCACGAACCGGGTGGACGCGTTGACCAGCACGGCGGCCGCGTCGACCTCGGTGGTGAACCGGTCGGCGGCCGCGATGTCGGAGGTGATGATGGTCTCGGAGTGGCCCGACCCGTTGTCGTTCACGTGGGCGATGGCCTCGTCGAGGGTGTCCACAACTCTCACCGACAACTTGAGGTCGAGGAACTCGGTGGCGTGGTCGGCCGCGGTGGCCTGCCCCATCGACGGGACCGCCCGGCGGGCCCGCTCGTCGCCGATCAGCTCGACGCCGTCCAGGGCGGCTGCGGCCCTCTGCAGGAACTCGTCCGCGACCGCCGAGTGGACCACCAGCGACTCCAGGGCGTTGCACACTCCCGGCCGCTGCGTCTTGCCGTTGACGACGATGTTGAGGGCGGTGTCGAGGTCGGCGGTGGCGTCGACGTAGGCGTGGCAGTTGCCGGCGCCGTCGATCACCACGGGCACGGTGGCGTGCTCGAGGATGGACGCGATGAGCGACGGCCCGCCCCGCGGGATCAGGCAGTCGATGTAGTCGTTCTGCTGCATGAACTCCACCGCGGCGGCCCGCGACGTGTCCTCGACCAGGATGAGGGCGTCGGCGGGCAGGCCGGCTGAGTCGATTGCGTCGCGGATGGCGGCCGCGATGGCCAGGTTCGAGGTGATCGCTGACGACGAACCTCGCAGGAAGGCGGCGTTGCCCGACTTGAGGCACAGGCCGGCTGCGTCGGAGGTGACGTTGGGGCGGCTCTCATAGATGATGGCCACCACGCCGAGGGGGACCCGGACCCGCTCGATGCGCAGGCCGTTGGGGCGGACCCAGCCGTCGGCCACCTCGCCGATGGGGTCGCGGCGGGCCGCGATCTGCCGCAGGCCGTCGGCCATGGCCTCGATGCGGGCCGGTGACAGGCGGAGGCGGTCGACGAGGGCCGCCGGGGTGCCGTCGGCCTCGGCCCGGGCGACGTCGACGGCGTTGGCCGCGCAGATCTCGTCGGTGCGGGCCACCAGCGCGTCGGCGGCCGCGGCGAGCGCGGCGTCCTTGGCCGCGGTCGACGCGGCTGCCATCAGCCTGGAGGCGGCCTTGGCCCGGGCGGCCAGCTCGGCGACCGGCGTCGCGGTGGCGGGCTCGGCGGCCGGGTCGTTGGCGGGCGGGTCGGCGGTCTCTGCGGGCGCGGCTGACGGTCTGACGGTGGTTGCTGCGCTGCTCATCGTCTCAGGCTATAGGGCAGCGCGGCTAGCCTCGCCCCCCACATGAAGGACCCTGCGAGCAGCGACTGATCACGTGACTGAGCCGAAACGGCCGCGGCGGGCGTCGGGTCCGCTGCTGGTGGCGCTTGGGATCGGCGCCAGCCGCCTGGCCGGCTTGGGCCGCGAGACCGTCGCCTCCCGGCTGCTGGGCAACACGGCGGCCGGCGACGCCTTCGCGGTGGCCATGCGCATCCCCAACATGCTCCAGAACCTGCTGGGCGAGGGTGTGCTGTCCGCCAGTTTCGTGCCCGTCTACAGCCGCCTGCTCGACGAGGCCGCCGATGAGGGCGGCGACGCCGAGGATCCGGGCCGGGTGGCCGGCGCGGTGGCTGCCGCGCTGATGACCGTCGTGGGGTTGGCGGTGGCGCTGATCGTCACGTTGGCCCGGCCCATCACCTTCGTGCTGGCGCCCGGCCTCGAGGGCGACCGCTTCGAGCTGGCGGTGTCGCTGGTCCGGATAACTGCGCTGGGCACCGGCTTCGCGGTGCTGTCGGCGTGGTGCCTGGGCGTGCTCAACAGCCACCGCCGCTTCTTTGTGTCGTACGCCGCGCCGGTGCTGTGGAACGCGGTCCAGGTGGGGGCGCTGGTGGTGGCCTGGATCCTGGCCTTCGACCTCGACGGCGTGGCCCGTGCCCTGGCCTGGGGGGTGGCCGGCGGCGGTCTGGCCCAGCTGCTGGTTCAGCTCCCGCTCACCATGCGCCTGGCCCGGGGGCTGCGGCTGCGCTGGATGCGGGACCACGCAGGACTGGGCGAGATCCGGCGCCGGTTCGGTCCGGCCGTGCTGGGGCGGGGCGTGGTGCAGGTGTCGGCGTACGTCGACTTGATGCTGGCCTCGCTGCTGGCCACCGGGGCGGTGGCCGCCCTGTACCGGGCCCAGATCCTGTACATGCTGCCGGTGAGCCTGTTCGCCATGAGCGTCGCCGCGGCCGAGCTGCCGGAGATGTCGCGGCTGGCCGGTGACCCGGCTGCGCTGGCGGCCCGGTCCCGGGCGGCCATGCACCGGGTGGCGTTCTGGATGCTGCTGGCGGCCGCGGTCTACGTCGCGGCGGGCGACCTGATCGTGAGCCTGCTGTTCGAGGGCGGGGTGTTCGGGTCGGCCGACACGGTGCTGGTCTGGTTCGTGATCGCGGCCTACGCGCTGGGGTTGCCCGCTACCGGCGTGAGCCGGGTGCTCCAGAACGCCTGCTACGCCCGGGGCGACACCGCCGGGCCCGCTCGCATCGCCACCGTCCGGGTGGTGGTGGCGGCCGCCGTCGGCACGCTCGTGATGTTCCCGCTGGACCGGATCGTGGTGGGCTCCGACGGCCTGGTCGGCGCGGCCGACGCCCTGGGCTTGGCCTGGGCGCTGCCCGCAGCCGAGCGGGCACTCGACGATGTGGTGCGTCTGGGGGCGGTCGGGTTGGCGGTGGGATCGGCGGTGGCGGCATGGACGGAAATCGCCCTGCTGTCGCGCCGGTTCGGCTTCCCCAAGGCGGTGCGATCAGCGTTGCGGGCCCCGGCAACGGCCGCGGCGGTCTCCTTCGCGGCGACCGCCGCGCTCAAGCTGGTGGTGGACGGCTGGCCGTCCATCCTGTCGGCGCCGCTGGTGGGCGGGGCCGCGGTTCTGGTCTACGCGCTGGTGGCCTTCCGAAGCGGCATACCCGAAGCCGACCTCCTGCTCCAACCCCTACGAAAGGCGCTATGGACCTCGCGGGACTAGAGTTTGAGCCATGTGGAAGCTCCTAAAGCGCCGCTGGAAGTACTTGACTGCCCGATTGGCGGGGCGGCTCGAGGAGAGCGCCGACCCCAAGATCCAGCTTGAACAGGCCATCGGCGAGGCCCGCGAGCAGCATCGGCGGCTCAAGGACCAAGCCGCGAACGTGATCGCCAACCACAAGCAGACCGAGATCCGCCTCAACCGGTCCCTCTCGGAGCTGGAGCGAGTCAACCGCAACGCACGCCAGGCGATAATGATGGCCGAGGAGGCCACCCAGTCCGGTGACGACGAGAAGGCGGCGTCCTACACGAATGCGGCCGAGCAGCTCGCGGGCCGGCTGATCACCCTCGAGGAGGAGATCGAGAGCCTCAAGAGCCTGCTGTTCCAGACCTCCGAGGCCGCCGACCAGGCCAAGGCGGCCGTCTCCCAGAACGCGCTCAGCCTCCAGGAGAAGCTCAGCGAGCGCCAGAAGCTGCTCGGGCAACTCGACCAGGCCCGCATGCAGGAGCAGATGAACGAGGCCATGAGCACCCTGTCGGAGGCCGTCGGCGAGGACGTCCCCACCCTGGCCGAGGTCCGGGACAAGATCGAGGCCCGCTACGCCAAAGCCAAGGGCGCGTCCGAACTGGTGGAGGAGACCAGCACCGAGGGCCGGATGCTGGAGATCGAAGCCGCGGCCCGCAACCAGGAGGCCAAGGCCCGGTTGACCGAGATTCGCGAGCAACTCGGCATGTCACCGGCACAGGCCGAGATCACCCAGGGCGAGACCACCGAGGACTGACGCCGATCCAGCTCGGCCGGCTGTTCTAGGAGCCTGGCAGAACTACTAGGTCGTTGGCGTGGATCACCACGTGGGGGGCGCCGGGGGGCAGGTCCTCGCGGCGGCGGCCGGCTGCGGTTTGCAGCTCGTCGCTGCTGTGGCGGGCGAGGCCCTTGGCGAACACCTCTCCCCCGGCCTCGCGCACCTCCACCGGCGCGCCCGCGTCGAAGGTTCCCGACACCGACCGCACACCGATGGCGAGCAGCGACTTGCCCCGCTCAAGCGCGGCCCGGGCCCCCGAGTCGACCTTGACCTCGCCCTGCGAGCCGACCGCGAAGCCGATCCACAGCTTGCGGGCCGGCAGCCGCTCGGGCGAGGCCCGCACCAGCGTTCCCACCCCGGCCACGCCGGCCTCGGCGTCGACGAGCACCCCGGGTCGCTTGGCATCGGCGATCACGGTGGGCACCCCCGACAGCGAGGCAACCCGGGCCGCGGTGAGCTTGGAGGCCATGCCGCCGCTGCCCCGGTCCGTTCCGGCGCCCCCGACCCGGCGCTGGAGATGGTGGTCGAACTCGACGATCTCCTCGATCAGCGAAGCCTCGGAGTTGCGGCGGGGGTCCTCGGTGAGGACCCCCGCGGTGTCGGTCAGCAGCACCAGCAGATCGGCCTGGACCAGGTTGGCCACCAGCGCGGCCAGCCGGTCGTTGTCGCCCCACCGGATTTCGTCGTCGGCCACCGCGTCGTTCTCGTTGACGACGGGCACCACGCCCAAGTCCAGCAGCTTGCGCAATGTGGTTCCGGCGTGCACGTACTGGGTGCGGATCACGAAGTCGAGGGGCACCAGCAGCACCTGACCGGCCACCACTCCCAGGCCGGAGAACACCTCGCGGTACATGCCCATGAGCGCGCTCTGGCCGACGGTGGCCACCGCCTGAAGCGTCTCCATGCTGGACGGCCGCCGCTCGCCGCCCATGCCGAGCTCGGGGAGCCCGGCCGCGATGGCGCCGCTGGTCACGACCACCACCCGGCAGCCCCGTGAACGCAGGGCGACCACCTCGTTGCAGAACTTCTCGATCGGGGCGCGGTCGATCGCGCCGGCCTCGTCGGTGACCGACGACGTACCGATCTTGGCCACGATGGTCCGAACCGCGGGCTCCGAAGTCATCGGTCGCTCCCGCCCATACCGCCGGACACGGTGGCCTCGGTGTCGTCGTAGTACGTGAAGCTGAAGTCGCCGATGCGCACCTCGTCGCCTGTGACCGCGCCGGCCCTCGCCAGGGCCCGCTCGACTCCGAGGCTGCGCAGCCGGTCCTGGACGTAGGCCTGCGCGCCGGGGTCGGTCAGGTCGCTGAGGGCCACCGCCCGCGCCGCGGCCCGGCCGCGCACCGTCCACGCGCCGTCATCGCCGCGGACGATCGCCACCTCCTGAGCGTGCGGCAGGGGCCGGTGCACCACCGGGGCCTCGACAGCCGGCTCACTGACCCGGGCCCCGGTCACCATCCGGCTGAGCTCGCCGAGCACCTCGGACACGCCCTCGCCCGTGACCGACGACAGGCGGCCGCCCGCGAACCCGAAGCTCTCGGCGGGGGCGGTGTCGGCCCGGCTGCCCACCACCAGCCGGGGCCGCTCGGCCAGCTCCGGGCGGTACCGGCCCAGCTCCCGCAACAGCACCGACAGCTGCTCGTCGGGGCGGCAGCCGGCCAGCTCGCAGAGGTCGATCAGCACCAGCAGCACGCGGGCCCGCTCGACGTGCCGCAGGAACCGGTGGCCCAGGCCGCGGCCCTCGCTGGCGCCCTCGATCAGCCCGGGGATGTCGGCCAGGACCATCTCGAAGTCGTCGTCGAGGCGGACCACCCCGAGGTTGGGCTCCAGCGTGGTGAAGGGGTAGTCGGCGATCTTCGGCTTGGCCGCGGACACCCGGCTGATGAACGTGGACTTGCCCACGTTGGGGAAGCCGACGATGGCCACATCGGCCAGCAGCTTCAACTCCAGGCGCAGCCAGCGCTGCTCGCCGAACTCGCCCTGCTCGGCGAAGGCCGGGGCCCGCCGCCGGTTGGACAGGAACCGGGCGTTGCCCCGACCGCCGTCGCCGGCGTGCGCGGCCAGCCAGCGCTCACCGTGCTCCGACAGGTCGGCGAGCTGGGACCGGTCCGTGTGGTCGAGCACGACAGTGCCCACGGGGACCCTCACATCCAGGTCGTCGCCCCGGGCTCCGTGGCGGTTGCCACCGGAGCCGTGCTTGCCGTTGGAGGCCCGGCGATGGGGGTGGTCCCGGAAGGCCAGCAGGGAGGCGACGTTGCGATCGGCGACCAGCCAGACGTCGCCGCCGCGGCCGCCGTCACCACCGGCAGGACCGCCCCGGGCCACCCGGGCCTCCCTGCGGAAAGCGACGCACCCGGCACCGCCGTCACCCGCGGTGACGTGAAGGTTGCACTCGTCAACAAACCCGGACACCACTTAAGACTAAGCGGAGGCCCTCCCGACAGGCACCGACCGGAGCGACCGACCGGAACGCCAAGAACGACGCGACCGGCAAGGCCGGCGGGTGGCGGCGAGTCCGGGCGACCGACGATAGGGCGAAGCCCTGTCGGTCGAACGGAGCTCGACGACAGGACCCGCCGGCCGGGACGGCCCGGCCGGTGCTAGGCGTCGGCGGGGACGACCTCGACCAGCTTGCGGCCCCGGCGGGAGCCGTAGCGCACCACGCCGTCGGCCTTGGCGAACAGGGTGTCGTCGCCGCCCTTGCCCACGTTGGTTCCCGGATGGATCCTGGTGCCCCGCTGGCGCACGAGGATGGCGCCGGCCAATACCCGGCCGCCGTCGTAGACCTTCACCCCGAGGCGCTGCGCGTTCGAGTCGCGGCCGTTGCGGGTGGATCCCCCGCCCTTGGTCTTGGACATATCGGGTCAGCCCTTCCGGATGTCGGTGATCTCGAGGGTGGCCAGCGTCTGGCGGTGACCCCACCGGCGACGCTGGTTGCTCTTGGACTTGTAGGTGAAGCCCCGGATCTTGGGGCCGCGGTGCTCGTCGACTACCACCGCGGTGACGCTGCTGCCGGCCAAAGCGTCGGGAGTAGCCAGCACCGAGTCACCGTCCACGACCAGCACCGGGCGCAGCGAGACCTCCGAGCCGGGCTCGGCGACCCGCTCCACCTCGATGGTGGAGCCCTGCTCGACGCGGTACTGCTTACCGCCGGTCTGGACCACTGCGTACATAGCCATCAGAGACTACCGGCGCCCGATTCCCCCTCCACAGGGGCCGGCCGCCCTCAATCGATGAGGTCGGCGAGGAGCCGGAAGCCCCGGCCCGAGCAGTCGCTGCAGATGTCCGACAGCGACTCGAGCAGGCCCTCGCCGCTGCGCTTGCGGGTCATCTCCATGAGCCCGAGACCGCTGATGTCCAGCACCTGCGTGCGGGTCTTGTCCCGGGCCAGGGCCTCGCGGAAGCGCTTGGTCACCTGGGCCCGGTTGGCGGCCACCTCCATGTCCACGAAGTCCACCACGATGATGCCGCCGATGTCGCGCAGCCGCAGCTGGCGGGCCAGCTCGTCGGCCGCCTCCAGGTTGTTGGCCAGCACCGTCTCCTCGAGGCTGGACTTGCCGACGTTCTTGCCGGTGTTGACGTCGACCACGGTGAGAGCCTCGGTGTGCTCGATGATGAGCGAGCCGCCCGAGGGCAGCCACACCTTGGGCTCGAGCGCCTTCTTGAGCTGCTCGGTGACGTAGTAGCGCTCGAACAGCGGCAGCTTCTCCTTCTTCGTGTCGTAGTGCTCCACCCGGTCGGCCAGCGGCCTGATGATGGACGAGACGTAGCCCGACACCTCGGAGTAGAGCTGCCGGTCGTCGATGATCACGCCGCGGTAGTCGGAGTTGAGCTCCTCGCGGATGAGGCGCAGAGGGGCCTCCGGCTCCCGGTACAGCAGCGCGGGCGCGGAGGACGACTTGGCCAGCTTGGAGATGTCGTTCCACTGGCCCACGAGACGGGCCACGTCCCGCTCGATCTCGGCCGCGGTGACCTTCTCGGCCGCGGTGCGCACGATGAGGCCGTGGCCCTCGGGCTTGACCCGCTCGAGGATCGACCGCAGGCGCTTGCGCTCGGAGTCGGGCAGCCGCTTCGATATCCCGAAGCCGGACGAGTTGGGCACCAGGACCACGAACCGCCCAGCCAGCGAGACGTCCTGGGTGAGGCGGGCCCCCTTCTCGCCGATGGGGTTCTTGGTGACCTGGCACAGGATCGACTGCTTGGGCCGGAGCAGGTCCTCGATACGCGGCTTCGCCGGGGCGCCGTCGCCCGACTCGATGTCCTCCGGGTCGTACTGGACGTCGCCCCGGTACAGCACCGCGTTCTTGGGCGTTCCGACGTCGACGAAGGCGGTCTCCATGCCGGGCAGGACATTCTGAACCCGGCCCAGGTAGATGTTGCCGTGGATCTGGCTGACGTCGTCGGCTGGGCGGGACACCCTGAACTCGATGAGGCGGCGCCCCTCGAGCACCGCTATCTGCGTGGCCCGATCGGTGACATGAACGCACATGAGGTAGCGGCCCACGGCCTGACCCTTGCGGGTACGGCCCCGCCGTCCCCGCATGCTCTTCTCGTCGAGCTCCACCGGCTCGTCGTAGGTGACCGCTTCCACCACCGGGGCCGCTTGAGGCTTCGACGCGCCTCCCCGGCCGCCGCGCCGGCGCCGCCGGCGCCGCCCCCCTGAGCCCGACCCGGCCTGGGAGCGATGGGAGCCGGACGCGTTCGGGGGCGTCGGCGGTGCCGGTCGGGTGTCACCGATCTGCGGCTTTCGGCCCTCAGGCTGGCCCGATTTCGCCGGTTGGGGGGCGCGGCCCGCAGGGGGGCCGGAGGCCTTGGTCTCCTTACCGCCCGCTTTCCTGGAAGCCTGTTCTTTCCTGTCGCCCGTCTTCCTAGAGGTCTGTTCTTTCTTGCCGGCGGCGCGGGGGGCGCTCGCCGGTTGGCGTTCGTTCGTCATTGTGTTCCTTCGAGTACGTGAACGGGGTCCTCATGGCCCGACTCCCGCTCCAACGACCGACGCCTCGGAGACCGCCGGCGGTTCGCGGCGCTCTCCCAGCTCGGAGACCGCCAGCGGTTCGCGGCGCTCTCCTGCGTCGGTTGTGATCCATTGGTGAAGACGGCACGCCCGCAGAAGGCTGGGCGGGACTGGAACGAATCGCTCCCCGGCCGCTCGGCCTCCGGGCGGCGGACGGAGGCTCGCCAGCAACTCGGCGGGGCGCACGGCCCGCGGTTGCGTGGCCAACTCGGCAATGAGCCTCACGCCGTCTGTGATGTTCGCCTGCACCTCGACTGCATGGACGGCGGGACGGATGTCGTCGATGGTGAGCCGCCCCTTGCGCTCGCGTTGAACGAGCAGCTCGCCGGCATCCATGGCCCGCGACACCGCTTCGGACGCCTCGGTGGCGTCCGCGCCGGCTGCGTCGATCCTCCAAGTACAGCTAGTCACCGCGTGCTGGAGCGACGGCTCGCCGGAGGCGATCTCGGCCGCGGCCAGCGTGGTCATGCCCGTCGGCAGCGACGCGGTGAGCGCGCCGACGAGTCTCTCGTTGTCGATGCCGGCCGCCCACGCAGGATCAACTTCGGCGTCGAGATACTCGGCGTCGGAGCTGTATCCGGTGGGGAGGGCCAGCCCGAATGCGATCTTCGGCCGGGGACTGAACCCGGCCGAATAGACGACGGGAACCGCGGCACGACGCAACGACCGCTCCCAGATCCGGGCCACGTCGCGGTGCGACGTGAAGCGGACCTTCCCGTGCTTCGCGAACCGGACCCGGATGCGCGTCCCCGTCATCTCGCCGCCCCCACTAGCGGCCGTTCGAGCAGGCGCACCGGGATCTCGGCGCCGCGCGAGAGGTCGACGCCGGTGCCCTGGCTCCCCCCCGCCGGAGGGACGGCGGACGCCACGACGTGCTCGACGCCGTAGCCGGTGCAAGCTCCGCAGTCGTAGCACGGCGTCCATCGGCAGTCCTCGAGGCCCACCTCATCGAGGGCGTCGCGCCAGTCCTGCCACAGGAAGTCCTTGTGGAGCCCGGCCGACAGGTGGTCCCAGGGCAGCACCTCGTCGAACGTGCGGTGGCGGTGCACCCACGAGTCGATGTCGATCCCGCAGGCGTCCGCGGCGGCTTGCCACCGCTGCAGATCGAAGTGCTCGGACCACTCCTGGAAGGTGCCTCCGTGCCGCCACACGTGCTCGATGACACCTCCGAGCCGGCGGTCGCCCCGGCTGGCCAGGCCCTCGGCCAGGCTGGCCGCGGCGTCGTGCCACTTGAGCTGCACGCCCCTGGCCCGGCGCACACCGTCGCGCAGCAGGCCGATCTTGCGCCTCAGCTCCACGGTGGTGTTCTGCCCGAACCACTGGAACGGGGTGAACGGCTTGGGCACGAAACCGCCGACGGACACCGTCACCGACGGCGACCGCACATGGCCCCGGCCCAGGGCCACGCAGTTACGGGCCAGCTCCGCTATGCCGAGGGTGTCCTCGTCGGTCTCGGTGGGTAGGCCGGTGAGGAAGTAGAGCTTCATCCGGCGCCACCCCTGCGAGTAGGCCGACTCCACCGCGGCGTAGAGGTCGTCCTCGGTGATGAGCTTGTTGATCACCTGGCGCATCCGCCAGGAGCCCGCCTCGGGCGCGAAGGTGAGCCCGGTGCGGCGGGCCCGCTGGATCTGGGCAGCGATGCCCACCGTGAAGGCGTCGACCCGCAGGCTGGGCAGCGACACCGACACCTGGCCGCAGCCGGAGTCGTCGACGGTGGAGGCCACGACCTGCTCGATGCCGCTGAAGTCGGCGGTGCTCAGCGACGTGAGGGCGACCTCGTCGTAGCCGGTGCGGCGCAGCCCCTCGCTCACCATGGTGCGCACTTGCTCGGCCGGGCGCTCGCGCACTGGCCGGGTGATCATCCCGGCCTGGCAGAAGCGGCAGCCCCGGGTGCAGCCCCTGAAGACCTCGACGTTGAGGCGATCGTGCACCACCTCGGTGAGCGGGACCAGCTGGCGCTTGGGGTAGGGCCACTCGGCGAGGTCGGCCACGGTGCGCTTCTCGACGACGGCCGGCACGTCGGGGTGGCGCGGCTCCATGGCCGCGAGCCGCCCGCGGTCGTAGACGGGCTCGTACATGGACGGCACGTACACCCCGGGCACCCGGGCCAGGGCCCGCAGCACCCCGGAACGGCCCCCGGCACGGCCCGACGTCTTCCAGTCGCGCAGCACCTCGGTGATGTCGCCCACCGCCTCCTCGCCGTCGCCGAGCACGACGAAGTCCACGAAGTCGGCCAGAGGCTCGGGGTTGTAGGTGCAGTGGCCCCCGGCCCCGATCAGCGGGTCGGCCTCGTGGCGCAGCCTGCTGTGGACGGGCACACCGGCGAGGTCGATGCAGTTCAGCACGTTCGTGTAGGTGAGCTCGGCCGAGAGGTTGAACGCGATGACGTCGAAGAGCGCGGCCGGGCGGTGAGTGTCGACCGAGAACAGCGGCAGGCCCTCGGCCCTCATCTGCGCCTCGAGGTCCACCCACGGCGCGTAGGCTCGTTCGGCGGCCGCGTCGGGGCGCTCGTTGAGGATCTCGTACAGGATCTGCAGACCCTGGTTGGGCAGGCCGATCTCGTAGGTGTCGGGATAGGTGAGCAGCCACGACACGATCCCGGGGCCGTGTACGGGGGTCTGCATGCCGTGCTCGCCGCCGATGTAGCGGGCGGGCTTGGACACCTGGGGCAGCAGAGGCTCTAGGCGATGCCACAGGTTCGTCACTAGGCCAGCCTACATCTGCTGGTTGAGCATCCCTTCGATGTCGAGGCGGCGGCGGTAGACGCCCGCGACCAGCCCCAGTGCGGCCATCGAGGTGAGCATCGAGGATCCGCCGTAACTCACCAGCGGCAGCGGGATGCCGGTGACAGGCATCATTCCCATGGTCATGCCGACCGACTGGAACATCTGGAACAGGAACATGGTGAAGACTCCGGTGCATAAGAGCCGTTCGAACGGCGTGGCCGCGATCTGGGCCGTCCTCCAGATGCGGAACAGCAGGACCGCGTACAGGCCGAGCAGCAGCGAGGCGCCCCGCAGGCCGAGTTCCTCGCCCGCCACCGTGAATATGAAGTCGGTCTGCTGCTCGGGCACCAGGTCGGACCTGGTCTGGGTCCCCTCGAACAGTCCCTGCCCCCGCAGTCCCCCGTTGCCGATGGCTATCTGGGCCTGCTCGACATTGAAGGCGTAGGTGGCCGCCTCATCGTTCGTCTCCGACGGGGCGAACAGGTACACGCGAAGGCGGGCCTCCTGGTAGTCGGCCAGCGCGTCGGAACGCAGCACGCCCACGACCCCGACCGCGGCAACGATCGCCAGCAACGCGATCCAGCGGAGCTTGATGCCGCTGGCGACCACGGTCACGAGGGCGATGACGAGGTAGACCAGCATGGTTCCGAGGTCGGGCTGGAGCATCAGCAGACCGATCGGCGCGGCGGCGAGCACCAGGGCGAGCCCCAACCGGGTCAGGCCGGCACCACCGCCGGCGCGGGTCGACAGAAGCAGCGCCAGCCCCACTATCACCACCAGCTTCCCGGGCTCCGACGGCTGCATCCTGAACGTCCCGAGGGAGAACCAGCCCCGGGTGCCGCTCACTTCCACGCCGATCTGCAGCACCAGCCACAGGGCGCCCATCATGGCCGCGAAGGCGAGCGGGTAGAGCCTTCTCATGTACCGGGGAGGGAAGAAGGCCGCGATGGCGGCCACCACGACTCCGACGGTGATGAATAGGATCTGCCGCTCGAGGAAGGCGTTGTTGGGCTCGGTGAAGTCGTCCACCACGCCTCTGGTGGCCGAGTACACGAGAACCGAGCCCATCGCCGCGATGGCCAGAGCCGAGAGGATCAGGAACGGGTCGACCAGCAGCCACCACGGGTCCTTCTCGCGCTCGAGGTTCTCGGTCTCGGGCGGGGTCGCGAGGACGGTCACAGCAGGGCGTCCAGTCCTCGCTGCTCCACCGCGATCTCGCCGCCCACCAGCTCGGCGCACTCCTGTGACAGCACGGGCCGTTCCTCGGAGATGGGCACACCGTCGGAGTCGACCTTGATCTCGCCGGTGCGGATCCCCTCAAGGAAGGCCACCAGCAGCTTGACCTCGCCGTAGCAGGCGTCCACCTCCTTGGCGGTGCGGGCCCGCTCCACCGTGCCGGTGGCGATCGGAAGGAGGATGCGAGCCACCGCCGGCGCGGCTACGTCGCCGCCGAAGCCGGCCTCCTCCAACACCATCGTGACGACCACTTCGGGGTTGTAGTCGAAGCCACGCTCGGGCCACGATGCCGGTCCGAACGCCGCGAACCAGGCGAAGTCGGCCTTCCCCTGCTTCTCAGCCGTGCCGGTCTTGCCCGCTACCGGCCACGCGCTCAGCGGGAAGTCGACGCCACCCTCGGCGGGAAGGTTGAAGGCCTCGTAGGCGGTCCCCCGCAGCAGGGCCTCGTCGCTGGTGGCGCTCGGGATGTTGAGCGCGGTCACGCCGTTCAGCCCGTCGAGCAGCGGTCCGGACAGCGCGGTATGCCAGTCGAGCTCGCGGACGAGCCTCGGGCCGAACTCCTCCAGCACGTTGCCATTGCGGTCGGTGATCCTGGTGGCGATGTTGGGCTGGTGGAGCTTCCCCTCGCTGGCCAGCACGGCGTAGAGGTTGGCCATCTGGAGCGGCGTGGCCAACAGGTTGCCCTGGCCGATGGCCAGGTTGATGGTGTCGCCCGCGAACCACTGGTCGCCGCCCCGCAGGAAGACGCCCTGCTCGAACTGGTAGTCGTAGTACTCCCGGTCAGGGACGACCCCGGACCGCTCGTGGGGCAGCGGGACGCCGGTGTGGGATCCGAGGCCGAAGGCCTCGGCGGTCTCCTGGATGCCCTCGTCGAGGGGCGAGCGCCGCTGGAAGAAGCCCTCACCCCCGATCCGGTAGAAGTAGGTGTCGCTCGACACGGTGATGGCGTCCCGCAGGTCTACGCCGCGCTCGCAGCAGTAGGGGCTCTCGAACAGACACGTGTCGGACTCCTCCAGGCAGAACGGGTACCGGTAGGTGCCGGTGTCGCGGTAGAACTCGTCGACGCCGGTGAGCGCGCTGCTGCCGTCGGCGATCACTCCCTGGGTGAGAGCCGCGTAGGCGGTGACCACCTTGAAGGTCGAGCCCGGCGCGTAGAGGCCCTGGATGGCCCGGTTGAGGATCGGCGAGTAGTTCTCCTCCGCGGTCAGGTCGTTGAACAGACGCTGCGAGATCCCGTCCACGAACTCCCGCGGGTCGTAGGTGGGGAACGACGCCATGGCCAGGATCGAGCCATCACGCGGGTCGAGGGCCACGGCCGCGCCGGCCGAGGCCACGAATCGGGGAGCGTCGGGATCCTCGGGCCGGGGCTGGTCCCGGGCTTCGTCGAGTCCCCTACGCAGCTGGCGCTCGACGAGGCTCTGGACGTCGAGGTCGACGGTCAAGTGCACGTCGTTGCCCGGCAGCGGTTGGCGGGCCTTGTCGTGGTGAACCCTGACGATCTCGTCGAGCCGGTTCACCTCGAAGACCCGCACCCCGGGGACTCCCCGCAGCTCGCTCTCGAATATGCGCTCCACACCGGACTTGCCGATCTCGTCGCCGGGTTGGTACGTCTTCGCGCTCGGATCGGTCGGGTCGTACTGCAAGCTCACCGACCGGTACTCGGACTCGGTCAGCGGCCCCACGTAGCCGAGCAGGTGCGCGGCCAGCTCGCCGTAGGGATAGCTCCGCACCGTTCGCTCCTCGACCGACACCCCCGGAAACAGGTCGGGACGCTCGCCGAGGTACAGCAGCAGGTCGGGGTCGATGTCGACCGCCACCGGAACCCGGTCGAACGGCCCGTACTCGCGGCTCGCGAGCCGTTCCTCGATGTGGCGGACCTTCGTGAGGCGGCCGGAGCGGCTAACGATCTGGGCCAGGTCGAGGAGCACGCCGCGTTGCTCGGACTCGTCGAGCGCAGCCCTGAACGCCAGCCGGTCGACGGTCACCACCTGGACCACCTTGTTGTCCACCAGGATCCGTCCCTGGGCGTCGAAGATCCGGCCCCGGGGCGCCTCGGTGTACACCACCCTCAGGATGTTGGCGGAGGCGGCCGTCTGCAGCTCCTCGTGCTCGAGCACCTGCAGGTACCACAGCCGGGCCACCAGGGCGGCCACCAGGCAGACGGCCACGATGCCGACGACATATAGCCGGAAACTCTGGCGCTCGAATACCTCGGCGCCGTTGTCGGTCATCGGCGTCCGATCCTGGCTGTGGCACGGGGCGAGTCGGCGGACGGGTCCCGGGAGCGGCCGCCCCACGCGGCCCAGCGCATCGCTGGAGCCACCACCAGCGACAGTAAGGCGTTGAGCGCGGAGGAGACGAGCACGATCTTCAGCAGGTCGTCGTCGACCAGGCCGCGCTGGCCGACCACCTCGCCCAGCACCGCGTAGACGGCCACCGAGGCCGCCGTGCCGGCGAACACGAGCAGTCCGGTCTGGATGCGGGTGTCGTGGAACAGATCCTCAGTGATGCTGCCCAGCCCGTAGGCGACCAGAGCGAAGGACACCGCGGCCAGCCCGAGAGGGGTGGGCAGGTAGACGTCCCACATCAGGCCGGCCGCGAAGGCGATGAACGAGCCCGCCTGTGCGCCGACCAAAAGCCCCGCCAGGACGGCGATGAGGGCCGGCAGCTCGGGGGCCACCCCGACCACTCGAACGTCCACGAAGATCGTCAACTGCAGCAGCAGTGCGGCCATGTACACGACGATGACCCGCAGGGTGGCCATCAACACGCTGGTCCGCAGCGACGAGAGTCCCCGGCGCACCGGTGTCGAGGCCAGCTGGGGCGCGGTCATGGCGACTGCTCCGGGAACGGCGAGTCCGGGCCGACCGGCGCCTCGTCGACCGGGACCTGCGACAGCACGGTGACGTAGCCGAGATCATCGACGTCGGCGGCGAGATCGACGGTGACCAGCTGCACCAGGCCCGCTTCGGCCGGCTCGACCGATGCCACCCGCCCCACCGGGATGTTGGCCGGGTAGCGGCTGCCCGCCGCGGTGACCACCGCGCTGCCGATACCGGGCAGCTCCGAGAGGTCCCCGGTCTCAGGCCAGCGCAGCCCGGTGTCCACCACGAACTTGGTCGGGTCTCCGGCCATGCCGTGGCCGAGCCCCACGTCGCCGGTGTCGATCAGGCGCACCCCGATCACCAGGTTCGGGTTGCTGATCATGGTCACCGTGCTGCGCGCGGTGTCGACCGTCTCGACCCTGCCGACGAGCCCGGCCGCGGTGACCACCGCCATGCCCGGAGCGACCCCGTCGCGATGTCCCACGTCGATCGACACGATGTCGTCGTCGAAGTTGCCCACCGAGTCGCGCAGCACCGACGCGGTGATCTGCTCGATGTCGTCCACGTAGGTCACCCCGGTGGCCTCCAGGAGCCGGTCGAGGGTGTCCTGCTGGGCCGCTGCCCGCAGGTCGGCGCTGCGCAGGCTGTCGATCTCCGCTCTGAGCTCCTCGTTCTCGGAGCGGAGGTCGTTGTAGGAGAACATGACCGTCCACACCTCCGCCACGGGCCCGAGCACGACGTCCACGGCGGAGACGACCGGCTCGAGAATGTCGCGCACCCGGCTCTGCGCCGTCTCCAGGGGTCCATAGCCGCGGAAGTCGAGGGTCAGCAGCGTGACCGCCGTGAGGATCAGCAGGATCAAGCGGTAGCGGGACCGCCCGCTTCGCTGGGCCACAGCCATGGCCCGGCGCTACAGGTCGCTCGCCGTGGTATCGCCCGTCAGCTGGTCCAGGTTCTCGAGCACGTGACCACAGCCCCTCACCACGGCGTGGAGCGGATCGACCGCGACCGTGATCGGCATGCCGGTCTCGTTGGCCATCCGCTGGTCCAGATTCCTCAGCAGGGCGCCCCCGCCCGCGAGCATGATGCCCGACTCCATGATGTCGGCGGCCAGCTCCGGCGGGGTGCGATCGAGTGTGCCCCTCACCGCGTCGCAGATGGCGACGACCGACTCCTCCAAGCCCTCACGGATGTCCTCGGTGGTGATCGACACCACCCGGGGCAGGCCGCTCACAAGGTCCCGGCCCCGGATCTCGGCCCGAGCCTCCCGCGGCAGGGGATGGGCCGAGCCGAGCACGATCTTTATCTCCTCGGCGGTCCGCTCCCCGATCAGCAGGGAGTGCTCCTTCTTGACGAACTGAACGATGGCGTCGTCGAACTCGTCGCCTCCCACCCGGATGGACTCGCTGGACACGATCCCGCCGAGCGAGATGACGGCCACCTCGGTGGTGCCTCCGCCGATGTCCACGACCATGTTGCCGGTCGGCTCCCACACCTTCATGCCGGTGCCGATGGCGGCCGCCATGGGCTCCTCGATGATGTGGGTCGGCCGGCGGGCGCCGGCCGACTCGGCCGCCTCCTGCACGGCTCGCTGCTCCACGCCGGTGATTCCCGACGGCACTGCGATGACCATCCGCGGCTTGGTCCAGCGCCGCTGATGGACGCGCTCCACGAAGAAGCGGAGCATCTCCTGACACATGTCGAAGTCGGCGATGACGCCGTCCTTGAGCGGCCTCACGGCCTGGATGTGCGAGGGCGTCCGCCCGAGCATGCTCTTGGCCTCGGAGCCCACCGCGAGGACCTTCCGGGTGCGGGTGTTCACGGCGACCACTGAGGGCTCGTTGAGCACGATCCCCTCGCCCCTGACGTACACGACCGTGTTGGCGGTGCCGAGGTCCAGAGCCATGTCGCGACCCATGACCCACCCAAGCCCGGATTGCATGGTCCCTGTACTCATTCTCACGCCTCGATCAGCTCCGGAGATTATCACAGCGCCGATGGATCCGGCCGCACGCCCGAAAGGAGGCTAGACGATAGCGAGCGCTGGCGCGCATCGGAAATCCACCAATCTTCACTCGGCGGCGCTGCCCGGCCCGAACACGGGTTACAGGTCGGGAAAGAACAGGCTCACCTCGCGCTGAGCGGACTCGGCTGAATCGCTGCCGTGGACCAGGTTCTCGGTGACCTCGGTGCCGAAATCGCCCCGGATGGTGCCCGGGTCGGCCTTCAGGGGGTCGGTGGCTCCCATCATGGTCCGCACCACCCGCCAGGTGTCGGTGGGACCCTCCACTACGGCCACCATTGCGGGGCTCCTGCTCATGAAGGCCACTAGATCGTCGTAGAAGCCCTTGCCGACATGCTCGGAGTAGTGCCGGGCGAGCAGGTCGGCGCCGAGGGTCCGCAGCTCGGCGGCCACGACCCGCAGGCCCTTCCGCTCGAAACGGCCCAGGATCTCGCCCACCAGGCCCCGCTCGACTGCGTCCGGCTTGCAGATGACCAGAGTGCGATTCACGGCGGCGATGCTACAAGCACTCCCGGCACGCCCCGCGAGCCGGGAAGTGAGTGTTACGGGCGCTCCGCCAGCGCGGTCTTGGCCGCGCCGATCACGGTGAAGGAGCCGGTCACGGTGACGACGTCGGTCGGGCCGGCGAGCTCGAGGGCGCGGTCGAGGGCCGCGCCCACATCGTCGACCGCCTCGGAGGGCGCGCCGAGCGAGGCCGCCGCGGCCGCGACCTCCGTGGCCGGTATGCCGCGGGCGGTGGGAGCGGTGCAGCACACCACCCGCTCGGCCCGGTCGGCCTCGAGGCCCTGCAGCACGCCGGCGATGTCGCGCCCGGACTGCATCCCCACTACCAGGAAGCGGCTCCCCGACGGCGCGAAGTCGTCGTTGAGGGTGGCTGTGGCGGCGCGGGCCCCGTCGGGGTTGTGGGCGCCGTCGAGCACCACGAGGGGCTCGCGGCCCACGATCTCGAAGCGTCCCGGAACCCTCACGCCGGCCAGGGCGTCGTCCACCACCTCGTCGGGCAGCCTCGCCTCGAAGAAGGCCTCCACGGTGGCCACGGCCAGGGAGGCGTTGTCCAGCTGGTGGCGGCCGTGCAGGGACATCAGCGAGTCGGTATGGCGCCCGTACGGCGTGTGAAAGTCGGCCACCCACCCGCCTATAGCGAGGCGCTCCCGGGCGGTCCCGAAGTCCGGGCCGCGCTCGAGCATGGCGGCATGGGGCTCGGCCCGGAAGACGTCGCGCAGGCGGGGGTCGGTCTCGCCGCAGACGATGGTCGAGCGGGGCTTGACGATGCCCGCCTTCTCGTGCGCTACGGCCAGCCTCCAGTCGCCTACGCCGTCGGTGTGGTCGCGGCCGACGTTGGTGATCACCGCCACCTCGGCATCGACCACGTTGGTGGCGTCGAACCGTCCGAGCATCCCCACCTCGATCACGGCCACGTCCACGGCCACATCGGCGAAGTGCTGCATTGCGGCTGCCGTCACGGTCTCGAACCAGGTGGCCCGCATCTGCATGTGGTCGGTGAAGCGGGCCACGTCGCCGATGGCCGCACCGAAGGCCTCCGGGTCCATGGGCTCGGAGTCGACCGATATGCGCTCGGTGGGAGCCACCAGGTGCGGGCTTGTGTAGGCGCCGACTCGCAGGCCCATCTCCTGAAGCAGGCGGGCCGTGACCCGGACGGTGGACCCCTTGCCGTTGGTGCCGGTCACGTGGATGACCCGGTAGCGGTGCTGCGGATCCCCCATGGCCGACGCCAGGCCCTCCATCGACTGGAGGCTCAGTCCGTGGACGCGGCCGGCCCTGGGAGTCGACTCGTAGTTGATGAGGGTGTCGAGATGGTCCAGTGCCGCGCCGTAGTCCACGGGCGGTCGCTCGCGTTCGTCAGCTGGCGCGCCGGGAGCGCGTGTCGCCTCCCTCGGCGCGCGGCACCAGCGTGAGGTTCACGTTGCGCAGCACGTCCTCGCGGCCGATCACCACCGTCTCGATGTCCTCGCGGCCGGGGAGGTCGTACATGGTGTCGAGCAGGACCTCCTCGAGCACGGCCCGGAGCCCTCGGGCCCCCGAGGCGCGCTTGATCGCCTCGTCGGCGATCGCCTCCAGCGCCTCGGAGTCGAAGACGAGGTCGACGTTCTCGAAGCGGAACATCTTCTGGTACTGCTTTATGAGGGCGTTGCGGGGTTCTACGAGGATGCGCATCAGGGCCTCACGCTCGAGGCTGCGCACTGCGCCCATCACGGGCAGGCGTCCGATGAACTCGGGGATGAGCCCGAACTTGGTGAGGTCCTCGGGGAGCACCTCGGCGAAGATCGCGCCCAGGTCCTTGTCCTCGGGCCGGCGGATGTCGGCTCCGAAGCCGACTCCCTTGGCGCCGGTGCGGCGCTCGACGATCTTCTCGATGCCGGCGAAGGCACCACCGCAGATGAACAGCACGTTGGTGGTGTCGATCTGGATGAACTCCTGGTGGGGATGCTTGCGCCCTCCCTGCGGGGGAACCGACGCCGATGTGCCCTCCAGGATCTTGAGCAGTGCCTGCTGGACGCCCTCGCCGGACACGTCGCGAGTGATCGACGGGTTCTCGCTCTTGCGGGCGATCTTGTCGATCTCGTCTATGTAGATGATGCCTTTCTCGGCCTTCTTGACGTCGTAATCGGCGGCCTGGATGAGCTTGAGGAGGATGTTCTCCACATCCTCGCCCACGTAGCCGGCCTCGGTCAGGGCGGTGGCGTCGGCTATGGCGAAGGGCACGTTGAGCATCCGGGCGAGCGTCTGGGCCATGAGCGTCTTGCCGCAGCCGGTCGGGCCGATGAGAAGGATGTTCGACTTCTGCAGCTCTACCTCGGGGTCCTGGCTCTCGCCGAGCTGCACTCGCTTGTAGTGGTTGTAGACCGCGACCGAGAGGATGCGCTTGGCGCTGTCCTGCCCGACGATGTAGTCGTCGAGGAAGGTGTAGATCTCACGAGGGGCGGGCAGCTCGCCGACGGGGTCGTCGGACGGGCCGGCCAGTTCCTCGTCGATGATCTCGTTGCACAGGTCGATGCACTCGTCGCAGATGTAGACGCCGGGGCCGGCGATGAGCTTCTTGACCTGTTTCTGCGACTTGCCGCAGAACGAGCACTTCAGAAGCTCGCCACCCTCACCAAGCTTGGCCACGCGGTCGTCTCCCCTTCAAGTGTCAGCTGATCGCACGAATGGCGCTGCTGTTGTCCACCACATTACGCGCTTCGATCACCTCGTCGATGATCCCGTACTCCTTGGCCTGCTCGGCGGTCATGACGAAGTCCCGGTCGGTGTCGGTGGCGATCTGCTCGATGGGCTGGCCGGTGTGCTCCGAGAGCACCTCCTCCAACGACTTCTTCAGCCGGGCCACCTCGGAGGCGATCCGCTCTATGTCGCTGGCATCGCCGTGCGCCCCCGCGTAGGGCTGGTGGAGGAGGATCTTGGCGTGTGGGAGGGCAAGGCGCTTGCCTCTGGTACCGGCCGCCAGCAGCACGGCGGCAGCCGATGCAGCCTGACCGAAGCAGATGGTGGTGATGTCGGGCTTGATGTACTGCATCGTGTCGTAGATCGCGAACAGCGAGTTGATGTCCCCGCCGGGGCTGTTGATGTAGAGGTTGATGTCCTTGTCGGGATCCTCGGACTCGAGGTGCAGGAGCTGCGCGCAGATCAGGTTGGCGACCACGTCGTCGATGGGGGTGCCCAGGAAGATGATGTTCTCCTTGAGGAGCCGGCTGTACAGGTCGAAGGCACGCTCGCCGCGGTTGGTCTGCTCCACCACGGTCGGGACCAAGTAGTTGCGGGGGCTGATGCTCACGATACGTCCTGGGGTTGTTCGTCCTGGGTTTGTTCGTCCTGGGATGGATCGGCGTCTACATCCTGAGGGCTCGCCGCGCCTTCGCCAACGTCGGCGGGAAGGGTCAGCAGCTCCGGATCGACGACCTCCCCGTCGGGATCGACCAGCTCGACCCGCTCGGTGATCCACTCCATGGCGGTCCGCTTGGAGATCTGCGAACGCATGTCCGACAGCCGTCCGGACGAGGCCAGCGCGTCGCGCAGCCGGGCGGTCTCGGCCGCCGCATCCACCTCGGCGCCGTTGCCGGCCGCGACCACAGCCTGCTCCAGTTCGGCGTCGACCGCCTCGTCGTCCGCCTCGAGACCCTCGGCCACGGCCACGGCCCGCAGCGCGAGATCCAGCTTGACGCTGCGGTCGGCGCTGAGCCGCAGGCCGCCCTCGAACTCGTCGCGGGACTGGCCGATGCTGTCGAGGTAGTCGTCGAGCTCGTAGCCCCGCTGGGCGAGGTCTCTGGTCAGGTTCTCGCGCCGCGCGTCCACCTCCGACGCGATCATCGCCTCGGGAACCTCGTCGGTGACGAGACCAGCCACCGCGGCGGCGACAGCCTCGCGGCGCACCGATTCGGCGTACATCACCCTGGTTCTGGCCTGTCCGGCCTCGAGCGCGCCGCGGAACTCCTCGGCCGTGTCGAACTCGGTGTTGGCCCCCACGAACTCGTCGTCGAAGTCGGGCAGGACAGCCTCCTGCACCTCCTTGACGAGCACCCGGAAACGGAGCTTCTGATCCTCGTCGGGGTCGGGATGCGAGGCCAGGAACTCCAGGATGTCGCCGGCGCTGGAGCCGCGCAGGTTCTCGTCGATCTCGGGCACCACCGCCCCGGTGCCGAGCAGGTAGTCGTAGTCGGAGGTAGTGAGACCGTCGATGGTCTCGCCGCCCAGGGCGCCGGTGATGTCGATGGTGAGATGATCGCCGTCGACCGCGGCCCGCTTCACCGGCGCCAGCTCCGCGAATTGCCTGCGGAACCGGTCGATCTCGGCCTCGATCTCCTCCTCGTCGACTGCAGGGCTGGGGATCTGCACGCTCAACTCGTCGTAGCCCGACACCAGGATGGCCGGACGGACGTCGACCACCGCGTCGAAGGACACCGGACCCGCTTCCGCGCCCTCGGTGACCTCGATGCGGGGCGCGTCGATGACGTCGACGTCGTGCTCGACGACGGCGCGGGCGTAGTAGTCGGGCAGGGAGGCCCGCAGGGCCTCCGCCCGGCCCGCCGCCGGTCCCAGCTGCGCCTCCAGCAGCCGTCGGGGCGCCCTGCCGGGACGGAAACCCGGAATCCGCACCTCGTGGGCGATGCGCCTGAAGGCCGCCTCGACCTCGGTCTCGAACTCTGCCTCATCCAACTCTACGGTCAGCTTGACGCGGTTGTCGGTGAGCGTCTCGACGCTGCTGCGCACGGCCGCGAGTGTACCGGTGCGGTCCCGCGGCACTACGCGAGCCCCGTCCCCGTCCAGCCCTGATGTTCGAAGCATCGCAGTGGTCAAGGGCCGCTACCGTGAGGGGCCCGCGGGCGTAGTTCAACGGCTAGAACCTCAGCCTTCCAAGCTGATGATGCCGGTTCGATTCCGGTCGCCCGCTCCGACCCCAGTGCGAGGAAGTGCGCGCCAATTGACCGAGTCCCTGCTTGAACGCTCGGCCCGCTACATCGACGGAGCCGCCTATGAGGGGCCCCGCTCGATCAACCCCGTCGACGGCTCGTTCCACGAGGTGGCCGAGGGTGTGGGGCTGGTCTGCGGGTTCTCGCACATCTGGACGCTCGACGGCGCCGGCGGGCTCGTGGTGCTCGACACGTCGCTGCCGGGCTTCGCGGCCGTGGCGCTGGAGCATCTGCGCCGCTGGCGCGATGTCCCGGTCGACACCATCGTCTACACCCACGGGCATGTGGACCATGTGAGCGGGGCGCAGGCCTTCCTCGACGACGCCGCCGACCGGGGGCGCCCCTCCCCGACGGTGGTGGCCCACGACGGGGTCGGGCGACGTCTCGACCGCTACGACCTCACCCGCGAGTACAACGAGATCATCAACGCCCGCCAGTTCAGCTCCAACTTCAAGTTCGGGTCCTTCCACGGCGACTGGGTGAGGCCTCAGGTGACCTACACCGACGGCCTCGACCTGGAGGCGGCTGGGAGCGGTGTGCGGCTGATTCACGAGAAGGGCGAGACCGACGATCACACCATCGCGTGGGTGCCGCAGATCCGGGCCCTGTTCACCGGGGACCTGATCATCTGGGCGTTCCCGAACGCAGGCAATCCCCAGAAGGCACAGCGCTACCCCGCGGAATGGGCCGCGGCGCTGCGTCGGATGATCGATCTGCGGCCGGAGTTCCTGTTCCCGGCCCACGGCCTGCCCATCGCGGGCGCCGAGCGCATAGCCGGGGTGCTGGATGCCACCGCCGGGGCGCTCGAGGGACTGGTGCGCGACACGCTCGAGATGATGAACGCCGGCTCCCCGCTCGACGAGATCGTCAACACCGTGCGGGTGCCGCAGCATCTGCTGGACAAGCCCTACCTGCGGCCCTCCTATGACGAGCCCGAGTTCGTGGTGCGCAATATCTGGCGCCTGTACGGCGGTTGGCACGACGGCAACCCGGCCCGGCTCAAGCCGGCGGCCGACAGCGCGGTGGCCGCGGAGGTGGCCGCCCTGGCCGGTGGCGCGGACCGGCTGGCCCGCAGGGCGGCGGAGTTGTGCGAGGCCGGCGAGCTGCGCCTGGCCTGCCAGCTGGCGGAGTGGGCCGTTCAGGCCTCCCCCACCGACGCCGAGGCCCACGCCACCCGGGCCGACGTGTACCGGACCCGGCGCGACGGCGAGCTGTCGCTCATGGCTCGAGGCCTCTACCTTGACGCGTCCCGCCGCTCCGAGTCGATTGCCCGGCCCGAGCCGCGGCCAGACTGATCGCCATGCGCACCGAACTCGACCCCGAACGCCTGCCTCTGACGCTGCTGGAACTGTTCCGGATCAAGCAGGGCGAGATGGTCTCAGCAATGATGCACCTCGGCACCCGCCTGGGTCTGTGGGAGGCGCTGCGGGAGTCGGAGCCCTGCACCAGCGCGGAGCTGGCCTCCTCGACCGGACTGCAGGAGCGATGGCTGCGCGAGTGGCTGCACGGCATGGTCGCCACCGACCTCGTCCAGCACGACGAAGGTCGTTTCGCGTTGACGCCCGAGGCGAGGGTGGCGCTCACCGACCGCGACCATTGGTCCTACATGCCGGGCGTGTTCGGCCCGCCCATGACCCACCGCGAGATCGAGCGCACCCTGGAGGCGTTCCAGTCCGGGCTGGGCATGACCTGGGCCGAGCACGGCGACCACGCGTGCCACATGCAGTGCGCCATGTCGGCGGCCCGCCAGGAGAGCTTCCTGGTGCCCGAGGTGCTAGCGGCATTCGACGGGGCCACCGACCGGCTGCGCTCACCGGACGCCCGCATCGTCGACGTGGGCTGCGGGGCCGGGGTGGCGGCCGGTGTGCTGGCGTCGAGTTTCCCTGCGGCCACCGTGATCGGCGTCGACCCCTCCTCCAAGGCGCTCGAAGTCGCCCGCGCCAGCGCAGCCGAGGCGGGCCTCGACAACCTGAGCTTCGAGCAGGGCACCTTCGACGATCTGGACCGATTCGGTCCGGCGGACCTGCTGGTGACCCTCGACGTGCTGCACGACCTGCCCAGGCCGCAGGAGGCGATCGCGGCCGCCCGAAGGAACGTGGCCGACGACGGCTGGTGGCTGGTGGCCGACATCAAGGGACGCGGCGACCTCGAGGCCAACCGCAAGATCCCCCTGCTCCCCTACATGTACGCGATGTCGGTCTTCTACTGCATGTCCTCGGCCCTGTCGGAGCCCGGCGGCGAGGGTCTAGGGACGCTGGGGCTTCACCCGCGGAAGCTGGAGGAGATGGCGAGAAGCGGCGGCTTCACCCGCTTCGTCCGCCACGAGGTCGAACTGGACAAGACGAACTGGTACTACGAAATCCGGCCCTGACCCCGCCGGGGCTAGTGACTCCCGCTCTTGTTCGCTGCGCTCACGGGCCGCTCGGGCCACGGCCTCGCAAGCTCGGCCTCTCAGCCGCTGTCTCCGGACTCCGCGTCCGCGCTTCGAGGGGCTACCTCGGGGTACAGGTGGGAGATCGTTCCCGGCTCGATCCGGCACGACTCGATGTAGGCGTCGACGTCCTCGCCCTTGACGCGGATGACCCTGCCCATCCGGTAGGCCGCGATGTAGCCCTCGTCGATGAAGCGGTAGAGGGTCCGCGTGGTGATGCCGAGGCGTTTGGCGGCCGCGGTCGTGCCCAGCCACTCGATCTGGGCCTGATCAGGGGGTATTTCATCAACCATGGCTCGAATTGCCTTTCGATAACTTTAATGATGTTTGATGCAGTGCTAGACCACCGCAAGGACCGCGCGTGAACAGCGCGCCCTACGACGATACCTAGGAGAGTCTATGGCATTTACTGAGGCGCGTGGTGGATACACACCCGAAACGCCCCGATCAGCACCGGCAGCGACTAGCCTCAAGACGGTGATCGACCGAGTCCTGCTAGCCGCTCCCCGGGGATTCTGCGCGGGGGTGGACATGGCCATCAAGGCGCTGACCTGGATGATCCGGGCCTTCGACCCGCCCGTCTACTGCTACCACGAGATAATCCACAACCGGCAGGTGGTGAAACGCTTCGAGCAGGCCGGAGTGGTGTTCGTGGACGACGTCGCCGAAGTGCCCGCGGGGATGCCCATCATGCTGTCGGCCCACGGTTCGGCCCCGGAGGTCGTCCAGACGGCCCGCGACCGGGGCGGCTACGTCGTGGACGCGGTCTGCCCGCTGGTGACCAAGGTCCACCACGAGGTCAAGACCAGGGCGGCCAAGGGCTACCAGATCGTGTACGTCGGCCATGAGGGCCACGAGGAGGCCGTGGGGACCATGGCCGTCGCCCCCAAGGCCATCCACCGGGTGGACAACGCCCGGGGGGTCGCGGCGCTGCCCGAGTTCAAGGAGCCGGTCGCCGTGCTGGCTCAGACCACGCTCTCGCACCGCGAGTGGGAGGGCGTGCTCGAACACACCAAGCGCCGCTTCCCGGACCTGTGGCAGCCCAGCATCAGCGACCTGTGCTTCGCCACCACCAACCGCCAGACCGCGATGATGGAGATCGCACCGGAATGCGACGCGGTGCTCGTGATCGGCTCGGCCAACTCGTCGAACACCATGTCGCTGGTGGAACTGGCCGCGGAGGCGGGCTGCCGGCGGGTGCTGCGCATCAATGACGCCAGCGAGGTGCCCGACGACCTGGCGGGCACTATCGGCGTGACCGCGGGCGCCTCCGCCCCCGAGCATCTCGTGTGGGAGGTGATCGACCGGCTGGCACCGGTCGACGGCACGCAGGAAGTGACGGTCATCGACGAGGACGAGTACTTCCCTCCACCCCGGAACCTGCGCGACCTGCTGGCCGCGGTGGAGGCGGCCGCCGCGGTCACCCTGGGCTCCGGTTCCGCCGGCCGGGAGACGCTGAACGACCGCTCCATAGACGCCAGCGACCTGCTCGACCACTTCAGCCCCCGGGCCTAGCGGCCCGTGAGCGAAGCGAACATGAGCGGAGTTCAGGGCTAGCGGGCCGCTACAGCCCTGCTAGCGGCCGACCCTCAAGCCCGGGCCGGCTCCTCGCCAGCCAGCACCCGGGCCTCCACGTAGAGGTCGCTCAGCTCCCGGTACAGGCGGTCGGTGAGTTCCCGAACGGCCCGGCGCGGCACCCTCCCCTGGACCTTGGCCGGCGGCGGGATGGGGTCGCCGACGACAATCACCACCCGGCGAGGGCGAGGCACCACCGAGCCCACCGGAAGGGCCCTGACCGTGCCGCCCAGCCCGACCGGCACGATCGGCACCCCGGCGCGGGCCGCCACGAAGGCCGGGCCGTCGAGCATGTCGCCCCGCCGGACCCGGTCGCCGGTGCGGCGGGTCCCCTCGGGGAACATCACCAGCGGCTCGCCGAGGGAGAGCACATCGGTGGCGGCTCTCAGCGCGGTGCGGTCGGCCGTGCCCCGCTCCACCGGGAAGCCGCCCATCAGCGACAGGAACGCGCCCAGGAGCCGGATCTCCCAGAGGCTCTCCTTGCCCATGAACCGCAGGCGCCGGCTGGTGGCCATCCCGGCGATGGGGGTGTCGATGAACGACCGGTGCACGGGTGAGAGGATGAACGGGCCGGCCGGGAGGTTGCCGCCTCCCTCCACCCGGAGCCTGAAGAGCACCTTGATGAGCGCGAAGACAATCGTCCAGAGCACCCGGTAGAGGACCCGCCCCCACAGAGGCTGGCGGCTCCGGCGCAAGGAGCCCTCCCCCGAAGTCTCGCCCTTAGTCCGGCGCCCGTAGACGCTGCGGCTCATACCAGCCTCATTACCTGCTCGACGGTCTCGTCGAAGGTCAACTCGGTCGTGTCGATCACAACCGCTCCGGGCGCTTTCAGCAGCGGGGAGGCCTGTCGGGTGGAGTCGATCCGGTCCCGCCGGGCGATGTCTTCGGCCACGGACTCCACGGCTTCGTCATAGGTGCGGCCACCGCCGGCGCCTTCCGGCGGGGGCGTGCCGCTCTGGTCGACCCTCCGCTGGGCCCTCACTGCGGGATCGGCGACGAGATGGACCTTGACCTCGGCGTCGGGGAACACCACCGTGCCGATGTCGCGGCCCTCCACCACTCCCCCGCCCCGCCGCCGGACCCACTCGCGCTGGCGGACCACCAGCTCGGCGCGCACCTCGGGGTTGGCAGCCACCAGGCTCACAGCCCGGTCGACGGAGGGCCCCCTGATCTCGACGGTGGCGTCGACCCCGTCGACCAGGACCTGTCCGGCGTCGACGTTGACGTCGATCGTCCGGGCTACTGCGGCCGCGAAGTCGTCATCGGAGGGATCACCGCCGGCCCGCAGCACCGCGAAGGCGACGGCGCGGTACATGGCTCCGGTGTCGAGGCACTCGAGTCCCAGCCGATCGGCCACTGCCTGGGCCAGGGTGGATTTGCCGGAGCCGGCGGGGCCGTCGATGGCGATGACCCTCACGCCCACCGACTCTCCTGGCCGGGGCGCAGCCCGTCCAGCGCCTCGTAGAAGCCCGGGAACGTCTTGGCGACACAGCCGGGGTTCTCTATCTCCATGCCGGGCACGACCAGCCCCAGCACCGCGAAGGCCATGGCGATGCGATGATCGTCGTAGGTCCGGACCCGGGTACCGGTCACCGCCGCGCCCGGCACCACCTCGAACCCGTCGTCGAGCTCGCGGGCCTCGACTCCGCAGCGGCTCAGCTCCGTGACCACGGCCGCGATCCGGTCGCTCTCCTTGCCCCGCACGAACCCGATGCCCCGCACTCTGGTCGGCGTCTGCGCGAGGGCGGCCACCGGGGCCAGCGTGGGGGCGGTGTCGGACATGTCGGCCAGGTCGATGTCCACGCCCCGCAGCGGGCCGCCGGTCACCGTGGTGCCGTCCTCATCCTGGGCCATTGACGCCCCCATGGACTCCAGGACTCCCGCGAAGCCGGTGTCGCCCTGGATCGAGCCTGCGCCCAGTCCCTCGATGCGCACCGTGCCCCCGGTGATCGCGGCTGCGGCCATGAAGTACGAGGCCGACGAGGCGTCGGGCTCCACCGCGAAGCGCTCGACCGGCCGATAGCCGCCACCCGCCACCTGCACGAAACCCGGCTCGACTCTGACGGACGCGCCGAAGGCCCTCATGACCGCAGCCGTCATCTCCACGTACGACTGGCTGACAGCCGGTCCGACGACGGGCAGGCTCATCCCCCCGGGCACCGCACCGGCGGCCATCATCAGCCCGGACAGAAACTGGCTGGAGCGGTCGGCGGCGACCGGGGCCGCGTCTGTGAGAATCGGACCCCGGATCCGCATGGGCAGGCCGTCGCCACCGCCGGGGAACTCCACGCTCACCCCCAGGCGGCGCAGCGCGTCGGCCAGGTCGCCGAAGGGCCGGGTCCGCAGCTGGGGATGGCCGTCGATGGTGACGCCGTGCTCCGATAGGGCCGCCAGCGGCGCCACGAAGCGGCCGGTGGTGCCAGACATGCGGGCGTCGATGACCGCATCCGGGGCAGGGCCGACTGCGCCCGTGCTGCGGACCCTCATGGTGGCCGCGCCGGGATCGCATTCGACCTCGGCGCCGAGCGCCCTCACCGCCTCGACCATGGCCTCGGTGTCGTCGGCGAACAGCGCTCCGGTCAGCGTGGTCTCGCCGGGCGCCAGCGCGGCGCACACCAGGGCCCGGTTGGTGATGCTCTTTGAGCCCGGAAGCCTCACCACCGCATCCGGCGGGGACTCCAGCGGAGCGACGGCCAGAGCCGGGGGCCAGCGGTCTCTCATTCGAGCGGGTTCAGCGAGGGACGGTACCCGGCCTCGACCAGGCCCTGGGCGAACTGCTCGGCCCCGTCGCTCTCCACCACGGCCAGCACGACGCCGCGGGGCCCCTCCGCGGAGTGGGCGATCTCGAGGTCGTAGATGTTCACGTCCAGGTCGGCCGCCAGCGTGGTGATCCGGGCCAGTTCGCCCTTCTGGTCGCGTATCGCGATCCGGACCTCGGTGAGCCGCGAGAGGTCGGGGGCGCCCACCGACAGGCTGCGGCGGCTGTCCCGGGCGGCCTCGAGCCGGGCCAGCAGCTCGTCGCGGTCGCCCCCGGACACGATCAGGCGCATCTCGACGAGCTCGTCGAGCAACTCGTCGAGCACGTCGGTGATCGCCGTCCGGTTCTCGGCACAGATCTCGGGCCAGATGGCGGGATGGCCCGCGGCCACCCTGGTCATGTCCCGGAAGCCGCCGGCGGCGAGCCGCAGCAGGGCCCGGTGCTCGGTCGACCGCTCCTCGGCAATGCGCATCAGCACGGCCGCGGTGAGGTGCGGGACGTGCGAGACGACGGCCACCAGCGCGTCATGGCGCTCCGGGGCCAGTGCGATTACCTGAGCACCGAGCCCGGACACCACCTCGCGCACCTGGGCGAGGGCCGCGTCATCGGTGGTTCCGGTGGGGGTAAGAACCCAGACCGCGTCGCGGAACAGGTCCGGATCGGCTCCGGTCAGGCCGTCCTGCTCGCTGCCCGCCATGGGATGGCCGCCGACGAACCTCGGGTCGCTGACCGCCGCGACGACAGGCCCCTTAACGCTGCCGACATCGGTCACGATGGCCGCTCCGGCGTCGAGCAGCTGCTGCACGACCGCGGCCAGCGACGAGGGCGGCGTGGCGGCCACCGCCAGATCGCACGGCCCGGCCTCGCCGATCACGTCGACCGCGCCGGCAGCCACCGCGGCCTCGGCTCGCTCGGCGTCGGGCTCGATGCCGGTCACATGCCACCCCGCCTTGCGCAGGGCCATGCCCACCGACCCGCCGATCAGACCCGTGCCGGCGATGATGGCGTTTCGAGTTGGGGCCATGGACGGCGATGCTACCGGTGCGACCGCCCAGCCTCGGACGGGTTTGTAGCGGCGCCGGCCGCCTTCTCGAGCGACCTTGCCTCCGCGAGGGTCAGTGACCGCCAGCATCCCGGCTGGAGGCGCCGATCGGCCAGCGGTCCGATCCTGGTCCGGACCAGGCGGCGGACGGGATGCCCCACTTCCTCGCACATCCGGCGCACCAGCCGGTTGCGGCCCTCCCGGACGGTGATGCGCAGCACATCGGGCTCGACTAGGGCGACCCTCGCCGGCGCGGTGGGGCCGTCGTCGAGCTCGACGCCTTGGCGAAGGGCCCGCACCGCGGCCCGCCGCGGCGAGCCGGACACGTGGGCCAGGTACTCCTTCTCGATGCCGAACGACGGGTGGGTGAGCCGGTGGGCCAGATCGCCGTCGTTAGTGAGGAGCAGCAGGCCCTCGGTCAAGAGGTCGAGACGCCCGACCGGGAAGACGCGCGGCTCGGCGGGAACGAGGCCCGTGACGGTGGGCCGGCCCTGCGGGTCGTGCGCGGTGGTGACCACGCCGCGGGGCTTGTTGAGCAGGTAGTGGACAAGGTCGGGCCGCACGCCGACGACTGTCCCGTCCACCTCCACAACGCACCGGGCCGGATCGATGCGGTCTCCGAGCCGGGCGACGTCACCGTCGACGGTCACCCGCCCATCGGAGATGAGCGACTCGCAGACCCGGCGGCTGCCGATCCCGCACCGGGCCAGGACCTTCTGGAGCCGCTCGCCCTCGCCGGCGCTCACCGGGGTGTCCGGACCCGGCACGGATTCACTGGTGGTCGTCGCCGGGCCCGTCGGGATCCGGTCCGCTGGGATCGGGCACCAGCCGGAGGCGGCTCTCCATGGCCTCCACCTCTGCGGGGTCCGGCACGAAGTCGCTCAGCGGCGGCAGGTCCTGGAGGGAGTCCAGTCCCAGGTGCTCGAGGAACTGGGGCGTCGTCCCATAGAGAACCGCCTGACCGGGGCCGGGGGCCCGGGCAATCTCGTCGATGTAGCCGCGGCGCCTGAGGGTCCTCATGACGCCGTCCACGTTCACTCCCCTGATCTCGGCGACCTGGTGGCGCGACACTGGCTGCTTGTAGGCGACGACGGCCAGCGTCTCGAGCGCGGCGGCCGAGAGCCGGGCACTGTGGCCCTCGCGCACGAACCGCTCCACGTAGGTGTCCTGGGCGGGAGCGGTCTGGAAGCGGTAGCCGCCGGCCACCCTGGCCAGCACGAAGCCCCGGCCCTGGGTCTCGTACTGTTCGGCCAGTTCCTCGCAGGCGGCCCGCACCCGCTCGGTCGAGGTGTCCAGCACGCCGGCCAGCACGGACGCCGGCACCGGCTCCTCCGCCAGCAGCAGCACCGCTTCGAGGGCTGCCCCAATCCCGTGGTCACCGGTGGTGTCGACGCCGGCGGGTCCGCTCATCGGATACTCGATCCCTCAGCCCTCGTAGACGTCGGCGCCCGCGATGGCGGCCTGCCGGACCTCGGTGTCGTCGCCCCCGGTCCACACCACGACGATGTCGCCGAACGTGGTGGCCTGCTCGACATCGGCCAGCCCCTGCTTGACCAGCTCCAGGAGCGCGAGGAATCGCACCACCAGCCCGATGCGGTCATCGATGTCGGAGGTGAGGCGGCGGAAGGTGATCCGCTGGGTCCGGGCCAGTTCCTCGACCAGCTCTGCGACGGCATCGCCTACCGTCACCGAGATCGGCGTGATGTGGGCGATGTCGACCCGCGGGGTGGGCGTGGGCGCCGCGGCCCGCAGGCAGGCGGCCCGTATCTCGGTGGGCGAGACCGCATCCAGGATGGAGGGGACCAGCAGCAGCCAGCGTTCCTCGGTGGCGCCCACCCGGCGGGGCCGGCTGAGGGCCGCGACCTCCAGCATGTGGCGCAGCCTCTCCGACGCGTGGCGGAACATGGCGCACTCCGACAGCCGGGCCAGGAGCAGGTCCCGCTCCGAGATCCCGTCCAGCTCGTCGTCGAGTTCGACGACGGTGTCGGTGGGCAGCATCCGCTTGACCTTCATGTCCACGAGAGTGGCCGCAATCAGCAGGAACTCGGTGGCCACGTCCAGGTCGCACTCCGGCATCCGGTCGATCTCGGCCAAGAAGGCGTCGGTGATGCGGGCGATCGGGATGTCGTATATCTCCACCTGCTCGCGCAGGATTAGCTGCAGGAGCAGGTCGAAGGGCCCGCTGTACGCGGCAGTGGACACCTCGTAGGCCATCAGGACGAGATTAGTGCCGTACGCTGGCGCTCCATGACCACCCGGGTCCTCTCCGGCATCCAGCCCAGCGGTGACCTGCACCTCGGCAACTACCTGGGGGCGATCCGCAACTGGGCCCGGATCCAGCACACCGCCGACGCCTTCCACCCCGTGGTGGACCTTCACGCAGTCACGGTGCCCCAGGAGCCCGGCGAGCTCGGTAAGGCGACCCTGCGCATGTCGCAGATGCTCATGGCCGGCGGCCTCGACCCCGAGGTCTGCACGATCTTCGTCCAGAGCCACGTGCGGGAGCACACCGAGTGCGCCTGGCTGCTGGAGTGCACGGTGTCGTTCGGCGAGCTCAGCCGGATGACCCAGTTCAAGGACAAGTCGAATCAGCAGGAGTTCATCTCGGCCGGGCTGTTCACCTATCCCGCGCTCCAGGCGGCCGACATCCTGCTCTACGACGCCGACGAGGTGCCGGTGGGCGACGACCAGCGCCAGCACATCGAGCTCACCCGCGACATCGCCGACCGGTTCAACTCCCGTTACGGGCCGACGTTCAAGCCGCCGGAGGCGGTAGTGCCAGCGGCCGGGGCCCGGGTGATGGACCTCCAGCACCCCACCAACAAGATGTCGAAGTCGCTGGACTCGCCCCGGGGAACGGTAGACCTGCTGGACGATCCGGCCGACATCGTCCGCAAGATCAAGGCCGCGGTCACCGACAGCGAGTCAGAGGTCCGCTACGACATCAAGGCCAAGCCCGGGGTGTCGAACCTTCTGTCGATCCTGGGCGCGGCCACCGGCCGGACGCCGGAGGAGGCCGCCGCGGGCTACTCGATGTACGGGCCCCTCAAGTCGGACACGGCCGACGCGGTGGTCGAGCTGCTGCGCCCCATCCAGACCCGCTTCGCCGAGCTGGAAGCCGACCCGGCGGAGACGTCCCGGCTGCTGAAGATCGGCGCCGACAAGGCCCGGGCCATCGCCGCGGTCACCCTGGAGCGGGCCCGCACCAACATCGGCCTGCTGGCCCCCTAGTCCAGCCCTCAGGTCGCCACGGCGCGGGGGTGGGCGGCGCGGTAGACGGCCCGCAGGCGCTCCGTCGACACCCGGGTGTAGATCTGGGTGGTGGAGATGGAGGCGTGGCCCAGCATCTCCTGCACGAAGCGGATATCGGCCCCGCCGTCGAGCATGTGGGTGGCGCAGGAGTGGCGCAGCACGTGCGGCGTCAGCAGCGATCCGATGCCGGCCGCGTCGCCGTGGCGGCGCACCACTAGCCACAGGCCCTGGCGGCTGAGACGCCCGCCCCGCTGGTTGAGGAACACCGCCTCGGCGTCGCCGCGGCGGGCCCACAGCTCCGGTTCCATTGCGCCGCGGCCCTCCGGCGTCAGCCAGCGCTCCAGCGCGGTGGCCGCGCACCGGCCGAGGGGGACGATCCGCTCCCTCGCCCCCTTGCCGGTGACCCGCACCAGACCGTCGTGGAGGTCCACGTCGGCCAGCGACAGCGAACCGGCCTCCGAGATGCGGCAGCCGGTGCCGTAGAGCACCTCCAGCAGAGCCCGGTCCCGGCGGGCCACCGGATCATCGCCGACGACCACGTCCATCAGCGAGCCGACCTGCGCGACCGACAGGGCCTTGGGAAGGCCCCGGGGAAGGCTCGGGATCTCCACGTCGGCCGTCGGGTCATCGGCCCGGTGGCCCTCAGCGGCCATGAAACGGTGGAGCCCCCGCACCGAAACGAGCATCCGGGTGACGGAGGCCGCGGCCAGGCCGTTGCTCTGCAGAGAGCGGATGAAGGCGACCACGTCGGTCGGGCCGGCGTCGTCGAGGCTGCGCCCGCCGGACGCGAGGTGCTGGCCGTAGCGAAGAAGGTCACGGCGGTAGGCGTCGATGGTCCGGGGGGACCGGCCCCGCTCCACCGCGAGCCAGGCCAGGAACTCCTCGGCCCTCGCATCCAGGCCGGCCTCGGCCTCCACCGGCGGGGCTGCCGACGAGGCCACCGGACTCACCCCGCCAACCGGCGTTGCGCCAGGAGCAGGCCGATGATGGTTTTTGCGTCGCGGATCTGGCCCCGACCGATCATCTCGATGGCCTCGTCCAAGCCGACCCGATCGATCGTCATCCACTCCTCCTCGGCCCCGTCGGGCTCGCGGGGCACCTCGGACAGCCCCGTGGCCAGGAAGACGTGGGTGAGCTCGTCGCAGAAGCCCGGCGAGTTGAAGAACGTCCCCAACTGCTCCAGTGACTCGCAGGCCAGCCCGGCCTCCTCGGCCAGCTCCCGGCGGGCCGTGCCGGCGGGATCCTCACCGCCGACGTCGCGGGTCCCGGCCGGGATCTCCAGCAGCTCACCCTCCACCGGTGTGCGGTACTGCCGCAGCAGCACGACGTCGTCACCGTCGACGGCCACCACCGCCACGGCACCGCGGAGATGCACCACATCTCGCGTCATCCGCCCGCCGTCGGGAGTGGCGAAGACGCTCTCGGTCAGGCGCACCCGGCCGGCATGTATCTCCCGCTCCGACAGCTTTCGGAAGCCGCCGCCCGAAGACGCGGTGCCGGATCGGTCCTCGGCGGCGCCCGGCGACGCGGACACGGGCGTCACGCCGGAGCCGACGGCTCAATGGTGTAATCGGTCATGTCCGGCAGCCGCGGATTGCGGCCCGCAGCCCTCACCATGGCAGCGGCCACCAGCCCGCTGAACAGCGGCGCCGGCCGGTTGGGGCGGCTCTTGAACTCCGGGTGGGCCTGGGTGCCGACCCAGTAGGGATGGCCCTCGAGCTCGACGAACTCGACCAGCCTCCCGTCGGGCGACTCGCCGCAGAGCACCATGTCGGAGGCCTCGAAGCGGGTCCGGTAGCGGGGATTGAACTCGTAACGGTGGCGGTGCCGCTCAGACACCACCTCCTCGCCGTAGGCCTCCGCGACCTGCGAGCCGGGCAGCAGCTGGGCCACGTACGCGCCGAGGCGCATGGTGCCGCCGTAGTCGGTGACGCCACGCTGGCTGTCCATCAGGTCGATGACCGGATGAGGGGTCAAGGCATCGAACTCGGTGGAGTTGGCGTCGGCCAGCCCGAGAGCATTGCGGGCGTACTCGATGGTCATCACCTGCATGCCCAGGCATAGGCCGAGGCAGGGGATCAGGTTCTCGCGGGCATAGCCCGCAGCCGCGATCTTGCCCTCGATGCCCCGCTCGCCGAAGCCTCCCGGGATGACGATCCCGTCGAGGTCGCGCAGGCGCCCGGCGACGAGCAGCCCCTCTACCTCCTCGGCCTGCACCCACTCGATCTCGACGTCGGCGCCGTGGTGGATCGCGGCGTGGTTGAGAGCCTCGATGACCGACAGGTACGCGTCCGGGAGACTCACGTACTTGCCGATCATGCCGATCCGCACCGGCGCGGAGGCCAGCCGGATCCGCTCCACCAGAGCCTCCCACTCGGCCAAGTCCACGTCGTGGGGGTCAAGGCCCAGCTGCCGGCACACCACGTTGTCGAGTCCCTCGCCGTGCAGGATCAGCGGGATCTCGTACAGGCTGCCCGCGTCGGCGCAGGTGATCACCGCCTCGGGGGACACGTCGCAGAGGTTGGAGATCTTGCGCTCTAGCTCCTTGGTGAGGGGAGTCTCGCACCGGCACACGATGGCGTCGGGCTGCACGCCCCGCGAGCGGAGCTCGGTCACCGAGTGCTGGGTGGGCTTGGTCTTCTGCTCGCCGGTGGGCCCGATGAAGGGAACCAGGGTGACGTGCACGAAACAGACGTTCTCGCGGCCCACGTCGAGGCGGAACTGCCGGATGGCCTCGAGGAACGGGAGGATCTCGATGTCGCCGACCGTGCCGCCCAGCTCGGTGATCACGACATCGACGTCATCGCTGGCGAGCCGGGCGATGCGCCGCTTGATCTCGTCGGTCACGTGCGGGATGACCTGCACCGTGCGACCGAGGTAGTCGCCGCGGCGCTCCGACGCGATGACCTCCGAGTAGATCGACCCGGTGGTGCCGTTGGACTCGCAGGTGAGGCTCTCATCGATGAAGCGCTCGTAGTGGCCTAGGTCGAGGTCGGTCTCGCCGCCGTCGTCGGTGACGAACACCTCTCCGTGCTCGAACGGGTTCATGGTGCCCGGATCGACGTTGAGGTACGGGTCGAGCTTGAGCATCGTCACTCGCAGGCCCCGCGCCTTGAGTAGGCGCCCCAGCGAGGCCCCGGTCAGCCCCTTGCCCAGTCCGCTGACCACACCACCGGTGACGAAGACGTGCTTTGTCATCGGGATCTCACCCTACCGCGATCGGGACCGCACCCGGCGGACACCCGTCGAGGATTCCTCAACTGCCGCGCCGCGGGCGGGATGAGGCCAGCAGCTCCTCGGCGTGGCGGCGGGCTGAGGCCGACTGGGGCGATCCCGAGAGCATCCTCGACAACTCGACCAGGCGGTCCTCCCCGCTCAGCGCTCGCAGCGTCACCGCCGCAGACCCTCCGACCTGGTGTTTCTCGACGGACTTCTCGACCACGACGTGGCTGTCGGCGTGGGCGGCCACCTGGGGCAGGTGGGTCACCACGATCACCTGGTGGTCGGAGCCAAGCCGGGCCAGGCTGCGGCCGACAGCCTGGGCCGCGGTCCCGCCGATGCCCGCATCGACCTCGTCGAACACCAGCGTCGGGGGCCCAGCGGTCAGCACGAGCCTCAGCGCCAGCATGGCCCGGGCCAGCTCGCCGCCGCTGGCCACCCGGCTGAGCGGCAGCGGCTCGTGGCCGGGGTTGGCGGCCAGCTCGAACGTGACCTGCTCGCCGGCGTCGCCGTCCACCGCGACGGCTAGGCGGGCGCCGGCCATGGCCAACTCAGCCAGATGGGCCTCGACCGCGGCGGCCAGCCGGGGAGCGGCCTCGGCCCGCCGGGCCCGCACCCGGGCCTGCGCGGCCGCCAGCAGCTCCGACATTTCGGCGAGGCGCCTGTCCAGGGACGCGGCCCGGTCCTCGTGGCCCTCGAGCTCGGCGAGGCGGGCCGCGGCCTCCGAGCGGAACTGGAGCACCTCGCCCAGCGTGAAGCCGTACTTGCGCCGCAGCCCGGACAGCAGCTGGCGGCGGTCCCGCAGTGCTTGCAGGGCGGCCGGGTCGTCGTCGATGGCCTCCGCGAGGGCCCTGGCCTCGGCCGCGATGTCGGCGACCTCGGCCGACGCGGCCGCGATCCGGGCGGTGAGGCCGGTGAAGGGCTCCCGGCCTGCCAGCGCCGCCTCGGCCTGCCCGAGGCCCTCGGACACGGTGCTGTCGGCGTCGAGCAGTCCGACCGCGGCGGCCGCAGCCTCGCGGTGGGCGGCCGCGTCGGCCAGGACCGACTCGGCCCGGTCGAGCCGCCCGTCCTCGTCGGGGTCGGCGATGGCCGCGGCGTCGATCTCGGAGACCTGGTGGCGCAGCAAGTCGATCTCACGCAGGCGGGCCCGGGCGTCGCCGCCCACCGCGGCCAGCTCGCCATCGAGGGCCCGCCGGTCGTCGATCAGCCCTTCCAGCCGGGCGGTGTCGATGGCGCCGAAGCGGTCCAGGGCGGCCCGCTGGACCGGAGCCCGCAGCAGGGACTGATGGGTGTGCTGGCCGTGCAGGTCTATGAGCCCGCCGCCCAGCTCGGCCAGGGCGCCCACGGTGGCCAGATGCCCGTCGATGTAGGCCCGGGACCGCCCGTCGGCAGGGACCACCCGGCGCACGACCACCTCGTCGCGGCCCGCGACGAACCGCCCCTCGATCTCGGCCTCGGATGCGCCCGGCCGGACCAGGGCGGCGTCGGCCCGGCCCCCGGTGAGCAGGTCGATGGCCTCCACCACCAGCGTCTTGCCTGCGCCGGTCTCGCCGGTGACCGCGGTCATGCCCGTGTCCAGTACGAGCGACAGCTCGCCGATCACGCCGAGGTTGCGGACCGCGAGCTCGGTCAGCACTTGATGTTCAGCACCTGACGGCCAGGCAGGCTTCAGCGGTCATTGACCCCGAACTTAGCCTTGAGCACCTGGTGGAACCGGCGGCTCTCGAAGGTGACCAGCCGGGCCGGATGGGGCGACGCCGAGCACACCACCGCGTCATGCTGGTCGAGCTCGGCCAGCCGGCGGCCATCCACCGACAGCACCGCGCCCCGGTCGGTGAGGACCTCCAGCCGCAGCTCGGTGTCGGCCGCCACCACCATGGACCGGTCGAACAGCATGTGCGGCGAGACGGGGGTCAGCAGCAGGGCCCGGTGGGTGGGGTCGATCACCGGCCCTCCCGCCGACAGGGAGTAAGCGGTCGAACCGGTCGGGGTGGACACGATCAGGCCGTCGGCCGCGTAGGTGGTGAACTGCTCGCCGTTGAGCGCCACCCCCAGCCGGAGCGCGTAGGAGGCCGCGGGCCGCTCCACCACCGCCTCGTTCAAAGCGACGTGGCGCTGGCGACCGCCGGAGGCGTTCTCGCCGAACTCGACGGTGAGCAGCATCCGCTCCTCGACGCCGTGGTCGCCGGCCAGCACTTGGTCGATGGCCGAGCGGGCGTCCTCCGGGGCGACCTCGGTGAGGTAAGCCATGCGACCGAAGTTGACGCCGAGGATGGGCACTCCCGACTCGCCGACCAGCTCGACCGCCCGCAGGATCGATCCGTCGCCCCCCAGGGTCACGACGGCGTCCAGACCCGGCGCGAAGCGGCCGGAGCCGCACTCCAGGTCGGGGCGCGACACGGCCGCGGCCTCCTCCGGCGGCATGCGGACCTGGTGGCCCTCCCCGACCAGCCACGTCGACAGGTCCCGGGCGGTGGCGGCCGCCTCGGGGCGGCCCTGGTGGACGATTAGCCCGATGACCGCCATCAGTCCCTCCGGCCCTCGCTCGCCTGGGCCACGGCGGCGTCAGCAGCCTCACCGATGTCGGCGTGGGCGCCCGCGCCGGGACCCACGCGGGCGTGCAGCAGGAACTCCACGTTTCCCTCGGCGCCGGTGAGAGGCGAGACCATGACCCCCATGATGGCCGCTCCGGCGTCCACAACGGCGCGGCAGACGTCGACGATTGCCCGCCTCCACACCTCGGGGTCGCGGATCACGCCCTTGCCGCGGTCGGCGTCGGCCTTGCCCGCCTCGAACTGGGGCTTGACCAGAGCGATGATGTCGGCGGTGGCCAGGCGGCACAGGTCGGCCGCGATGAGCCTCAACGAGATGAACGACACGTCGGCCACCACCAGCTCCGCCGGGCCTCCCACGGCTGCGGCCTCCAGGCCCCGCACGTCGGTGCGCTCCAGCGACACCACCCTCGGGTCGGCCCGCAGCCGCTCGTGGAGCTGGTTGCGGCCGACGTCGACCGCGGCCACCGCGGTGGCGCCGTGCTGGAGCAGGCAGTCCGTGAACCCGCCGGTGGACGCGCCTATGTCGATGGCCCGGCACCCAGAAGGATCGATGCCGAAGCCGGACAGCGCGGCCTCGAGCTTCTGCCCGCCCCTCGACACGTAGCGGGGCGGGTCGCCGGACACCTCCACCGCGTCGCCCGCATGCACCAGCCGGGCCGGCTTGTGGGCCGGCGCGCCGCCCACGGTGACCCGGCGCTGTTCGATGAGCCGCACGGCCTCGCCGCGGCTGGCGGCCATGCCCCGCCGCACCAGCTCGCTGTCGAGCCGGCGGCGCCTGGACGTCATGGTACGGATCAGCCCGCGATGCGGGACTGGCGGTCGAGCCAGCCCAGCGTGAACGCGTTCCATTCGTCGACCATCTCGTGGAAGGCGATGTGGCTGGAGTGGGGGCCCCGAAAGACGTGCATGGTGGAGCCCGGTATGGCCTCCTGGACCTCCAGCCCGTAGCGGGTCGGCACCTGCCAGTCGACCTCGCCGGAGGTGATCAGGGTGGGCACTCGGATGGAGCCCAGGCGGTCGAGCGCGTCGTGGGTCTTGTCGGCATGGAAGTGGCCCAGCAGCCCCTCCTTCGACGGCGGGTGGGGGTTCTCGAGGATGAAGCCCCGCTCGAAGGCCTCCACATCGTCGGGCTGGTCGTTGATGAACGTGGGGCTGGCCACCCACAGCAGCGCGGTGCGGATGTAGCCGGCCGGGTCGTCGTGGAGGATGTAGGTCTCGTTGGTGTCGATCATGCGGATGAACCACTCGTCGGAGCGGCCCCAGGTGCAGTGCAGTTGCAGGGTGGCCACCTTGCCGGGGTGATTCACGGCCAGTTCCTGGGCGGTGGCCGAGCCGAGGGACAGGCCCGACACGTGGGCCCGCTCCACTCCTAGGACCTCGAGCAGCGCGGCGGCGTCGTCGGCCAGGATCCTCATCGAGTAGTCGGCGGCGTCGGGCGGGTGGGTGGACTGGCCGGTGCCCCGGGCGTCGTAGGTGATGACGGTGTAGTGGTCCCGGTAGGCCTCCACCTGCGCGGCCCAGGTGGTGTGGTCGGCGCCGGTGCCCATGATGAGCAGCAGCGGGTCGCCGGCCCCCACGACCTCGTAGTACACCTCGATCCCGGCGGGCAGGTCGGTGAAGGGCATGGCGCGGTCCTTCCGTTGGGGCTCAGCTGACTGCGCCGGCCGCGCTCACGCGCGGACGTCGGCCTGACACGCCCGCCACGGACTCGAAGCAGGCTCCGACCCGCAGAGCGGTCTCCTCGTCGAACGGCGCCGCCGCGATCTGGAGGCCGATGGGCAGCCCGTCGCGGTCGAAGCCGGCCGGCACCGACAGCGCGGGCAGGCCCGAGAGGTTGAACGGGGCGGTGGTGCGCACGTAGGCCGCCCCGGCCGGCTCGGTCGAGGCGCCGTAGTCCAGGTCGTCGGAGTCCTTGGGCACCGCGGTGCCGGGCAGGGTCGGGGTGAGCAGCGCGTCGAGCCGGTTGCCCGCGAAGGTCCGTCGCAGGGCATCGGCGATGGCCCGCCGGGCCTGGAGCGCCTTGAAGTAGTGCTCGGGCCCCATCACCAGCCCGGCCACCAGCAGCGAGCGGATGAAGGGGGCGATCCGGTCGGGGCGGCTGCGCACCAGGTCGCGGTGGTAGGCGGCGGCCTCGGGGCAGACGATCCCGAACTCGGCGGCCAGGACGTGCTCCAGTTCGGGCACCTCGACGCCGACCATGGCCGCCCCCTGGCGGCCGAGCAGGTCGGCGGCGGCGGCGAGCGTCTCGGCGACGTCGGTCTGCACGGGTTCGACGGGCGGGCCGTGCAGCACCCCGATCCTGAGCCCGTCGACGCCCCGGTCCAGGCCGCGGGTGTACTGCGGCACCGGCCGCGACGACGCCGACGGGTCCAGCGGGTCGGGTCCGGCGAGGACTTCGAGCGCGGCTGCGCTGCCCTCCACGGTGGCAGTCAGCGGACCCAGATGGTCGAGCGACCACGACAGCGCGGCCACGCCGGCTCTCGACACCCGCCCGTAGGTGGCCTTGAGACCGACCGTGCCGCACAGCGACGCCGGGATGCGGATGGAGCCTCCGGTGTCACTGCCGATGCCCATGGGCACGATCCCGGCGGCCACCGCCGCCCCCGAGCCGCCGCTGGAGCCTCCGGGGACCCGGCTCGGGTCCCACGGGTTGGACACCGGGGGGGTGTAGACCCCGCAGGCCAGTTCGTGGGTGGCGGTCTTGCCAACGATGACCGCGCCGCCGGCCCGCAGGCGCCGCACCGAGGTGGCGTCCGATCCCGCCGGGGTGGCGTCGAACGCGGGCGAGCCGCAGCGGGTGGGCAGCCCGGCCATATCGACAATGTCCTTGACCCCCACCGGGACACCCATGAGGGGGCCGAGGTCCCGTCCCGCCGCGATGGCCTCGTCGGCGGCGTCGGCCGCTTCGAGGGCGCCGACGGCGTCGATGACCACGAAGGCGGACAGCTCGGGATTCAGCGCTTCAGCGGTGGCCAGGCTGGCCTCGGTCAGCGCCCGGCTGGTGGTGCGGCCCGAGCGCAGCGCCCTCGCAGCCTCCGGGATGGTGATCATCGGCTAGTTCGGGCGCTCGGCGACCGCAGCATCGGCGTCGGCCGGTTCGGGCGGCCAGGCCGGATCGAAGGCGGTGGGGTCCAGCCCCCCGCTGCCGGGCACCAGCGCGTCGAGGCTGGCGCTGGCCGCGATCCGGTCGGCGAGGTCGGCCGCGGTCGCGGCCGGGTCTATGGCCGGGTGGTCGAGCCCCAGCTCCCGCAGGCGGCGTGCTACCAACTCGACGGCGTCGCCGGCGCCGTCAGTCACGTCCTGCGCCGATCACCGCGATCACGTCGACCTCCATCTTGAGGCCGGGCAGGCCCAGGGCCGCGGCCTGGCAGGCGGTCACCGCGGGGAACGGCCGGCCCGCGAACACCTCCCGGCGGACCTCGATCTCCTCCGCGATCTCGCGCACGTCCTGCATGAAGTAGGTGACCTTGACCACGTCCGCGATGGAGCTGCCCGACGCAGCCAGCACGCCGGCGATGTTGTCCCACACCTGGCGGGCCTGCTCGCCCACGGTGGTCCCCACCACCTCGCCGTCGGCGTCGAGGGCTACCTGGCCGGCCAAGTAGAGGGTGTCGCCGGCCCGCACCGCGTAGGAGTACGGCTCCGGCGGCGGGCACAGCCCGGGCACGTCCACCACGGATTCCAGCGGCATCGGCGGCCAATATAGGCTCCCACCCGGTCGACGTACCCACGCGGCTCGAAGGCGCGCTGGGTAGGCGCACCGCAGCGGGCAGGCAGCACAGGAGGCCCCGATGCCGACAATCGACGCCAACGGAGTCAACCTCTGGTACCAGTTCACCGGCAAGGGCCACACCGTCGTGCAGATCGGCGGGGCGGTCAGCGCCCACGAGGGTTACGCCACCATCACCCCGGGCCTGTCGGAGCACTACCGGGTGCTCGACTACGACCACCGCGGCTACGGCAGCAGCGACCGGCCCGATCAGCGGTACACCCTCGACACCTGGAGCGACGACCTGGACGCCCTGATGGCCGCGCTCGGGATCGAGCGGGCCCACATCCACGGCGGGTCCATGGGCAGCTTCATCGCGGTCAACTTCGCGGCCCGCTACCCCGACAGGGTCGACAAGCTGCTCCTCGGCGCCGGTGCCGTCGGACGTTGCGACCGTATGGGAGTGCTCCAGTTCCGGATCTGGCAGAGCCTGGCCCGGGCCTACGGCGTCGCCTCCAGGGAGCTGGCCGAGCAGATGCTCACCCACGCGTTCTCCCGGGCCTACCTCGACGGGCCGAACGGCGGCGACGAGGCGCTTGCCGCGATGCAGGACGTGACGGCCCGCAACGTCGGGACCGATGTGTTCATCGCTGCCTGCCAGGCCATGATCGACACCGACGTCACCGACCGGCTGAAGGACGTCACCGCGCCGACGCTGGTGATGGTCGGATCCGAAGATGTGCTCACACCTGTGGATGCCGGGCCGGGCGGCGCCGGTGCCCGCTACGTGGCCGAGAACCTCCCGAACGCCCGGCTGGTCGTCTTCGAGGGCAGCGGCCACGGCCACTACATCGAACAGGAGCAGGAGTCGGTGGCCGTGATCCTGGACTTCCTGGCCGAGTAGCCGGAACCGGCAGCGTCTTGCACGGATGGCGAGCATTTCGCTGCCAATTCCCCTCTGACCCGCGGCTAACCTCGCCGCCCATGGGCGGATTCGACGGGGACCGGGAACTCTTGGAGATAAACGGGCCGCGCCTGCTCCAGCGGTTGTGGGACCTGGCCGAGATCGGCCCCATCCCGGGGGGAGGCAACAACCGCCTGGCTCTCACCGACGCCGACAAGGAGGGCCGCGACCTGGTGGTCACCTGGATGCGCGACCTCGGCCTCGACGTGAGCATCGACACCATCGGCAACGTCGTCGCGATGCAGACCGATGTGGGCTCCGGCCCGCCGGTCATGATGGGCTCGCACATCGACACGGTGGCGACCGGCGGCAAGTACGACGGCAACCTGGGCGTGCTGGCCGCGCTGGAGGTGATCGAGACCGCCATCGAGAGCGGCATCGAGCTCGAGCGCCCTCTGGCCGCGGCCTTCTTCACCAACGAGGAGGGCTCCCGCTTCCCGCCCGACATGATGGGCAGCCTCTGCTACACCGGCGGTCTGACCGTCGAGGAGGCCATGTCGACCACCGACGCCGACGGCGTCGCGGTCGGGGACGAATTGGACCGCATCGGCTACCGGGGCCCGGTGCCGTGCCCGGGACCGGCTCCCTACGCCTTCGTGGAGCTCCACATCGAGCAGGGGCCAGTGCTGGAGCGCGACGGCATGCGCATCGGTGCGGTCACCGGCGTCCAGGGCATCTCCTGGACCGAGGTGAATATCACCGGCCAGTCGAACCATGCGGGCACGACCCCGATGAGCATGCGGCGCGACGCAGGGCTGGCCGCGGGCGAGCTGGTGGTGGCGGTGCGGCGCATCGCCGACGAGATGGGCGGCACCCAGGTGGGAACGGTAGGGGCCCTGAGGCTGCACCCCGACCTGGTGAACGTGGTGGCGGCCCGGGCCAAGCTCATCATCGACCTGCGCAACACCGACGATGACGACCTGCAGTCGGCCGAGCGGCGCCTGCTGGCGGAGACCAAGCGGATAGCCGAGTCGGAGGAGGTCGAGATCGACACCAAGTGGGTCGCCCGCTTCGAACCGGTCGTCTTCGACCCCCGGGTGGTGGAACTGGTCGAGTCGACCGCCTCCGCGCTGGGACTGTCGGTGCGCCGGATGCCCTCAGGGGCAGGCCACGACGCCCAGATACTGGCCGAGGTCTGCCCGGCCGGCATGGTGTTCGTGCCCAGCGTGAAGGGCATCAGCCACAACCCGGCCGAGTTCACCGAGCCCGACGATCTGGTGGCCGGCGCCAACGTGCTGTTGAACACGGTGGTCGCCCTGGCCCGGGACCACCTGCCCTAGGGGCGGCGATGACCCGGCGGGCGACGTTCACGGGGTGGGGCAAGTGCGTGCCCCCGGTGAAACTGACCAACGCCGACCTCGAACAGCTCGTCGACACCGACAACGACTGGATCCTGGAGCGCACCGGCATCCGCGAGCGGGGCATCTCCCACGTCGAGACCACCGACCTGGCCGAGGTGGCCGCCCTGAAAGCGCTGGCTGCCGCCGGCCTCGAGGCCGCCGACATCGACATGCTCATCCTGGCCACGGTCACGCCCGAGATCACCTGCCCCAGCAACGCCTGCTTCCTCCAGGAGCGCCTGGGCGCGGTCAACGCGGCCGCCTTCGACCTCAACGCGGCGTGCAGCGGGTGGATCTACGGCACGGCCACCGCGTCGTCGATGATCGCCGCCAGCGTGGCCGAGCGGGTCCTGCTGGTGGGGGCCGAGAAGCTGCACTGGGTGATGGACTACTGGGACCGGGCCACCTGCATCCTCTTCGGCGACGGCGCGGGCGCGGCCGTGCTCGAGCCGTCGGACACCGGTGAGGGCGTGCTGGCCGCCGACCTCGGCGCCGACGGCGCGGCCGGACGGACCATGGTGTTCCCCACCCTCGGCACCAGGGGACGGTTGAGCCCGGTGCGCGACCCGTTCGTGCACCGGCTGCACTTCGACGGCCGGGCCGTGTTCAAGATCGCGGTGCAGGGCATCGAGGCGTCGGTGCGGCGGGCGCTGGACCGGGCGGGGCTCGACCTCGCGGACGTCGACGCGGTGATACCCCACCAGGCCAACGAGCGCATCATCTCGGCCGCGGCCCGGCGGCTCGGCATCGACACCGACCGGGTGATGCTCAACATCGGCACTCACGGCAACTCGGCGGCCGCCTCGGTGCCGATGGCGCTCGTGGACGCGCTGGAAGCGGGGCTGATCCGGCCGGGGTCGATCGTCGTGCAGACCGCCTTCGGCGGCGGTGTGACCTGGGGGTCCACGGTGACCCGCTGGGGCGAGCGGGTCGAGCCGCTCGGCAGCTGCGATGCGGAGCTGCCGGCCTGCGAAGAGACGGTCTTCGACCTGCTGGCACCCAACCGGGACTTCTACGCTCCACTGCACGCTGACGCCGCGGTCGATCCGGCTACCGGGAACTACTGAGACCGCTTCTCACTGCTATTGTCGCGAACCGTTGCCCCACGGCCCGACAAGAGGAGACTCCAGATGATTCCCACACGGCGGCGAGGTCTGAAAGCGGTCGGGGCGGCGTTGCTGGCAGCGGCATTCCTTGTGGCTGTGCCGGCCGTCGCATTGGCTGACGAGGCAGGCGGGTCACCGGGTCTGCCGCGGGAGGAGCTGCAGTTCATCCTGAACACCTTCGCGTTCCTGATCTGGGGGGCGCTGGTGATGTGGATGTGCGCCGGCTTCACGATGCTGGAGTCGGGAGCCGTCCGCACCAAGAACGCCTCGATGATCTGCCTCAAGAACATCGGCATCTACTCGATCGCCGGCCTGGCCTACTACTTCGTCGGCTACAACCTGATGTACGTCGACGTGGGCAGCGTCATCGGCTCCTTCCAGTTCCTGTACGGCCCCTCCGAAGCCGAGATCGGCCTGCTCGACGGCACCGCCGAGAACCTCGCCGAGGTCGTCGGCAACGGCTACTCGGTCATGTCGGACTGGTTCTTCCAGATGGTCTTCGTCGCCACCGCGGCGTCGATCGTCTCCGGCGCCATCGCTGAGCGCATCAAGATGTGGGCGTTCTTCGCGTTCACCCTGATCCTGACCGCCTTCATCTACCCGATCGTCGGATCCTGGTACTGGGGCGGCGGCTGGCTGGCCGAGCAGGGCTTCGTGGACTTCGCCGGATCGACCATCGTCCACAGCACCGGCGGCTGGGCCGCTCTGGCCGGCGTGCTGGTCATCGGGCCGCGGCTCGGCAAGTTCCGCAAGGACGGCACGGTCAAGCCCACCCCGCCCTCCAACGTGCTGCTGGTGACCCTGGGCGTGCTGATCCTGTGGCTGGGCTGGTTCGGCTTCAACGGCGGGTCGCAGCTGGCGCTGGGCAGCGCAGCCGACGCGGTGGCCATGAGCAACATCCTGGTCAACACGAACCTGGCGGCGGCGGCCGGGGTTGTGGCCGCGCTGGTGGTGTCACGGCCGATCTTCGGGCGCATGGACCTGTTCGCGGGCCTCAACGGCGCCCTGGCCGGGCTGGTCTCGATCACCGCCGCGCCCGACCTAACCGAGCACTGGTGGGCGGTCATAATCGGCGCCATCGGCGGCGTGATCTGCACCGCGGCCATCAAGGCTCTGGAGAGGCTGAAGATCGACGACGTGGTGGGCGCCATCCCCGCCCACCTGGTGTGCGGCATCTGGGGGACGCTGGCGGCCAGCATCGCGGGCGGCGCCAACTTCGGCACGCAGCTGCTCGGCGTGGTGGCCATCGGCGCCTTCGTGTTCATCGCCTCCCTGATCGTGTGGAAACTGATGGACATGGTCGTGGGCCTGCGGGTGCCCAGGGAGGCGGAGCGTCTGGGCCAGGACACCGCCGAGCTGGGAATCGAGACCTATCCCGAGTTCGTGCTCATGCCCGAGGAATTCGACGACTGACCGCGCCGGCAACCGCAGCATCTTCCGAAGGCGGCCTCGGCCATGGCTGAAGCGCTAGGTTTCGGATATGGCTGAAGCGCTAGGCATCGAGCATCTCACGGAGCTCTCCGACGGGGAGGCGGTCTGGGCGTTCTTCACGCCGCTGATCATCTTCGCCGTGTTCTTCGTTCTGCAGATCATCCTGCCCGCGAGGCGGGTCACCGGCTACGTCAAGGACCGCGAGACCGGTGAGCCCCGCAACTACCGGTTGAACGGCCTGCTGGTGTTCGTGATCGCGCACCTCGTGTGGGCATTCGAGATCGGCGGGCTGCCCCGCGACTGGTTCTACCGGTCGTCACTGTGGGCGGTGGTCGGGGGCACCGTGTTCTGCGCGATCTTCGCAGTGTGGTCGGTGTTCACCCAGCCCAAGGGCGAGATCGCCAACCCGTGGCTGGCGCTGTGGGAGGGCCGGTCCCAGGAGCTGCAGCTGTTCAACAACCGCATCGACATCAAGATGTGGTGGTACGTGGTCGGCGGGACGATGCTGTCGCTCAACGCCCTGTCGGGGGCGGCCTGGCACCACGGCCAGTTCGGCGGCGACGCCAACCCGGGCATCTACCTGTACGCCGCCTTCTGGACGTTCTACACCTTCGACTACTTCATCTGGGAGCGGGTCCAGCTCTACACCTACGACCTGATCCACGAGCACATCGGCTTCAAGCTGTGGTGGGGCGGCCTGGTGGCCTACGGGTGGCTGTTCATCCTGCCGCTGTGGGGCATGGCCCCGCACTCCGATCCGGGGTACTCGACGGGGCTCACCTCCTTCTGGCTCATCGCAGTGTGCGTGCTGTTCCTGGGCGGGTGGACCATCGGACGGGGCGCCAACCTCCAGAAGTACACGTTCAAGAGGTGGCCTGACCGCAAGTTCCTGTGGGTCGAGCCGGAGTACATCGAGGCCGGCGAACGAAAGATCCTGTGCAGCGGATGGTGGCGCCCGGCCCGCCACTTCAACTACCTGGGCGAGGGGATCCTGGCCATCTCGTTCGCCCTGGTGTTCGGCCACCCCGGCAACCTGTGGGCCTGGACCTACTCCATCTTCGTGGTGAGCTTCTTCACCGTCCGCCAGCGCTTCGACGAGCGCGAGTGCGAGCAGAAGTACGGCCCCGAGAAGTGGGCCGAGTACCAGGCGAAGGTCAAGTACCGGATCTTCCCCGGCATCTACTGATCCGGGGGCTCCTGCGGTGGAGGTGAGGGGATTCGAACCCCTGGCCTCCTCGATGCGACCGAGGCGCTCTAGCCAGACTGAGCTACACCCCCGCGGAAGGGGCGAGTTTAGCGGCGCCTCCCCCCGCACCCGACGACCGTGGCGGCGAGTCTCGAGGTACTGCGGCTCGGTCCCGGCGGAGGCATAGACCGCTGGGGTCTGCTTCAGCCGTTGGCGACTCGCCTCAAGGGGGCTACCACTACTTCGCTGGACGAGGGCCGCTGCGGGTAGAGCACCCTGACCTCGGCCACGCCCGGAGCGGCGACCTGCTGGCGGCGGGCGGCGCCGAACGTGAACAGGAGAAGGGCCACGTCGGCCAGAACGTGAACGGCCAGGGCGGCCCCTCCCAGAGCGGGAATGGCCAGCAGCGAGGCCACGGCCACCGCCCCGAGGACCGCGACCACCTGACGCCGTCGCGACAGCGCCTGCCCGGCAGACCGCGGCGCGTCGAACAACTCGCCGCTGGGCCTGGCTCCACTGCCGGGCACGCCGGCGAACCCACGCCCGCGGTCCATGGACTTGAAGGGACGGTTGAAGCTCACGGCTCCGTTGCTGCGAACCGGTTGAGAAGCCCGCCGCTCCCGGAACCACAGCACGAAGTATCCCAGCCAGGCGGTCGCCAACACCGCCAACACGATGAGAGTCACAGACTGGTCTCCTTCTGGTTCGATCGGATGGGGACGCCGACGCCCCGGCGGATGCGTACCAGACGCCCCGCACACCGCTTCGACGACCCGTACATGCGACGACGGCTCCTACAGAATGGCAGGTAGCAACACCCAAGTGGTGGATATCGATCAGATCTCCGCGCGGCGATAGGTGCCCGAGCGGCCGCCGGACTTCTCCCACAATGCGATGTCCGTGATCGTCATGGACCGGTCCATCGACTTGCACATGTCGTAGATGGTCAACGCGGCCACGCTGCAGGCCGTCAGCGCCTCCATCTCCACGCCGGTGCGGTCGATCGTCTCCACCGTCGCCTCGATGCCGACCGAGTCGTCGAGAACCTCGAAGTCCAACGCCACCGAACTGATTGAGAGTCCATGGCAGAGCGGCACCAGTTCGGATGTCCGCTTGGCGGCCTGGATGCCGGCCACCCGGGCCACGGCCAGCACGTCGCCCTTGCCTATCTGCCCGCGGCGCAGGGCCTCAGTCACCTCTGACGCCATCCGCACCCGGCCCCGGGCCACGGCCCGACGGTGGCTGGGCTCCTTCGACGACACGTCCACCATACGGGCCCGCCCCTGAGGATCGAGGTGGGTGAAGCCCAATTCTCAGCCGCCGATCTCGCTGACGCGCCGGGAGACCTCAGCCGCCGATCTGCGACATGGAGCGGCGGGGCTTGATGAAGTTCACCCTGTTGATCTGGTGACCTGCCCACTTTGACGCCACCGACGCCTCCAGCGCGGCCGCGATCTCGTCGTCGTCGGCGCCGGCCCGAAGCAGGGCCCGTACATCCGTCTCGGTCACCGCGAAGAGGCAGTTGCGGAACTGCCCGTCGGCAGTGAGACGCACCCGGTCGCAGGTGGAGCAGAAGGAGTCGCTGACCGAGGCGACGATGCCGACGTGGCCCGATCCGTCGGCGAAGCGATAGCGGCTGGCCGGCGCCGAGGTGCGCTCGACCGGCTCCACCGGGCTGGCCTCGTTGACCCGGGCCAGGATCTCGTTGACCGGAACCACCAGATCGTTGGTCCAGATGCCGTCGGCGTCGAGTGGCATGAACTCGATGAACCGGACCTCCACCCCCTTGGCCCGCCCGAACTCCACGAAGTCGGCGATCTCGTCGTCGTTGACGCCGCGCATCACCACGCAGTTGACCTTGACCGGATCGAAGCCTGCGTCGCGGGCGGCGTCTATACCGTCGAGCACCCGGGTGAGGGCGTCGCGGCGGGTGAGCTCGGCGAACCGGTCAGCCCGCAGCGAGTCGCATGAGACGTTCACCCGGCGAAGGCCGGCGGCCCGCAGGTCGGCGGCCAGCAACGGCAGAGACACGCCGTTGGTGGTCATGGCGAGGTCCGTGCCGAGCGCGGCCAGCATCCCGACCAGCGTGGGCAGGTTGGCCCGCACGGTGGGCTCGCCGCCGGTGAGGCGGATGCCGTTGACGCCGTAGCGCTCCACCATGATCCGGGCCAGCCTGGTGATCTCCTCGAAGGTGAGGATGCCGTCTCGGGGCAGCCACTCGAGACCGTCGGCGGGCATGCAGTAGGTGCAGCGGAAGTTGCACCGGTCGGTGACCGAGATCCTTAGGTCCCGGTGGACCCGCCCGAAGCCGTCGAGGAGCTGCTCCGCCATTGCCCGCAGGCTACCCGCTCACTCAGAGCACGATCACGTCGACCGGGTCGCCCACACCCAGCCGGGCGCCGTCGGGCACCACCGCCAGGGCGTCGGCGCGGGTCATGGCGGCCAGCTGGTGCGAACCCTGGCCACCGGACCGGGCCACCCGCAGCACGCCCCGCTCATCGCGGGTGGCGGCCACCCTCACGAAGTGGGTCTTGCCGTCGCTGCGGTGACCGAGCTTGTCGCCGCAGACGGCCCGCACCAGCGCGGGGCCGAGATCGTCGGCGCCGTGACCCGCCATGGCCCTCAGGCCGGGCTTGGCCAGCAGCTCGAAGCTCACCATCGACGACACCGGGTTGCCGGGCAGCCCGAACACCGGGGTGCCGTCGACCAGGCCGAAGGCGAACGGCTTGGCCGGCTTGATGGCGATCTGCATCCAGCGCATGTCGCCGATCCGGTCCAGCACCACCTTCACGTAGTCGAAGTCGCCCATCGACACGCCTCCCGACGAGATCACCGCGTCGCAGCCGGCCGCGCCGGCCTCGAACGCCCTGGAGATGTCGTCGGGACGATCGGGTGCGATCCCCAGGTCCACGCCCTCGAAGCCGGCCTCCGACACCAGCGAGAGCAGCGTGCGGCGGTTGGTGTCGCGGATCTGGCCCCTCCGCAGCGGTCCGGGCGTGTCGGCCAGCTCGTCGCCGGTCGACAACACGCCCACCCTGGGCCGGCCGTGGGCGGAGACCTCATAGGCGCCCACCGCGGCCAGCAGCCCGACCCGGCCCGGCGTCACCACCGTGCCCGCGGCGAGCACCTGCTCCCCGGCGGCCACGTCCTCGCCGGGATGACGGATGTGGTTGCCGGCCTTGACGGACGCCTCGACCCTCACCCGGTCGCCGTCGCCGCCGGCCGGGCTGGTCAGCTCGACCTTCACCACCGCGTCCGCGCCCGGCGGGATGGGCGCCCCCGTCATGATGCGGGCCGCCTGGGCCTCCCCGACGTGCAGCGAGCCGTCGTCGCCGGCGCCGATAGTACCGACCACCTCGAGCTCCACCGGGGCGCCGGCCGTGTCGGCCGCTCGAAGGGCGTAGCCGTCCATGGCGGTGTTGGCGAAGGCCGGTATGGGGTCCGACGACGTGACCGGCTCGGCCAGCACCAGGCCGAGCGCCTCGTCCAGCGGGACCCGGCGGGCGGGAAGGGTCACGACCCGGGAGAGGACGTGCTCGCGGGCCTCCTCCAGCGGAATCATGGGGTCAAGTCTCTCTCAGCTTCCGCTCGGTGCCGCGCACGAGCCGCACGATATTGCCGTGATGGCGCATCGCCATCACGCCCATCACCACGGCCGCCACAACAACCTCGGGCCCCGGCCAGCCCAGCACGAGGGCCAGCACCGGGTACACGACGCCCACGCTCAGCGAGCCGAGCGCGGCCACCCTGGTCAGGCGCACCATGCCGAAGAACACCACGACGCAGATCAGGCCGATAACAGGGTCGAGGACCAAACCGCCGCCGCCGGCGGTCGCCATCCCCTTGCCGCCCCGGAAGCGTCTCAGGACCGGCCACACATGGCCCGCCACCGCGCCGATCCAGGCCGCCATCGCCTCCGGCCGGTCCCACAGCAGCAGGGCGATACCGATGGGCAGCGCTCCCTTGGCCATGTCGCCCAGAGCCACCCCCACCCCGGGGGGGGGGGGGGGGGGGGGGGGGGGGGGGGGGGGGGGGGGGGGGGGGGG
>VYCW01000089.1 GCA_009843735.1 Acidimicrobiaceae bacterium | reverse complement strand
GCCGGCGCCTCGCGGCGGACACCCTCACCACCGCCGATGTCGAGGCCGAGTTCGAGCGCCTGGGCCCCCCGCCCTCCGAGCCCCGCCTCTAGGCTTGAGCGAATGTCCAAGCTGTTGCGGGTGCTCGCTGGCCTGAGGGCGGCAGACCGGGTCGAGGGGGGAGTAGCCCGCCGGATACGGCGCTTCGACGGTTGGCTCGACCGAGCGTCGGAGCGGGGTGCCGACGCGGCCGACTACGACCACACCGAGACCGTCAAGGAGTACTACGACATCAGCAACGCGCTGATGGTGTGGGGTTGGGGCGAGTCCCTGCACTTCGCGCCGCTGTCGCCCGGCGAGAGCGTGAAGGACTCCAAGATCCGTCACCAGCGGCTGATGATCGACAAGCTGGAGCTGCGCGAGGGCATGACGGTGGTCGATATCGGTTGCGGGGTCGGCGGCCCGATGCGCCGGGTCGTCTCGGAGGCTGGCGTCCGGGTCGTCGGGGTCAACATCAATGAGATCCAGATGGACAGGGCGAGGTCGTTGAACGCCGAGGCCGGGCTCGACCACATGGTCGACTACCTGGTGTGCAGCTTCATGGACATGTCGGCGGTGGCGGACGGCACGTTCGACCGCGGCTACGCGATCGAATCGACATGCCATGCGCCGGACAAGGCGGGCGCGTTCGCCGAGATCTACCGCGTGCTGAAGCCCGGGGCCCTCTTCTGGGGCCAGGAGATGTGCATGACGGACCGGTTCGATCCCGACGACGACGAGCATAGGGCCATGAAGCAGGACCTGATGCACGGCATTGCGCTCAAGGACATCGCCACGACGCACGAGGTGGACCGGATGCTCGAAGCGGTGGGATTCGAGCTCATCGAGGGGATGGACCGGGGTGCCGAACAGGACGGTCCGACCGCACCGTGGTACCAGCCGCTGGAGAGCTGGAGCAGAAAGTTGGGCAACTCCCTGATCGGGGTTCCGCAGGGCCGCAGGACGGCAATAGGGGGGTCCAGGCTGGCCGAGGCACTGAGGATCCTGCCGAAGGGCTCGGCCGACGTCGTCGAGATGCTGGACCGGACCGCCAGTGCCTATGCCGCCGGCGGCAGGTCAGGGATCTTCACGCCTCTGTACTGCTTCCTGGCCCGCAAGCCTCTCTGAGCACGCCGCCGGTGCTGCTTGGAGTCCTCGACCAATTCCCTGAAAAGTTGATCGGTAAGGTCGGGATTCAGCCGGCGAGCCTCTAGATTGCACTGTCACCGTCGCGGTTCGCATCCGCAGACCGCCATGAGACAGGAGACATCCACCCGATGACCACTGCAAACGTCGACAACGGCGTGAACGTCGAGCACCTGCTGGGCGCCCGCCAGGCTCTCAGCGAGGCACCCGAGGCGGCCCAGTTCACCTGGAAGGCAACCAATGAGTGGTTGAACGGCACTCACAGCCGTTCCTCGGTTGACAGCTATCACGGGCTCGGCGAGGAGCACCAGCACCGCTCGACCTTCACCTTCGAGGCCGATCACCCGCTGGTGTTCGGGGCGGAGGACAACGCGGCCACACCGGTCGAGTTGGTGCTGGCCGGCCTGGCCAGTTGCCTCACCGCCGGGGTCGCCGCCGTGGCCCAGAACCGCGAGATCCAGCTGCGATCGGTGAAGGCCACCCTGGAGGGCAGCATGGACATCCTGGGGATCCTCGGAGGCGACCCGGACGTCCGCAACGGCTTCAAGGACGTCAAGGTCTCCTACGACATCGATGCCGACGCCACCGCCGACGAGATCAGGGCACTGGTGGCCCAGTCTCAGAAGCGGTCGGCCGTCTACGACATCATCACCAACCCGACCAACGTGAGTGTCGAGGTCAACTGAGCCCGACCGCCCGATAACCCAGCTCGCGGGTTCATGCGGACGACGACGGTCGTCGTGGGGGCCGGGCACTGCGGCCTGGCCGTCAGCCGGTGCCTCACCGAGCGCTCCATCGAGCATGTCGTGCTCGAGCGGGGCGAGGTGGCCAACTCATGGCGGACCCAGCGCTGGGACTCGCTGCGGCTGCTGACCCCCAACTGGCAGAGCCGGCTGCCCGGCTACAACTACCGGTCACACGGCGGCACAGACCCGGACGGCTTCATGTCGATGCCCGAGGTCATCGAGTTCGTATCGGGCTACGCACGTGCCATCGAGGCTCCGGTGCGCACCGGCACGACGGTCACCTCGGTGCGACCCTCGGGCGCTGGCTACATCGTCGACACCGACAAGGGCCGCTGGGAGTGTGAGACGGTGGTGCTGGCCACGGGCGGCTTCAACGTGGCCAAGGTTCCCGAGCTGGGTGGTTCGCTACCGGCACCGGTCTCCGCGCTCAGTGCCTTCGAGTACCGCAACCCCCAGCGGCTGGCCCCCGGCGGGGTGCTGGTCGTGGGGGCCTCGGCCACCGGTGTGCAGATCGCCGACGAGGTTCACCGATCCGGCCGTCCCGTCACCGTGGCCGTGGGCGAGCACGTGCGCATGCCCCGCCTCTACCGGGGTCGGGACATCCTGTGGTGGATGGAGCGCTCGGGCCTGTTCGACGAGCGCTACGACGAGGTCGACGACGTGGTGCGGGTGCGGCGCACGCCGTCCCCTCAGCTGGTGGGCACCCCCGAACGGGTCACGCTTGATCTCAATGCCCTCACCGATCAGGGCGTGCGCCTGGTGGGCAGGCTCGCGGCCGTGCGGGGGACCGAGGCGCTGCTGTCAGGATCGCTGACCAACAAGTGCGAGCTCGCCGACCTCAAGCTGGGACGGCTGCTCGACACGTTCGACGAGTGGGCCGACGAGAGCTGTCTCGACACCGTCGGGCCGCCGGAGAGGTTCGCGCCCACCCGGGTGCCGGAATCGCCGCCGCTGAGCCTGGACCTGGCCCGGGGCGACATACGCACCGTCATCTGGGCCACCGGATTCAAGGCCGAATACCCGTGGCTCGACGTTCCGGTGATCGACCGGAAGGGCCAGGTCCGCCACGACGGCGGGGTCGTCACGGACTCTCCCGGCATGTACATCATCGGGCTCAACTTCCTGCGCCGGCGCAAGTCGAGCTTCATCCTCGGGGCTGGCGACGACAGCGGTGACCTCGTGGACCATCTGGCCGGCCACCTCGACTCGCTGGTGGCGGCCTGACAAGAGCCGAGGTACCGGTCAGGTCTGGCGCTGGACCGGGGTGCGGTGCTTGTGGATCTCCTCGTCGCGGTGCCGGTCGGCCGGGGTGCGGCGGGACGGGCTTGCCGGGGTTGAGCCGTTGGTGGAGGCCGCGGCGGATCCCGCGGGGCTTCGGTAGTAGTCGAAGAGCCCGGCCTCGTCGATGATGACCCGGTCGGTGTAGTCGTCGAACCAGAGCGCCTCGGGGTTGCGACCCACGATGGCGACCTTGCCTCGCTCGCCGGCGTCGGCGGGGCTGCGCAGCACCTTGAAGACGACGACGCCGTTCTCGGCTCCGGGCAGGCCGGGAATCGGCTCCTCGGTGACCGCCGCGACCTCCGTCTTGCCCTTGAAGTGAACGCAGGTGAGCCGGGCGTGGGCCTCGACGCCCGACAGGCCCCGCTGCGAGTCGTTGAGCAGGTGCCACGCGGTCTCGATGGGCACGTTGAAGGCCTTGTAGGCCACGATGTTGCGGCCCCCGAAGAAGTAGTGGTTCTCGATGCCGGCCGCCTTGAGGGTCCGCTGCAGGATGCGCAGGGCGTCAGCGTCGTCGTTGACCCCTCGGATGATCGGGGACTGGTTCTCCACGCATATCCAGCCCCGCGACACGACCGCGTCGACGGCCCGCCGGGTGCTGGGGTTCCACCGGTAGCGCCCGTGCTCGTCGGCGATGTAGTTGCCGTCGGCGTCCTTGGTCAGCAGTTCGTCGGGATGGTTGAAGTGCACCATCAGCCGCAGTGCCACATCGGGGTACACCTCGTGGAACCGGTCGATCATCGAGAGGAACGCCTCGTCGAAGCGGTCGGGATGGAAGGCGAGCTCCTTGGTGCCCACCCTTATGACCTCCGCGCCCGCCTCGGCCAGCGCGGTGAACCAGCCGGCCAGCTTGGAGTTGGGGAGCACCATCGGATCACCGCCCGAGAGCAGGATCTCCCGCAGCTTGGGCCGACCGGTCTCGGGATGCCGGCCGCCGTTGGCCTTGACCGCGGCGTTGTGGGTCCGGATGTAGTCGGTCACCTCGGCGATCTGGGCGAGGCCCTTCTTCTTGACGGTGCCGTCGGCCCGCTCGATGTCCTTGCGGGCGATCAACTCCTCCCGGTAGCAGAACCGGCAGTGGGCCGAGCAGGTTGAGATGACGTACAGCAATGCCATCTCGTACTTGTGGAGGATCCCCTCGATGGGGCTGTAGTTGAGCTGGCTGGCGGGGTCCTCCTCGCCGTCGAGGTTCAGGGTCTCGTCCACCGAGCCCTTGACCAGCTTCTGGAGCGCCGGGCTGTGGCGGGCCATGTCGAAGTAGTGGCGGGTGATCTTGACCGGCATGCGGTCCTCGACATCGCGGTCGGTTCCCTTGAGGCTCTGCAGGTCGGACAGCTCGACCGGGGTGTAGAAGCCGCGCATGTCGGCGGGTGCGCTCTGGTTGATGAACGGCTCCAGACCGTTGACGATCTGGCGGTCGTAGCGAGGGTTCTCGACGTGGTCGAGGACGCGCCGCTCTCTATCGGTGGGTACGTACTTTATCTTCTTCATACTACTATTTCTCTGCTAGTTATCAGTTAATTGGTTATTCTATATGTATTAACAGTCAGTTTCGCTGGACTGTCCACAGCCCGACCCTAACCTGAGGATAAATGGGGATGTCCAGTTGGGCAAATGGAAGCGCCAGGGCCGGTCCGCGACCACCCTGCTGCTCAACGCACCGGCGGGATGAGCCGGTACTGTCCAGGGATGCTCGATCTGCGCCAGCTGAGGGCCGAGCCCGAGACGGTCAAGGCCGCGGTCGCCCGCCGGGGCGAGCCCACCGCGCCCCTCGACCAGGTAATCGCCCACGACGAGCGCCGGCGGGCAGTGGTGAGCGAGGCCGACGAGCTACGGTCCGAGGTCAAGCGGATCTCGGCCGAGGTCGGCGCCCTCCATCGCGACGGCCGGGCCGGCGAGGCCGATGAGCTCCGGGCCCGCAGCCGGGAGCTCGGCACCCGTATCGATGAGCTGGACGCGGAGGGCGAGCAGCTCTCGGAGTGGATCAGGCGGATCCTGCTGTTCGTGCCCAACATGCCCGCCGAGGACTGCCCTGGCGGCTCGGGTCCCGACGACAACGTCCTGGTGCGCACCGTCGGCTTCGACCCGGACTCCTACCAGCCCCACCAGCGGGTGCCCCACTGGGACATCGGCACCGAGCTCGGCATCCTCGACATCGACCGGGCCGTGCGCATGTCGGGCTCCATGTTCGCCATGTACCGGGGGCTCGGGGCCCGTCTGGTGCGGGCCCTCATCGACTACGGGCTCGACCGCAACCGGGACCTGTACGAGGAGATCAGGCCACCCACCCTGGTGCGGACCGAGACCATGACCAGCACCGGTCACCTGCCCAAGTTCTCCGACGAGGCCTACCAGGTCGAGCGGGACGGACTGTGGGCCATCCCCACCGCCGAGGTGCCGCTGACATCGCTGCTGTCGGGCGAGATCGTCGAGGAGGCCGACCTGCCCATAAGGCTGATGGGCCACACCTCGTGCTTCCGGCGAGAGGCCGGCTCGGCCGGCCGGGACACCCGTGGGCTGCTGAGGGTCCACGAGTTCGACAAGGTTGAGCTGTACGGCTTCTGCACACCCGAGCAGGCCCACGACCTGCACGCTGAGATCCTCGATCGGGCCGAGCGGGCCATCGTCGACCTGGGCCTGGCCCACCGGGTCCTCGACCTGTGCACCGCGGACATCGGCGCGGCCTCGGCCCGCACGTTCGACATCGAGGTGTACGCCCCCGGCGCCGACCGCTGGCTGGAGGTGTCGAGCATCTCGTGGTGCCGCGACTACCAGGCCCGGCGGGCGAACATCCGGTACCGGCCCGAGGCCGGGGGCCGCACCCAGATGGTGCACAGCCTCAACGGCTCCGGCCTGGCCGTGCCCCGGGTGTGGGCCGGGCTGGTGGAGACCTGCCGCCAGCCCGACGGCTCCATAGCCGTCCCCGAGGCCCTGCACCCGTACATGGGCGGGATCACGTCCATCGGGCCGCGCTGAGATGACCGGTTCGATCACCTGGATCGAGCCGGTGCGCTCCGTCGTCGAGCCGGCCCGGTTCGGTTCGGACCATCCCATGCGGACCGTCACCCGGCAGATCGGATCCGGCGAGGGCTGGTCGCCCGAGCGGGCCTCGTTCGTGGCCGGGGTCTTCGACACCCTCAGCGTCGACTGGCACTGCGATCACAGCAGCGACCTGCGGCTGGCACCGCTGGAGGACGCTCTGGACCGGGGTGATCTTCCGCCGGGGCGCCTGGTGGAGATCGGCTGCGGCACCGGGGCGGCCACCGAGCGGATCGCAGCCCGCCGCCCCGTGGCCGCTGCACTGGACTTGTCTCCCAAGATGCTCGCCCTTGCCGACCCGGCGGTGGCGCCGTTCGTCCGGGCCGACGCCGGGGCGCTGCCGCTGGCGTCCGCGTCGGTCGACGTGATGGTGCTGGTGAACATGTTCATGTTCGCGGCCTCCTACGACCGGGTGCTGGCACCGGGCGGCCGTTTCGTGTGGATCAGCACGATGGGTGATGAGACCCCCATCTACTTCCCGCCCGACGAGGTGATGGACCTGCTGCCGGGCCGGTGGACGGCCACCGGTAGCTACGCCGGCACCGGGTTCTGGCTGGTCGCCCGCCGCAGCTAGCGAGCCTCACGGCCTCCTAGAGTCGGGGCATGGATCTAGCGCAGATGCGCGAGCAGTACTCCGAGGCCGGGCTCCGCGAGGAGGACGTCGCCGCCGACCCCATCGTCCAGTTCAAGCGCTGGTTCGAGGAGTGGCTGTCAGCGAAGCCCTACGACGCCAACGCGGTCATCCTGGCCACCGCCGACGCCGATGGCTGGCCCTCGGCCCGGGCGGTCCTCCTCAAAGGGCTCGACGAGCGGGGCTTCGTGTTCCACACCAACCGGCGGTCGGCCAAGGGGCTGGACCTGGACCGGTCGCACCGGGCTTCGCTCTGCTTCCTGTGGCAGCCGCTCGAGCGCCAGGTGCGGGTGGTGGGAACGGTGGAGCACCTCCCCGACGACGAGAGCGACGCCTACTTCGCGTCGAGGCCCCGGGGCGCCCAGATCGCGGCCAGCGCGTCGCCGCAGTCCGAAGTGATCGCCGGCCGGGCCGAACTGGAGCGCCTCACCGCCGAGACCGAGGCCCGCTTCGCGGCGTCGGCCTCCGTGCCGAGGCCCGCCTACTGGGGCGGGTACCTGGTGCGACCGGTCACCGTCGAGTTCTGGCAGGGCCGCCGCAGCCGCCTGCACGACCGCCTGCGCTACCGCCGCTCGGATCCCGGATCGGATGCGGGCTGGGTTGTCGAACGCCTGGCGCCCTAAGGGGCTGCGCCCTACCGATCGGGCCAGGTGTCGACGGCGCCGACCAGGGCGTCGATGAGGGTGTCGACCTGGGGGGCCCGGGGCGTGCCCTCGTGGTCGGACCAGTTGCGGGCCTCCTTGTTCCAGCGGATGGTGGGCGGCAGCTCCAACTGCACCCCGGTGTTGGACGGCAGGTTCACCGGGTTGTCCTCGTGCAGGCCTCGAAGCCCCCGCGGGATCTCGTCGAGGTCGTCGACCACCCCGAAGGCGTCCGGGAGCGCGGCCCGCAGGTGCCCGGCCAAGTGCCCGGCCAGCTGCCGGTTGCGACCGCCCAGAAGCACGTTCCAGAACTGGGTCTCGCGCCCGTAGCCGTGGACCGCAATGACGGTGTGAACATGCTCGAAGAACTCCCGGAGGCTGGCGGAATGCTCGGGCCGGATGGTGATGGAGGGAACGTGCTCACGCAGCGGCGCGTGCTGGATCACCGCGTAGAGCGAGGCTCCGGTGCGGGCCGCCACCTCCCCGGCGATCACGTCGGTGGTGCGCTCCAGGTTCCCGCCATGGAACGCCATGATCCCGAACCGAGCCTGCAGCTCGCATACCTCGTCCACGCCTGGGTGGGCGAGCAGCTCCGGAAAGCCTCCGGTCAAAGCGGCTGGTTCAGCGCGGTCTGCTCAGGGCGCCCCCGGTGCTTGACCCGTCTCAGGATCCTCCAGACGACCCAGACGACCAGCGCGGTGAACAGGATCTCCAACGGCACCCCGAAGCGGGCCGGATCGGTGAACCAGTGGCCGACCCGCAGCGGCCATCCGGCAACGAACCGCACCACCGGCAGCAGCACGAACTCGCCCTGGTTGAAGTAGAGCTCCACCACCAGGTACAGGGCCAGGTAGATCGCGGTCACGAAGCGCCGCGCCAGCGCGCTGGCCACTCCCTGGCGCCAGCCCAGCAGCAGGGCGCCGAGCACGCCCAGGGCGCACAGGACGCCGATGCGCTCGGCGGTGGCGTCGTCGATCCAGTTGCTAACCGCCGCCTGGAACTCGGTGAACTTGTCGACCAGGACGTTGGTGGCCCGCGGGTTGTCGATGATCTGGAGTTCCCACCAGCCGTAGTTGGCGACATAGACCCCCGACGCGATCAGCACCAGGCCCGAGATCGGGTTGATCCAGCGGAACATCCGGCGCATGGCCGGCACCACGCTGGAACGGGCCGTGGCCAGGGTCAGGGTCAGGAACGTCATCACCGCGCCCATGCCGACGCCGTAGGCCACGAAGTTGGCGGTGCCGTTGGCCACCCCGTCGGCCGAGAAGCTGGTGGCCACCGCCGCGATGAACAGGCCGATTGTGCACGACAGCGACACGACCGCGTAGCTGACGCCGAACATGAAGACCGAACCCATGCCCCGGCTGCCGGTGCCCCGGTTCATCTTCGGCAGCCGCAGGTTGATGGTCCGCCCGGCCAGGAGCCACAGGCCCAGCAGCGCCATTACCACGCCGATGGCGATGGTCACATAGCCGATGCGGTCGAGCACCGTGCCCTGGCTGAGCACCGTCTCGAACAGCAGGCCGAAGGCGCCGAACACCAGCACGAATCCGGCCGTGAGGGTGAGGGCCACCGCCATGGCCCGTAACATCGCGCCGAGCGCCTGGCTGCCCGAGGACGGCCGATCGCCGGACTGCTCCACGCCGATGAAGTACGACAGGTAGGCGGGCAGCAGTGCGAAGCCGCACGGGTTGAACGCGGCGACCAGGCCCAGCGAGAACGGGTAGGCGACGGTTGCCCAGTCCATGGCTCTACGGTCTAGCCGCTACGAGCAGCACATTCTCGACGAGTTCAGCCAGCGACTCGGCGTCGAGGACTCCGGCGAAGGTGTCGAGCAGCTCGCCGTCGGGCGACACGAACGCGGTGGTGGGCATGGCGATGCTGTCCGTCGCCCCGTACACCTCCAGATCGAGGTCCCAGCCCACGTCGTAGGTGACGCCTGTCCGCTCCACCAGGTCGAGGGCGGCCTGCGTCGACGAGTCCTGCGAGAGGCCGAGGAACGCCACCCGGCCGTCGAGGCTCTCGAACACGTCCTGGAACTCGGGCATCTCCCGAACGCACGGTGGGCACCACGACGCGAAGAAGTTCACCACCAGCGGGGTGCCCTCGTAGTCGGCGATGGTGCCGGTGCCGCCGTCGAAGAGGTCGAAGGTGAGGTCGGAGAGGTCGGTGCTCTCGGAGACGTCGGGCGAGAGGACAGCCTCTGCTGCGAAGGCGATCACGGTCGCGGCCGCCACCGCGGCGAGCGCGATGAGCAGGCGTGGCCGGATGCCGCTTCGCCGGTCCGGCTCGTCCTTCATGACTCCGCCCTCGGATGCCGGCATGGCCAGGCGGGCGCTACCGGTCGCGGCCGGGATGAGCCGGGTCGGGGCCAGCCGGCCGGTAGAGCAGCAGGCCGTCGCCGTCGCGGCTGCTCTCGGCCTCCCCGATCACCCGCAGATGCTCCAGATGGGCGAACGTCTCGCTGGCGGCCATGTCGCCCCAGGCCCGCTCGGAGAAGAGCTCCTTCATGTAGGCCTCCACCGGCGCGTCGCCGAGCGCGGCGGCCGCCGCCCGCAGGATGTCGAGCCGCTCGACGTGGTGGCGGCGGATGCTGTCGGTACGGCCCCGCAGGTCGGTGAACGGGTGCCCGTGGGCGGGCAGGCATACCTTGACCCCCTCGAACGCCCCCACCCGGGCCAGCGACTCGAAGAAGGCCGCCAGCGGGTCGTCGATGTCGGTCGAGCCCGCGATGTGGGGCGTGATCGTGGGGAGCACGTGGTCCCCCGACAGGAGCACGCCCTCGGTCGGGTCCCACAGGCACAGGTGGTCGACGGTGTGGCCGGGGGTGTGGACTGCGAACCAGTCCCGCCCCGCCAGCCGGACCGGGTCGCCCTCCGCGACCCGGATGGTGGGCTCCGGCACCCGGAAGCGGGGCACCTGGCCCTCGACGTTGCTCTGGATGAACAGGCGGATGGCCTCGTCGGGGGGCGGCTCCCGGCGGGTGCCCCACGGGGTGCTGCCCCGGTCCGCCAGCTTGGCCTTCCAGAGCTCTACCAGCGCCTCGGCATCCAATTCCAGCAGCTCCAGGTCGATGTCGGCGTTGGCGTCGTCGGCCGCCGGGCTGGAGATGAAGGCGGCATGGGCCAGCAGCTCGGTGCCGGTCTCCTCGCGCAGCTGGTGGCTGCCGCCGTAGTGATCGGGATGGGAGTGGGTGACGACGGTGGTGTGCACCCGCCGTAGGGGAATGCCAGCCTGCCCGAGCCGGTCGACCAGCGCCGACCACGACTCCTCGCCGGGCAGTCCGGGGTCCACCAGGGCCGCTCCGTTGGAGTCGACCAGCGCGTAGCAGTTGACGTGGCCCAGGCCCGGCATGCTCACCGGAAGCTGCAGCCGCAGCACGCCCGGCGCCACCTCGGTCACCTCCGAGGACGCGGGCTCCTGCTCCTGCTTCCTGTAGGTCTTCACGCTCACGGCGCGCTCTCAGGCCCGGCCTCTGGGCCGCCGATGAACCCGGCCCGGCGGTACCAGCGCAATTCCTCGAGGCTCTCGGTGATGTCGTCGAGTGCCCGGTGGCCTCCTGCCTTGTCGGGTGCACCCTCATACACCGATGGTTGCCAGCGGCGGGCCAGCTCTTTCACGGTGGACACGTCGATCGACCGGTAGTGCAGGAAGTCCTCGACCTCCGGCAGGTGCCGGGCCAGGAACCGGCGGTCGGTGCCGATGGAGTTGCCGCACAGCGGAACGGTCCTAGGCCCGTCGATGTGTGATCGCAAGAACGTGAGCACCTCGCCACCGGCGTCGGCCAGGCTCACGGTCGAGGCTCGCACCGCGTCGAGCAGGCCGCTGCTGGTGTGCATCGTGCGCACGGTGTCGCCCATGCGGGCCAGTACCTCCTCGGGCTGGTGGATCACGAGATCAGGCCCGGTGGCGACGATCTCAAGGTCGTCGTCGGTGATGAGCACCGCGATCTCGACGATGGAATGGAGCTCGGGATCGAGGCCGGTCATCTCCAAGTCCATCCAGGCGAGCACTGAGGCAGGATAACGATCCCCAGCAGCGGCGCGGGATGCGCGAGCACCGGCTGTGCATCCCGCTACTCTCGGCCGGTGCTCGACGTTCCGGTGCTCCGGCTCGATCCTGACCTGCCCATGCCCGCCTATGCCCGGCCCGGCGACGCCGGCATCGACTTGATGGCCCGCACCCCCACGGTCCTCGCTGCGGGCGGCGGCCGGGCGCTGGTGCCCACCGGAGTGGCCGTCTCACTGCCGGAGGGGTGCGCCGGCTTCGTGCTCCCCCGCAGCGGGCTGGCCCTCAAGCACGGCGTGACCTGCCTGAACACGCCCGGATTGATCGACTCCGGGTACCGCGGGGAGCTCAAAGTGGTGCTGGTGAACACCGACCCGTCCGAGCCGTTCGCGGTGGAGCGGGGCGAACGGATCGCCCAGCTGGTGGTGATGGCGGTGGAGCAGGTGCGCTTGGTGGAGGTGGACAGCCTCGACCCCTCGACGCGCGGCGACCAGGGATTCGGCTCGACCGGGCGCTAAGAGGCCCCGCGGGTAGGCGAGCGAACCCGGTCCATACGGGCGGGGCCGTGGCCCGAGCGGCCCGTGAGCGCAGCGAACAAGAGCGGGAGACACCCCGCCCCGGCACGACTAGCTTGCACCTACCCGCGCTCGTTCTAAGCCTCCCGCCGTTGGAGTATCAGGCCGCGGGCCGGCTGCCGGGCCGGCCTATGTCCTTGCGCATCAACAGCCGTCCCCGCTCGGGCTCCACGGTGGCCGACACGTTCGAGGCGTCGGCCGCCTTCTTGAACCGGGCTGCGTCGGTGGCTGCGACGCTGGCCCCGTCGGTGCGCTCCAAGTCCACTTCGAGGCGGCCTCCCTGGGCCCGGAGCACGCACACGATGGTGGCGCCGGGACCGGTCGGCGGCGCGAGCAGCAGCTCGGTCGCCTGGTCCATGGCCGCGCGCAACTCATCGATCTCCGTGAACGACATGCCCTGGCGAAGGGCCACGGCCGCGGCACCCACGCGCACGATCCGGCCGCAAGCGGCGGTGGCGGGCACCTTCAGGACTATCTCGTCGATGGCGAGCGCATCGCTCACGCCCCAAGAATGCCACGGATTGGCGCATTTGCTACGGCTTGTGCCCGGCACTCGCCGGCTGGGCCCCACCCACCGCGCCGGTAGCCTGATCGACCGTGGTACTCGTAGTAGAGAAGTTCGGCGGCACCTCGGTTGCCGGCCCCGACCGGATCCGGGTCGTGGCCGACCATGTGGCGCGCCGTCGCAGCCACGGCGACGAGGTCGTGCTGGTCGTCTCGGCCATGGGCAGCGAGACCGATGAACTGCTCCGGATGGCCTCCGACGTGGCTGCGGACCCGCCTGGCCGCGAGGTCGACATGCTCATCACAGGGGGCGAGCGCAAGGCCTGCGCCCTGATGGCCATGGCCCTGAGCGACGTGGGGGTGCCCGCGGCATCGTTCACCGGCAGCCAGGCCGGGTTCCGTACCGACTCCACCCACACCGGCGCCAAGATCACCGAGATCACGCCGGGCCGCGTCACCGGGGCGCTCGACCGTGGCATCGTGCCGGTGGTGGGCGGTTCCCAGGGGGTGTCCGGCGACGGCGACGTGACGTTCTTCGGCCGGGGAGGGTCCGACACCACCGCAGTGGCGCTGGCCCATGTCCTGGGCGCCGACTACTGCGAGATCTACACCGATGTGCCCGGCGTGTTCAGCGCCGACCCCCGCCTGGTACCCCAGGCGCGGCGCATGGATGCGGTCTCGTTCGACGAGCTGCTGGAGATGACCGCCACCGGCTGCCCGAAGCCGGCCATGCGGGCGGTCGAGCTGGCCAGGACTTATGGCGTCGAGCTGCACGTGCGATCCGCGTTCAGCTGGATGCCGGGCACCACAGTTACCGGGGAGGAAGCCATGGAGCACGCCATCATCTCGGCCGTCACCCACGACGCCAGCGAGGCGAAGATGACCGTCTCAGGGGTCGCCGACAAGCCCGGAGTGGCTGGCCGGCTGTTCCGGGCGCTGGCCGACACCGATGTGAACGTCGACATGATCGTTCAGAACGTGTCGAGCGAGGGCGTCACCGACATCAGCTTCACCGTGCCAAGGCTGCAGCTCGACGCGGCCCGGTCGGTGGCGCAGGGGCTCATTGGCGAGCTGGGCGCCGACGACGTGTCCGCCGACGACGGTATCGCCCGGGTGAGCCTGATCGGCGCCGGCATGCAGACCAATCCGGGCGTGGCCGCCCGGATGTTCGAGACGCTGGCCGCGGCGGGGATCAACATCGAGATGATCTCGACGTCGGCGATCCGCATCTCCTGCGTGATCCGGGCCGGGGACATGGAGCGGGCCGTGGTCGCGCTGCACGAGTCTTTCGAGCTCGACAAGGACCCCGCCGACCGCCGCAACGTCTACTGACCACCGCTCCCCGGGAATTGGCAGCGTTTTGGCCCCTCTAGGGGGCGTCTGGCTGCCAGTTCGGGGCGGCCCGGCGGCGAGACGTCGAACTGGCAGCGTTTTGCCCCTTATGGGGTGCGTTCTGCTGCCAGTTCGGTCGGTCAGGGCGGGCGGTAGCCTGCGGCCCTATGGATGTCGGAGTCGTAGGCGCGACCGGCCAGGTGGGCGGGGTCATGAGGGCCCTGCTGGACGAGCGCGACTTCCCGGTGGACCGGTTGCGCTTGTTCGCCTCGTCGCGCTCTGCGGGGCGCACGCTGCACTGGCGCGACCGGGCCATCGTGGTCGAGGACGCGGCTGTCGCCGACTACTCCGGGCTCGACGTGTGCCTGTTCTCCGCCGGGGCCACCACCAGCCGGGCCCTGGCCGAACGGGTCGCCGCGGCCGGTGCGGTGGTGATCGACAACTCGTCGGCCTGGCGGCGCGACCCCGAGGTGCCGCTGGTGGTGTCCGAGGTCAATCCGCACACACTGGACTCGATACCCAAGGGCATTGTCGCCAACCCCAATTGCACGACGATGGTGGCCATGCCGCCCCTGAAGAGCCTCGACGCCGAGGCGGGGCTGGCAGCCATGGTGGTGTCGACCTACCAGACCGTCTCGGGCGCGGGCCTCGCCGGGGTGGACGAGTTGCACGAGCAGGTGCAGAAGGCGGGCGAGGACGCCCCCTCGCTCACCTTCGACGGTGGTGCGGTCGGACTGCAGGCGGGCGAGCAGTTCCCCGAGCCGATCGCGTTCAACGTGATCCCGCTGGCTGGGTCGGTCGTCGACGACGGCTCGGGCGAGACCGACGAAGAGCAGAAGCTCACCCACGAGAGCCGCAAGATCCTCGAACTGCCCGACCTGGCCGTGGCCGCCACCTGCGTGCGGGTGCCGGTGTACTGCGGGCACTCCCTGTCGATCAGCGCGTCGTTCGAGCGGCCGATCACCGTTGAGCGGGCGGCCGAGGTGCTGGCTGAGTCGCCCGGCGTGGTGCTGGCCGATGTGCCCACCCCGTTGAAGGCGGCCGGCGCCGATCCGTCGTATGTGGGCCGCATCCGCCGCGACCCGACCCGTCCCAACGGGCTGTCGCTGTTCGTGTCGGGTGACAACCTCCGCAAGGGCGCCGCCCTCAACGCCATCCAGATCGCGGAGGCAATGGCCGACCGCGGCCTCCTCCCCGCTGCCTGACGCCCAGGCGCTAATCGGGCTTGGCGCCCGGGCGGCCGGCCAAGATGGCTGCTATCACCAGGCCGATGCCGAGGGCCTCCGGGACGCTTGGCACCTGGGCCAGGGCGGCCAGGCCTACCACGGTGGCCGTGGCCGGCAGCAGCGCCTGCAGCAGGGCGAAGCGGTGCGGGTCGACCCGGCGCATCACCGTCTGGTCGATGCGGTAGGGGATCACGTTGGACAGCACACCGGTGGTCAACCCGAGGGCGAGCACCACCGGAGCGTCCAGCGCTCCGGCCACGGCGGTGGCGCCGAACGGGCTGATGGCCAGCGCTCCGGCCAGCATCCCCAGCCCCAGCCCGTCCACCGAGGCCGGGCTGCGGGCCACCCGGTGGCCGAGCAGGATGTAGCCGGCCCAGAACCCGCCGGCCAGTAGCGCGAACCCGACGCCGGCGGCTGTGCCCTCCGATTCCACGCCGGCCAGCACCATGACCCCCGCCACTGCCAGCACCACCGCCCCCGCCGAGCGCAGGGTGCGGGCTCCGAGGGCAGCCACCACCACCGGACCGGTGAACTCAATGGCCACCGCGTTGCCCAGCGGCAGCCGGTCCATGGCCAGGTAGAAGCACAGGTTCATGGCGGCCAGAGACACGCCGAAGGCTGCGGCCCGACCCAGCTCGCGGGCCTGCCATCGCCGCCGCCATGAGCGCCGCAGGGCCACGATGACCGCTGCCGCGGCCACCACTCTCAGCAACGCCACCCCGCCTGGGGCCAACTCGTCGAACAGCACCACGGCCACCGCCGCGCCCAGGTACTGCGACACCGCCCCGACCATGAAGAGCGCCTCGGGGGCGGACTCTCGGGGCCGCATCAGACCCCCCGATAGGGTGGCGCCATGGCTCTGGACGACCAACTCGTGAATCGGCTCACCTGGAAGATCCCCAACGCGCTGGCCCTGATCGGGTCGCGCTCGGGCGACGAGCGCAACGGCATGACCGCGAGCTGGATCACGCAGCTGTCGATGGAGCCGGTCCTCATAGGTGTCGGGGTGGACAATACGGCAGTGACGCACCGGCTCATCTCCGAGGGGGGCTCGTTCACGGTCAACTTGTGGAACGCCGAGGACACCCGGGTGTTCGTCAAGTTCTCGAAGCCGGCCACCTACGCCGACGGGACCCTCAACGGCCGGGCCGTGCGGGAGGCGACCACCGGAGCGCCGGTGTTCATCGAGGCCATCGCCTGGATGGACTGCGAGGTGCGCCACGCCATCGACCTCGGCACCCACACCCTGTTCGTGGGGGAGATGGTGGACGGCGACATCCACGTCGACGAGGCCCGCTCAGCCTCCATGAGCGACACCCGCATGAAGTACGGAGGCGTCAAGCGCCACTGAGGCCGCTTTGCCCTTCAGTCACTGCGGGGCGGCTGGTTGCGGATCTCCCCGGTCGGCGGCGATGGCTGCGTTGAGTACGGCGATGACCGCCATGCCTGCGCCGAACAGCACGGGTTGGTAGATGGGGTCGCCGGCGATTGTCAGCCAAATGGCCGCCATAGCAGGCGACGCGTAGAGCAGGCTGTTGACGCGCGTGTCAGCCGTGACGATGTTGCCTGCCCGGTGCATCAGGCGGGCACATCCCATGATCAGTCCGGCCGCTGCGCCGTAAGCCGCCGATCGGGTGGCGCCCAACCCGCCGAAGGCGAGCATCAGGGCGACCACCGCCACGATCGGGGTGCTGACCGCAGAGGCGGCGAACGTCGACCACCACAGCGCGACGCCGTAGTCCTTGACGGACGCGGCGGTTTCGCCAGAGCGGCGGGCCAAGGCGCACCGGTCGCCGTAGATGATCCCAGCCGACGGCCGGATCGCGTACGTCGCCGTGGTCAGCACCCCCAGCACCAACCCGACTGCCGTTTCGCGCCAGGAGCCTCCCTCGATCTGGCCGGGGGCCGTCTGGCTCCACACGACCGCCAACACCGCAACGGGCAGTCCGCACATCATGACGGCGCTGCGCGACGAGATGCTTCTGCTGCTGCCGCTCCAGCGCGCGATCAGAAGAGACTGGGGCACGACGTCCAGGCCGTCCGAGAAGCAGGACAGCACCACGAGCGGCAGCAGCGCAGCCGTGCCGGCGTACAGCAGGACGTTGGGTGCCGTGACCAGCAGCAACGCCAGCAGCAGAGCCGGGCGCGGGCCTGCCGGCCCGGCGGGAGGCAGCGCCACCAGCCGCGCTGGGCGCATCGCCTGGAGCGGGCCGACCCCCAGAGCGGCCTTGGACGACACCGCCAGCGCGGCCAGCAGCATCGTGGCGCAGGCCGACTCCATGAGCGTGCCCAGCACCAGAACGGAGAATCCCTCGCCGGCGTACCGGATCGGCAGCGGGATCAACGAGTAGAACACCGCCGCGGCGCCGATGCATGCCGCACCAGCTGCGTTCCGCACCCTTGGCCTCATGGCGGAGGCTGCAGAGGCCGAGCGAATAGGCAAGCCGATGCGGCCCATACGGCGCGAGGCCGTGGCCCGAGCGGCCCGTGAGCGCAGCGAACAAGAGCGGGAGTGATCACGCCGCGGCGCTAGGTACTGGCACCAATTGACGGACGCTCTTAGGAGTAGAGGTGCGATGCGGTCCCTATGGGGACATGGCCGGGTTCGGGGTTGGGCACCAGGACCTCGCACTCCATCCGGTCGGGGTCACGGAAGAACAGGCTGAGCTTGCGGCCGAAGTCGGTGACGGTTCCGTCAGTCGCCCCGGCGGCTGTGAGCCGGGAGCGGATCTCGTCGAAGTCGTCGAGGCTGGCCGCGTGCAGGCCGATGTGGTCGAGACGGCCCCGACCGAACATCGGCGTCTGGTGGTCGGCCTGCTCGTTGCCGTTGATCTCGAAGACGTTCAGCTCGGTGGCCGGTCCGATGTTGATGACGGTCATGCGAGGCCCGCCCGGGAACTCCTCGCCGTCGAACTCCACGGTGGCGCCGAACATCTCGATGTAGAAGGCCTGGAGCCGGTCGGAGTCGTTGGTGATGACGGCCACGTGGTCGAGTCCCTGAGTAAGCATGGTGCTCCTCCCTCCTGACTTGCCGACCGGATCAACTCTCCGGTCGTGAGGTCGTTCTATCGGCTCGAACGAGTCCGGGCGACCGCGAGGAGGCCGATCAGGGCGCAGGCGGCAGTGAAGATCCCCACCGTTACCAGGGCGACCCGGCTGCCGAAGGCGTCCACCAGCCAGCCCAGGATGGGGCCGCCGACGGCGCGGGCACCCACGAAGACCACCCCGTACGCGGCCGAGACCCGGCCCTGGAGGCGGGGATCGGCCGCCGACTGCACCGATCCGTTGGCCAGGCTCAGGAACCCGCCGCCGAAGGTGCCCACCACCAGGATGGCCACCATCCCGGCGACCAGGAAGTTCACCGCGGCCAGCGAGGCCATCGTCGCGCTGAACACTGCCAGCAGGATCGCGAGGCTGCGCAACCCTTCCAGCCTCGAGGCGGCCATCATCACCGAGCCGATGAGACTGCCGACCGCCATGACCTGGGCCAGGATCGCGAACGTGCCCGGCCCGCCCTCCAACTGCTTGTCGGCGACCACCGGAAGCAGCACGGCCAGATTCCAGCCGAACAGTGTGAACGAGCACAGCAGGGTCATCGGTATGGTCACCGCCGGGGTGCGCAGCAGGTAGCCGAGCACGGGCCCCCCGGCCGCTCGGGCGTCCTTCGACACCGTGGCGGTGGTGGGCACCACCCGGAGCACCAGCAGGGACGCCAGCAGCGAGGTCGCGCCGTTCACGCCGAAACACGCCCACGAAGCGGACAGGCTCAGGAACAACCAGGCCGCGCCGCTTCCCAGGAACCGGCCGATCGACATCACCGAGGTGTGCAGCCGGGCCGCCCGGTCGATCCGGTCGGCCAATACGACGTCGCGCACGAAGGCCCGCCGCAGCGGGGTGTCGATGGCGCCGATCACGCCCAGCACAGCGACCGCTCCGAACAGCACCGCCAGCGGCAGGTCCTCTCCCATCACCAGCGCGGTCACGGCCAGCGCGCTGGCGACGAGGGCCTTCGAGGCCTGGGTGGAGGCCAGCATCCGGCGCCGGTCCATCCGGTCGGCCAGTGTCCCCGCCACCGGAGCGAGCACGACGGCCAGGCCCGACCGGACCGCGATGGTGAGCCCCACCGCGAGGGCCTTGCCGGTGATCTCGTACACCAGCCACACCTCGGCGAGGTGGTGGGCCCACATTCCGGCGCCGTGCAGGAACTGGGCGCTGGCGTAGCGGCGGAAATTGGGGTTGCTCAGCGTGTCGGCCAGCTGGCCCAGACCGCTCCTCACGTGATCCTCACCGACCCAGTTTGACAGGCTGGGCAGGTTGTCAGACAATCTGCCAAGAGAACCGGCTGCTGCCGGGCGGTTCTCGCGTCCTGATGGAGGATGGATGCGCACGGGAGACAGCTACGTCGAGTCGCTGCGAGACGGGCGCAACGTGATCCTCGACGGTAGGCCCGTCGACGATGTCGCTGACCATCCCGCCTTCGCCGCCGCGGTGCGCTCCGTGGCCCGGCTCTACGACTTCGCGGCCGACCCCGCCAACCGCGAGCTCATGACCTACAAGTCGCCCACCGACGGCCGTCCCGTGAACCTGAGCTGGCTGGTGCCCCGCTCGGTGGAGGACCTGCGTCGCCGCCGTCTCGCCATCGAAGCCTGGTCGGAGATCAGCTACGGCTACCTGGGCCGGTCCCCGGACCATGTGGCCTCGTTCTTTGCCGGCTTCTCGGGGTCGCTCGACACCTTCGCCAAGGCCGGCGACCGCTACGCCGACAACGTGCAGCGGTTCTACGAGTGGGCCCGCGACGAGGACCTGTACGTCACCTACACCATCATCCACCCCCAGGTCGACCGGGCCAAGGGGCCGCATGAGCAGTACGCGCCCAACCTCTATGCCTCCATCGTCCGCTCCAGCGACGACGGGGTGGTGGTGCGGGGCGCCCAGATGCTCGGCACCGGCACGCTGATGTCGGACTACGTGTTCGTCAGTTCCATCCAGCCCCTGCCCCCGGGCGCCGACGACTACGGCCTGTCGGTGGTGATCCCCGTCAACCATCCCCGGCTGCGCATCTACCCCCGCCGGCCCTACGGCCGGGACGTCACCGCGGAGGGCGACTACCCGCTGTCGGCGATCTACGACGAGACCGACGCGCTAGTGGTGTTCGACGACGTGGACGTGCCCGCCGAGCACGTGTTCGTGGACCGCGACCCCGAGATCACCTTCGCCCAGTTCAACCGCACACCCGCACACCTTCTGGGGAACACCCAGGCTCAGATCCGCTACGCGGTGAAGATGCGGTTCCTGGCCGGGTTGGCCTCGCAGCTGGCCGAATGGTCGGGTCAGGCCCGGGACCGGAACTTCCAGCTGAGCCTGGCCCGGGTGGCGGCCCAGGCCTCGGTGCCCTACGGGATGGTGCTGGCCGGGGAGTACAACGCCACCATCGACGCCAACGGCGTGGCCCGCCCCGACCCGGAGATGCTCTACGCGGCGATGACCCAGCAACCCGAGCTGTACCGCGACATCACCTTTGCGCTGCGGGAGCTGACCGGGGGGACCACCATCCAGGTGCCCTCGTCCATGAGTGCCTGGGAGGATCCGGTCACCCGGACCGACTTCGAGCGCTTCGTGCGCTGGCCCGAGATGGACGCCCAGCACCGGGTCGGGCTGCTGAAGCTGATCTGGGACGCCATCGGCTCCGAGTTCGCCAGCCGGCACTTCCAGTACGAGATGTTCTACGCGGGCTCGGCGTCGGTGGTGCAGGGCCGCTTGTACCGCAACTACGACTGGGATCGGGCCCGCTCCATGGTGCAGCGCTGCCTGGCCGAGGCCCACCCCTCCGGTGGGGCCGGCTCCGAGGAGCGCTCATGACGCCGGACGGCGGCCGCGGCGCCGATCCGATCGGCACGCTCGACACCGGGTTCCGAACCGCGCTGGGGCGTCTCGACCGGGCCGGGCTGCTGGCCAGGGTGTCGCGCACCGTGGACCCCGACCTCGAGGTAGCCGGTCTCATGAAGCGCCACGACGCCGGCGCGGCCCTGCTGTTCGAGAGCGTCAAGGACCACGACGTGCCGGTGGTCGGCAACGTCTTCGCCACCCCGGAGTCCTCCGAGGCGGCAATGGGACTGGACCGCGCCCAGCTGCGGGCCGCGCTGGCCCGGGGCATCCACACCGACGTCGAGCCCGTCCCGGCCGCCGAGGCCCCGGCCCAGGAGCAGGTCTGGCGTAAGGGGTCCATCAACGTGGGTGAGCAGCTCCCGGTGCTCAAGCACGCCCCCGGCGACGGTGGGCGCTTCGTGACCGCGGGCGTCCTGATCGTGCGCGACCCCCTCACCGGCGTGCGCAACGCCTCCTTCCACCGGCTCCAGCTGCTGGAGCCGGACAGAGTGGCCATCAAGATCGACCACGGCCGCCACCTGGGCCGGGCCCTCGACCACGCGGTGGAGATGGGTCAGGACCTGCCGGTGGCGGTCTGCGTCGGCACCGACGTGGCCCTGATCTACGCGGCCTCCACCATGGGCGCGCTCATGCCCGAGAGCCGCGACGAGCTGTGCGCAGCCGGCGGGTGCCGGGGCCGGGGCCTGCCGGTGGTGCCGGGCGTGTCGGTCGACGTGGACGTGCCGGCCGAGACCGAGATCGTCATCGAGGGCGTCATCAAGGCGGGCGAGCAGGCCCACGAGGGCCCCTTCGGCGAGTTCGTCGGCTACGCCTCGCCGGCCGGGTCGGCCCCCACCGTGGACATCACCGCGGTCACCGCCCGCCACGAGCCGGTGTACCACGCCATCAACGGCGCCGGCCGGGAGACGATCGTGCTGCGCAAGCATGTGCTCGAGGTGGCCGCCCTGGAGGCGGTCAGGCCGGTGACGCCCATCGTGACCGACGTGTGCATGCCCTCGGGCGGGCTCCATCGGTTCCATCTGGTGATGGCGCTGTCGAAGCGGTCCGAGCGCGACGAGGGCTGGGGCCGCAACGCGGCCATGGCCGCCTTCGGGGCTCTCAAGGACCTCAACATGATCATCCTGGTAGACGACGACATCGACATACACGACCCCGTCGACGTGGAGTACGCCCTGGCCACCCGGTTCGACGCCGCGTCGGACCTCCTGGTCATGCCAGGAATGCGCGGCCACGAGTATGTGCGCACCTCCGAGGCCGGGGTCGGCACCAAGGCCGTCCTGGACGCCTCGGTGCCGTACGCGCAGCGGGCCGACTTCGAGCGGATCTCCTTCGCGGCGCCCTCCGACGACGACACGGAGCTAGACGCCGCCTATTCAGGGGCCACGGTCCTCAGTTGGCTGGGCGGTCAGCAATGAAGTTGAGCCGCGAGACGCTCGCCGACCGGCTCCAGGAGCAGCTCAAGCGTCAGATGCTGTCGGGCCGCCTGGTGCCGGGCGCGACCATGCCGTCGGAACGGGAGCTGTGCGAGGCCTTCGGCGTGGGCCGCACCACCGTGCGCGAGGCCCTCCAGGGGCTGGTCTCGTCCGGCTTCCTGGCCCGGGACGCGGGCCGGCTGGTGGTGCGGCACCCCAGCGACATCAGCCCCCGCATGCTGGACCTGGCGGCCAGAGCCTCCGACGCCTCGGTGCAGCAGGTGTTCGACGTGCGCAAGCTGCTGGAGATCCACGCGGCCGGTCTGGCTGCCACCAACCGCACCTCCGACGACCTCACCGAGATAGCCGGGTGCCTGCAGCGCATGGACACCCAGGACGAGACCCAGTACCACACCGCCGACCGCAGCTTCCACTGCGCGGTGGTGCGAGCCTCCCACAACACCGTGCTGGCCGAACTCTACGAGGCGGGAATCGGGCTCTTCTTCCGCGAGGCAGCCTTCTGGCGGGTGTTCACCCGGGCCCCCGAACAGCGCCATCGAGTGGGTTCGGGCTACCAGGGCCACCTGCCCATACACAACGCCATCGTCCGCCAGGACCCCGACCTGGCCCGCGAGCAGATGCGGCGCCACCTGCAGCAGGTGGAACGGAGCCTGCTCGCGATCATGCAAGAGACCCTGGGCGCGGCCGACGATGGGCCGCCCCCGGCGTCCGGCACGCCATCCCCCACAGAGGAGACAGAGAGGAAGCCATGAGACAGGGATACCGGGTGATCGACGCCGACACCCACGTCACCCCATCGGTCGAGGTGCTCGTCGACTACGGCGACCGCGAACTCAAGGACCGAGCCGACGAGCTGACCCCCTATGTCCGGGTGACGAAGCCGACCGCGGGCCGGGGCCATCCCACCCATCCCTACGGTGTGGTCCGGGTCAACCCCCAGCCCTACAACCGTGTGGCCGGGCACAAGCCCGATGCCGCGGTGGACACCCGGGGGGCGGGCGCCAAGGGGGCCCTCGAGGGCCGGGTCCAGAACCTGGCGGTGAAGCCCATCGCCGACGGCATCCAGCACACCAACTCCGAGGGCCGTCTGGCCAACATGGACGTTGAAGGGGTGGATATCAACTTCATCATCCCGGGCACCTGGGCGCCGGGCAGCACCGCCCTGGACCTGAGCCTGGCCAAGGCCATGTACCGCTCCTACCACCGCTACATGGCCGACTACTGCTCGGCCGACCCCCGCCGTCTCAAGGGACTGCTGCTGGCACCGGGCGCCGATCCCGAATGGGCCGCCGACACGATCCGCGAGCACGCTGGCGATGAGTGGCTGGCCGCAGTGTGGCCGGTGCTGCCCGAGGGTCTGCCGGTGGACGATCCCGACCTGGAGCCGATCTGGCAGGCGATGGACGAGGCCGACCTGCCCATCATGCACCACAGCTTCTTCTACGAGGCGCCCTACTTCCCCGGCTACCGCGACATCTGGGGCAACGTGGCCGTGGCCCGCACCGCCGCCCATGTCTGGGGGGCGCAGAGGCTCATGGCGTACGTGCTGGTGTCGGGGATGCTGGACCGCTACCCGAATCTGCGGGTGGCCACCGTGGAGACCGGCCACGGCTGGCTGCCGCACTGGATCATCCGCCTCACCAGCCAGATCGACTACGTCAAGGGCGCCGTGCCCGCCGACCTCAAGCACACCCCGCTCGAGTACGTGCAGATGGGCCGGGTGTTCTGCGCCATCGAGCAGCACGAGGGAGCCGAGATGACCAAGGCGGTCATCGACATCCTCGGCGACGGTGTGCTCATGTACGAGTCGGACTTCCCTCATCCCGAGTGCTACTACCCGAACAGCACCGACAACGTGATCTCATGGGGCCCCGTGATCGGCGAGGAAGCCCTGCGCAAGCTGATGGCAGACAACGCGGCCCGCTACCTGCGGCTGCTGTCGGTCCCCTGGGACGACGGGCCCAGTGACAATGGACGGCACAGCAATGGACGTTGAGCAGGCGCTCGAGCTGGTGCAGCAGGCCCGGGCCATCGGGGCCGAACGGGGCATCAACGCCACCGTGGCCGTGCACGACGACGCCGGCCATCCCCTGGTAGTCGTGCGGGGCAAGCGCTGGCACGGGCCCTACATGGCCATGGGCAAGGCCCGGCTGGCCGCCGCCTTCGCCAAGCCCACCAAGGACCTCGTCGCGCAGTGGGCCGACCGGCCCCTGTTCCCCACCAGTCTCGTGGAAATCATCCCTGGAGGGGTCACCGTCAATCCCGGCGGTGTGCCTCTGTTCTCCGACGGCGTTTGCGTGGGCGCCATCGGCGTGGGCGGGGGCTCCCCCCAGATCGACCACGAGATCGCGGCCGCGGCCGCGGACCAATTCCACGGTTCCCAAGGCACCTAGATCTGATGAATTCAGTTCACAGACCCAAAGGAGGAAACAGCAAAATGCGATACATCCGGAAGAGACTGGGGGTGCCGCTCGCGGCGCTCTTCGTCCTCTCGCTGATCGCCGCGAGCTGCGGCGACGACGAGGCGGACGCACCCGCGGCGCCGGTGGTCGACACGGCTGCCGTCGAGGCGGCGCAGGCCGAGGCCGACGCCGCCGAGGCCGAAGCCGAGGCCGCTCGAGCAGAGGCTGAAGCGGCTGCTTCGGCCGCCGCCGAGGCTGAGGCGGCCCTGGCCGACGCCGCGGCCGCGGCGGCTGAGGCGAGCGCGGAGCAACAGGCCGAGGCGCAGGCTGCCTTGGAGGCGGCCCAGGCCGATGCTGCCGCCGCGCAGGAAGCCGCGGCTGCGGCCGAGTCGCGGGCCTCGGAGGCCGAGACTGCGGCCGGTGAGGCCGCCGCCGCCCTGGAGGCGGCCACCGCCGAGCCTGAGCCGGCTGCCCCGACCGGGGATCCCGGAAGGGTCGTCATCGCCGTCACCACCGAGCCCTCGACGCTCGACCCGCAGGCCGTCAACGACCGCAGCTCGCGGGTAGTGACCGCCAACCTCTTCGAGTCGCTGCTGGGCCGTGACGCCTCGACGGCTCTGGTCCCGGTGCTGGCCACCGGCTACGAGGCATTCGACGACGACACCTGGCGCTTCACGGTGCGCGAGGGCGTCACCTTCCACGACGGCCAGGCCCTCGATGCCCAGGCCGTGGCGGATGCCCTGAACCGCATGCTGGACCCGGACTACTCGACCCAGCGAGACTCGTACATCCGGGGCATGACCTCCGTGGAGGCGGTGGATGCCTACACCGTCGACATCCACACCGACGGGGTCAACGCCACCCTGCCGCTGCAGATCGCGCAGCTCCCCATCTTCGCGCCGGGTACGGCCGACACGGTGGGTGAGAACCCGGTGGGGACCGGTCCATACATGTTCGAGTCCTGGGAGCGCGGCCAGCAGATCACCGCGGTGCGGAATGCGAACTACTGGGGCGATGCGCCGTCGATCGACGCGTTCACGGTGCGGTTCATCCCCGACAAGCAGACGTCGCTGGCCGCCCTGCAGGCCGGCGAGGTCGACCTGGTGCTGGACATCCTGCCCGAGCAGGTTCCGCTGGTGCCCCAGGCGCTCAGCGTCCCCGCCACCGAGTACAGCTACATAGCGCTCAACGCGCTCCGTCCGGATCTGGCCCCGCCCGAGATTCGGGTCGCCATGAACCTGGCGGTGGACAAGGAGCTGATCGCGGAGACGCTCTATGAGGGCTACGCCGAGCCCAATCACGCCCAGCACCTGTCGCCGGGGATGCTCGGCTACAACCCCGACGTCGGCCCGTTCCCGTACGACCCGGATCAGGCCCGCGAGATCATGGCCTCGCACGGCTGGAACGAGGACAACCCCTTGTTCCTCGAGATCTACGCGCCGATCGGCCGGTACCTGCGCGGCGTGGAGACGACTCAGGCGGTGGCCACGATGCTGAACGACGTCGGCTTCGACACCGAGGTGCGGCTCGCCGAGTGGACCCGCTTCCGCGCCGGCAGCCGGATCAGGGGCGAGGAGCCCGGCGCCTATGACGCTCGTTACGGCTGGAACTCCAACGAGTGGTTCGACGGGGCTCGCACCCGCAACTTCCTGGTGTGCGGCGGCTCGTCCTCCAAGCTGTGCGACGAGTTGGTCACCGACCTCTTCGAGCAGGCCGGCTCGACGACCGACCAGGACCTGCGCAACATCCTCTACCAGAGGGCGTGGGCCCGGTTGCACGAGAATCCGCATGCCATCTACCTGCTGCAGCAGGACCTGATCTACGGCGCGACGGAGCGTCTCGACTGGCAGCCCCGGCTCGACGACGAGTACCTCGTGTCGGAGATGAGCCTGAACTAGCACGTCAGGCTGGTTGGCTTGCTGTTGACCTGCTGGCCCGGCTCGGTCGCTTTGGGCCGAGCCGGGCCCGGCAGGGCTGAGCGTCCATAGGTATCGATGGGAATGCAGACGACGACGGAGACCACGCCGCCGTCGCAGCGGCCGCGGCGCGGCGGACTGCGGCGATGGCTGCGCGACCTGCGGCCCGCGTCCGACCGCCTCGTCGCCGGAGGGTCGCTGAGCGGCCTGCTGCTGCGGAGGCTGCGCGACGGCGTCATCGTGCTGCTGCTCGTAGTGACGGTGATCTTCTTCCTGGCCCATGTCGTCGGGAACCCGGCGCTGGTGTTCGCCCCGGTCGACGCCACCGACGAGCACATAGCCGAACTCCACCGCCAGTTCGGGCTGGACCGCCCGGTCGCCGAGCGCTACTGGGAGTACCTGGTCGGCCTGGCCCAGCTCGACTTCGGCGAGTCGACCTGGCAGCAGCGCCCCGCCATCGATGCGGTGAAGGAGGCGTTGCCGTCCACGATCTACCTCACCGTCGTCGGCCTGGGCGCGGCCGCGGTACTGGGGGTGGTGCCCGGCATCGTGGCGGGTGCCAGAGCGCGCAAGCCGTTTGACAAGACCTCGAACCTGCTGTCGGTGGCGGCGCTGTCGGTGCCGAACTTCTGGCTGGGGCTGCTGCTGATCCTGGTGCTCGGTGTGCAGCTCGGCTGGCTTCCCACCTCGGGGCGTTTCGAGACGGCCAGCATCGTGATGCCTGCGCTCACCTTGGGCATCGTGCATGGCGGCCGCATCTTCCAGCTTGTGCGCTCGGCGACGTTCGAGGAGATGTCCAAGCCGTACGTGACCGTGGCCCGCAGCAAGGGCCTCACCGAGTGGAACATCCTGCGCCGCCACGTGGTCCGCAACACCGGGGTCACCACGGCGACCATCGTCGGATGGGAGTACGTGCGGATGTGGGGCGGCGCGGTGTTCGCCATCGAGTATGTGTTCGCCTGGCCGGGTGTGGGCCTGCTGACCATCGACGCCGCCCACCGCCAGGACTTCTTCGTGCTTCAGGCGGCGGTAATCATCGCGGGGGCGTTCGTGATCTTCAGCAACCTGCTCATCGATATGGGCTACCAGTTCATCGACCGCAGGATCGCGGCCAGCTGATGAGCGTCATCGTCGCCAAACGCACGGGCACGGATCCGGGCCGCACCTCGCAGCACCGCGTCTGGAGCCGCCTCATCGAGGCGCTGGGCAGCCGGGGCTGGATCCTGCTGGTGCTCTTCCTGGTGCTGCTGGTGGCGGCCTCGATCGTGCCCGACGTGTTCGCCCCGCACGACCATGAGACCCAGAACCTGCGGGCCCGCCTGCTGGCGCCGGGAGAGTCCTCGCCCGACGGCCTGCACCTGCTCGGAACCGACAGCCTGGGCCGGGACCTCTTCTCCCGGATGGTGATCGGCACCCGGCTCACCATGTTCATCGCGGTGACCGCCACCCTCATCGGCGCGGCCATAGGCGTGCTGTTCGGGCTGCTGGGCGGCTACTTCGGCGGGCGCACCGACCGGCTGCTGATGCGCCTGGGCGAGGCCCAGACGGCCATGCCGATGTTCCTGGTGGCCATCCTGCTGCTGAGCCTGCTCGGGCCCAGCGTGGGAATCCTGCTGGTAGTGCTGCCGTGCCTGGTGTGGCCCATCTTCGCCCGTGTCGTGCGGGCCGAGGCGCTGAGGCTGCGGGAGGAGACGTTCATCGAGGCCTCGGTCGCCACCGGCTGCTCCACCTCAACCATTCTCGGCCGCCACCTGCTCCCCAACGTCGCCCCCCGGATACTGGTGCTGTGCGTGGTGGAGATCGGCCATGTGATGCTCTCCGAGGCCGGTCTCAGCTTCCTGGGGGTGGGGGTGCAGCCCCCCGACACCACCTGGGGACTCCTGATCTCCGAGGGCCGGCCGCTGCTGGCGGTGGCCTGGTGGCTCACGATCCTGCCCGGTGTGCTGCTGGGCATCACCGTGCTGGTGCTCAACCTCCTGGGCCGCTACTGGGAGTCCCGCTCAGGAGCCGCGGGGTGAGCGGCCCGGCCATGCTCCCGCGCGCCGGGGCGGTCCGGCGCGGCGCCGTCTCAGGGACAGCGACATGAGCGCCCTGCCCCTGCTGGAGGTGGACGACCTTCGCGTCACGTTCAACACAGCCTCGGGACCGGTGCACGCCGTGGACGGTGTGAGCTTCACCATGGAGCCTGGTGCGTCCTTGGGCGTTGTGGGCGAGAGCGGCAGCGGCAAGAGCGTCACCGCGCGGGCCCTGCTGCGCCTGTTCGCCATCACCGACGACGTGCGCGTCGCCGGATCGGTGCACTTCGACGGGGTCGACCTGCTCCGCGTCGACGAACGCAGGCTGCGCCATGTGCGCGGCGGGCAGATCGGCATGATCTTCCAGGATCCGCTCACGTCGCTCAATCCGCTGATGGCGGTGGGCGAGCAGATCGCCGAGTCTCTGCGGCTGCACCGGGGCATGGGCCGGGCCGAGGCCGCCTCCGAGGCCGTCGAGCTCCTGGCCCGGGTCGGCATCGCCGATCCCGAGAAGCGGGCCACCGAGCTGCCCAGCAGCTTCAGCGGCGGCATGCGCCAGCGGGTGATGATCTCGCTGGCTATTGCCTGCCGGCCCCGCCTGCTCATCGCGGACGAGCCCACCACTGCCCTCGACGTGACCGTGCAGGCCGAGATCCTGCTGCTGCTCGACGAGCTGCGCCGCTCCGAGGGCATGGCGCTGATGCTCATCACCCACGACTTCGGGGTGGTGGCGGCCACCTGCGAGGACGTGCAGGTGATGTACGCGGGCAAGCTGGTGGAGAAGGCCTCGATGGCCCACCTGTTCGACCGGGCCAACCATCCCTACACCGAGGGGCTCCTGCGCCTGGTGCCCCGCTTCGAGGACGCCCATACCGGGCGGCTGCATCCCATCCCGGGCCAGCCGCCCATTACCGGAGGGGGCGGCTCGTCCTGCGCCTTCGCGCCGCGGTGCGACCACGCCTTCGACCGCTGCCGGGCCGAGGTCCCGCCCGAGGTGGCGGTGGGACCGGAGCATCTCAGCGCCTGCTGGCTGGCGGCTGAGCGGGCCAGGGACACGATCGAGGCGGGCCGACCCTGGAAGCGGGACCGGTGAACGGCGCCGCCGTCGTGGGCACGGTCTCCGAGACCGGTGCGCCAAGTGCCGACGACCCGCGGCGCGGCGTGCTTGAGGTCAACGACGTGGTGGTCGAGTTCGACACCGACGGTGGGCGCATCACCGCGGTGGACGGTGTGTCCCTGCATCTGGCCACGGGAGAGACGCTGGGCCTGGTCGGGGAGAGCGGGTGCGGCAAGTCCACGCTGGCCCGGGCCATCATGCAGCTGGTGCCGATGCAGCGGGGCTCGGTGCGTCTCGAGGATACCGACCTCGGCACCCTGCCCCGCCGGGAGCTGCGCCGCATGCGCCACCGAATCCAGATGGTGTTCCAGGACCCCCGCGGCTCCCTCGACCCCCGCATGAGCGTGTCCACCCTCATCGGCGAGCCGCTCCGGGTCCACAGCATCGGCGACCGGACCAGCCGGGCCCGGGCGGTGGCCGAGGCCATGGAGCTGGTCGGACTGCCCACTGCGGTCGCCGACCGCCTTCCCAGCGAGCTCAGCGGCGGGCAGCAGCAGCGGGTCGGCATCGCCCGGGCCATCGTCACCGATCCCGCGGTGCTGGTGTGCGACGAGCCGGTGTCGGCGCTGGACGTGTCCATCCAGGCCCAGATCATCAACGTGCTCGACGAGCTGCGCGACGAGCTGGACCTGGCCATGCTGTTCATCGCCCACGACCTGTCGGTGGTGCGCCATCTCAGCGACCGGGTGGCGGTCATGTACCTCGGCCAGATCGTGGAGACGGGCACAGCCTCCGAGGTGTTCAGCGAGCCCCGCCATCCCTACACGCAGGGACTCATCACGTCGGTGCCCCGAGCCGACGCCGCGAGCGCGGCCCGGCTGCAGACCGCCCGCCGACTGGTTCTCGGAGAACTGCCCAGCCTCCTCGACCCGCCGTCGGGATGCCGCTACCGCACCCGCTGCCCGTACGCCGACGACGAGTGCGCCGCCACCGAGCCGCCGCCGGAGGCGGTGGACCACGCCGATGGCCTCCATTCGCTGCGGTGCCACCACTGGCGCGACATCGCCGCCCGGTCCGAGGCCCAACCGTCCTCCAACAGTCAGGAGCAAGCACAATGAGCGATCGCACAGCCGTGAGCACTGACGGGGCCCCCACGCCTACCGGTCCCTTCAGCCAGGCCATCCGGGTCGGGAACCTCGTGTTCACCGCGGGCCAGGCCGGACGCAACCGCGACACCGGCCAGATGGGCGACATAGGCGAGCAGGCCGACTGGGCGCTGCGCAACATCGCCGCCATCCTCGAGGCTGCGGGCGCCTCGATGGCCGACGTGGTCAAGACCACCGTCTTCCTCAAGGAGGGCACCCCGACGGGGCCCCTCAACGAGCAGTGGGTCAAGCACTTTCCGGAGCCTCTGCCCGCCCGCTCGTCGCTGTTCGTGGCCCGCCTCAAGAACCCCGAGATGCTCGTCGAGATCGAGGCGGTCGCGATTGTCTGACCGCGCCAACTCGGGCGGCGCGGTGATCAGCGCCGGTTGCCGGGAGGCCGCGGAGGTCGGCGCGGCCGTGCTGGCGGCGGGCGGCAACGCGGTGGACGCGGCCATAGCCGCCTCGGCGGTGCAGTGCGTGCGAGAGCTGCCGTGGTGCGGCTTGGGCGGCGACGCCTTCGCGCTGGTCTCGGGCCCCGAGGGCCGGCTGGAGGCACTCAACGGCGCCGGCGCGGTGCCCACCGCCCTGGCCACCGCCTCGATCCCCGGCGGGCGCCTGCCCCGCTTCGGTCCGCTGTCGATCTCGGTTCCGGGACTGGTGGACGCCTGGTGGCGACTGTGGGAGCGCCACGGGTCCCGGCCCTTCGCGGCCCTGATCGAGCCCGCGGCCGAGCTCGCCGATGAGGGATTCGCCCTCGACGACGCCTTCGCCCGGGCCCTCGACCGGGTCCGGACCGCAGTCGGTCCCGACGATCCGTTCGTGGCGGAGTTCTGCGAGGGCAACGGCTCGGCCGCTGGTGACGGTTTCCGCTTGCCGGCCCTGGCTCGCACGCTGCGAGAGATCTCCGCCGGCGGGCCCCCGGCGTTCTACACGGGGTCGCTGGCCTCGGACCTGGTCTCGGCGCTGGACCGGCTGGGAGGCCTGCTGTCCGCCGACGACATGGCCGCGCACTCCTGCGACTTCGAGGCGCCGATCACGGTCCGCTACGGCTCGGCGGAGGTGTCGGTGACGCCGCCGGTGTCGATGGGCTGGGTGCTGCTCCAGCAGCTGCTGCTCTACGAGAGGCTCGGTGGCCGCCTGATCGACGGCGAAGCCGATCGGATCGACCTGATGGTGCGGTGCAAGCACGCCGCCTTCTCCGATCTCGCCGGTATGCCCAGGTGGCAGGAGGCGTCCGACGTGACCGCGGTGCTGGGCGAGGACTCCCTCGACCGATGGTGCTCGATCATCGACGATGAACGCCGATCGGTGCTGGCGACGGTGGGGGCCCCGGCCGCCCCGGGTGCGGCCGGCGGCACCGACACCACCTGCCTGTCGGTGGTCGACGGCCGGGGGCTGATGGTGACGTTCATCCACAGCCTCTTCAACGAGTTCGGTTCCCGGGTGGTGGTGCCCGGCACCGGGATCGTGCTCAACGACCGGCTGGCCAAGCAGCCCGCCCACCTCGGCCCGAATGGCGGATCGGACCGGCCGCGCCGACCCCTGCACACCCTGGTCGGATACCACGTAGCCCATCGCGGTAGCCGGCTGGTGGGAGCCACCCCCGGCGGCCGGGGCCAGGTCCAGACCAACTTCCAGGTTCTGCGGGCCGTCATCGACGACGGCGCCGACCCTCAAGCTGCTGTCGCCGGGCCCCGCTGGCTGTCGGGTGCGCCCCGGCTGCCCGACGCCGACGACCTGCTGTTCCTGGAGCCCGGGTTCCCGCCCCACCTGGGCTCGGAGCTGGCCCGGCGCGGCCACTCGGTCGCGGCCGACGGCGCGGCCTCCGACAATGATCTGTTCGGCAGCTGCACCATCGCCGGGGCGGGTCCGCAACGCTCGGAGACGTTCGGTGCGGCCGACCATCGCCGGGGAGCGGCCCTGGTGACCGTCACGAGAGAGGAGACTCCATGACCGATGTGATGTCGGCCCCGAAGTTCGGGCCGAGGGCCATCACCTACCCCCACCCGATCAACCACGACTGGTACGACTGGCCGACGTTCTCCGAAGCCGAGTTCGAGCGGCGCCACAACTTGGTGAGGGGCTTCATGGCCGAGCACGACCTCGACTGCCTGCTGGTGGCCGGCGCCGCCCACCTGTGGGACCGCGGCTGGGCCAACGTGCGGTGGATCACCAACTACATGGGGACCATGGAGCTCGACAGCTTCGTGATCTTTCCCGCCGAGGGCGAGCCGACCCTGGCCATCCTCGGCCTCAACGCCCGCCTGCCCGACCGGGTCACCCGTTCGATCTTCCCCGACGTGCGCGGCGCCCTCAACACCCGCACCATCCTGGTGGACCGGCTCGACGAGCTGGGCCTGCACCGGGGCAGGGTGGGCATCGTGAACCCCACCCCGTACCTGTCGGTGTCGCGGGACCACTGGGCCGCCCTCACGGGGACCTACCCGCAGATCGAGTTCGCGGAGTTCTCCGACGAGTTCTGGAAGATGCGGCTGGTGCTGTCCGACGAGGAGGTCGCCTGCCTGGAGGAGGCGGCCCGCATCGGCGACGCCACCCAGGTGGCGGTGATGGAGCAGCTCCGCCCCGGCATGACCGAGCACGACCTGTTCCGGATCATCTACTCCACCATCGCCGCCGAGCGGGGCGAGATCCCGTGCATGGTCCTGGCCGGCAGCGAGTCGATGAGCAGCCCCACCAGCGGTTTCCAGCGGCCCCGGCCCATCGGGCGCACCATCACCTCCGACGATGTGCTGCTGATGGAGGTCGGGGCCCGCGACCCGCACGGCTACGAGGCCCAGACGGGCAAGGCGATGGTGTTCTCCGAGCCGCCGCCCGACTACGCCGACCTGCTGGACGTGATGCTGGAGGCCTACCACCGGGTGGTGGCCGAGCTCAAGCCCGGATGCACCGCCAAGGAGCTGCGGGCCGCGGGCAGCATCATCACCGAGCGGGGCTACACCATCGTGGCGCCGCTGGTGCACGGCGTGTTCAACCCGATCGACGCCGGGCCGTTCGTGGGCACGTCGCACCGGCCCGACAAGGACGTGGTGCTGGAGCCCAACATGGCGCTGTGCGTGGAGATCCACCCGTGCACCACCGACATCATCAAGGGCGTGTTCATGGGCGACTCCTACGTGATCACCGCCGACGGCGCCCGCAACATCAACCACCGCCTAGAGCCGAAGGTCTACGAATTGGGGTGATCGCCCATGGCCGAGAAACCTGAGCTGGAGTTCCACATTCCCGATGGGCCGTGGCGCCCCGCGGGCGGCCCGGTGGAGGGCATCGACGAGATGATCCTGTCCACCGCCGGCCGGCCCGACGGGGCCTACACCCGGCTGATGCGCTTCGCGCCGGGGGTGGACTCGTCGCCCAACGGGGTGCTCACCCATCACTTCTGGGAGGAGGTGTACATCGTGCAGGGCGACCTCACCGACCTGCGCTTGGGCGAGACGTTCACCGCCGGCATGTACGCCTGCCGCCCGCCGGGCATGCCCCATGGCCCGTGGCGAAGCGAGGCGGGCGTGCTGATGGTGGAGTTCCGCACCGGCGGCTACAACCCCTAGCCGGTCGCGCTGGGCTGACTTGGGGGCTTGGCGGTGAGGCTGTCCATCGACGGCGCCGAGCGGGTGTTCGCGCCCGAGGTGCTGGTGGTGATCGGCTACGCCGGCCGGGACCGGGCCGCGGTCGAGCACCACATCGACGAGCTGGCCGAGCTGGGGGTTCCCCGACCGGTGAGCATCCCGCTGTTCATGGTGTTCCCGCCCTGGCTGATCTCACAGGCGCCGTCGATCGCGGTGGCCGGTTCCCAGAGTTCGGGCGAGGCCGAGATCGTGGTGGTGGTAGACGGCGACGAGGCCTTCGTGACGCTCGGCTCCGACCACACCGACCGGGTACTGGAGTCCGTCGACATCGCCGCCTCCAAGGCGGTGTGCCCCAAGCCGGTGGCCACGTCGGGCTGGCCGGCCGCGGCGGTGGGGGACCGCTGGGAGGATCTGACGCTGCGTAGCCGTATCGACGGCGGCGTGGTGTACCAGGACGGCTCCGCGGCCGGCAACCTGCCCCCGTTGGAGCTGGTGGCCGCCATACCTTGGGCCGGGCCCAGGCCCGGCTGCTTCGCGGCCTTCACCGGCACGGTGCCCGTTATCGGCGGCATCCGTCCCAGCGCTGGCTTCAGCGCCGAGCTGTCCGGCCCTGGCCTCGAGCCGGTCGAGTTGAGCTACCGGGTGGAGACTGTTCCGGCGCTCGAGGGCTGAGCCGCGTTAGAAGTCGCTCCCCGGAGCGTTGTTCTGGGATGAGCGGCGGGCGTCGATCCACTCCCTGGCCTCATGGACCCGTTGCTGGACGACGGCTATGGGATCGTCCAGTCCCTGCTCGCGGCGTCTCTCGGCCCAGCGGGCGCCGAGACCCGCGGCCACCGCACCGGCCGCCAGCGCCAGGAGTGCGACCATTCCGGCGGCCACCGCGGCGAAGCCGAGTGCCGCGATAAGCCGGCGCAGACCGAAGATCCTCGCCGGCCCGATCGACAGTGTCCTGTCCTGGCCCGATCGCTCCGAGCGCCAGGACACCCGACCTTCGAGTAGCAGCTCCCTCACGCGGCCGTCTCCCGTCGGCTTGAGTGTTGCCGATGGAGGCTACTGCCCGATCAGGGGGGCGGGTGGGCGGCCGGTGTAGCGTCGCCGTATGCGCCTGCTAGTGCTTCAGCACATCGACTGCGAGCATCCCGGACGGCTGCGGGACTTCCTGGCAGACGACGGCATCGAGTGGACCGCGGTGGAGCTCGACGAGGGCGAGCCCATCCCGCCGCTGGAGGACTTCGACGCCATGTGGGTGATGGGCGGCCCGATGGACGTGTGGGACGTGGAGGAGCACCCGTGGCTGGTGCCGGAGAAGCGGGCCATCCGCCACTGGGTGCGCGAGTTGCAGAAGCCGTTCCTGGGGGTGTGCCTGGGCCACCAGCTGCTGGCCGACGCCCTGGGCGGGACCTGCGGCCCGCAGCGCCCGCCCGAGATCGGGGTGCTGGGTGTGGAGCTGACCCCCGAGGGCCGGTCCGACCCGATCTTCGACCGGATGGCCGAGCAGCAGCACGCGTTGCAGTGGCACTCGGTGTGCGTGGCCCAGCCGCCGGAGGACGCGGTGGTGCTGGCCAGCTCACCGGTGTGCCGGGTGCAGGCCATGCGGGTAGGGCCGTGCGCCTGGTCGATGCAGTACCACGTGGAGGTCGAGGACGACACCGTCCACAACTGGGGCGAGATTCCCGCCTACCGCCAGGCACTGGAGTCGGTGCTAGGCGAGGACTCTGTCGACGCGCTGGCCGCCGACGCCGACCGCCACATGGAAGGCTTCGTGTCCGACGCCCAGCAGCTCTACCGCAACTTCATGTCCGCCGCCGGGAACACGGACACCTAGCCAACCCCTTCGAGCACCGCTGAGCTCGCCGCATCGACAAGAGAATCTGTCGGGCAGGCGGGATTTGAACCCACGACCTCCTCGTCCCGAACGAGGCGCGCTACCAAGCTGCGCCACTGCCCGTGTGCAGCGTTGAGATGCTAGCCGGGGCAAGGGCCCGAGCGGCCCGTGAGCGCAGCGAACAGGAGCGGGTAACGCGGTCTGGCCACGCCCTCAGGCTGGGGCGGAGGCCTCGGCCAGGGTGGAGGCCACCAGGCGGGCCAGGCCCATCGGGTCGATGGGCTTGACCAGCCAGGCGTCCGCCGTGCTGCGACGGGCCAGGAACTCGTCGGCGTCACGGTCCAGCAGCATGATCAGCGGCCGCCGCGGCAGGCGGCCCATGTCCTCCTCCTGGCGGACCGCCAGGCAGGCGGCCATCCCGCCCATGTTGCCGACCTGCAGGTCGAGCAACACCAGAGCGGGGTCGACCAGCTCGATCGCCTCGAGGGTGTCCGCGCCCCGCCGCACCCGGTGCAGGGTGTGCTCGCCGCTCAGCGCGGCCTCGCACTGCGCCGCGACCCAGTCGGCGTCGGTCACCAGCAGCACCTCAGGCACGGCGGAGATCGTAACGTGCCCCGCTGGCTACCCCGATCCCGGCGGCTGGGGTATATCCTCCAGCCCGTGCTGGACATCGAGTCTTTCCACAACGAGGCCGAGTCCTACTACCTGCTCCGTCCCTCCGGCGAGCTCGATGCCTACACGGTGGCCCACTTCCGGGAGGCGCTCGCCGACCACGCCACCGCCGACCGTCTGGTCGTGGATCTCTGCGACGTGCCCTTCATCGACTCGGCCGGCCTCGGGGCCCTCATCGGCGGGATCCGCCGCATCCGCGAGAACGAGGGCCGGGTCGTGGTGTTCTGCAACGGCCCGACGCTGATCCGGCTGCTGCACACCACCGGCTTCGACCGCATCGTGCCCGTCGAAGAGACCCTCGAGGCCGCGGTCAGCGCACTCGACCGAGACCCCGACGCCTGACGCTCTTGAGGAGACCGCGCCGCTTGGCTCGGCTCGTTCGGCTCGCCATCGGCGTGGGCGCGGTTGCCGTCGGCGCGCTGCTGGCTCTGGGCTCGAACGCCGCCGCCGGGGCCTCCGGCAGTCTCGACGGCGCGGCTGCGGCCAGCACCGACGTCCTCGACGTGGTCGAGGTGTCGGGCTTCCTCGACGGGATCATGGCCGACTTCATCGAGCGATCCATCGAACAGACCTCCGCCAAGGGCTCGCTGGGACTCGTGCTCCAGGTGAACAGCCCGCGTGCCATCGTCGACGACGAGCGCCTTGTCGAGCTGGCCGCCCGCATCCGCTCCTCGGATGTGCCGGTCTACATGTGGGTCGGACCCTCCGGGGCGGTGGCCACCGGCGCCGTCGGCCAGCTGGCCGGCGTGGTGAGCGACCTGGCGGTGGCTCCCGGCTCGGAGCTGGGAGACCTCGGCCCGCTGGTCCTGTCGGCCGATCACCTGGCCGAGCCGTTCGCCGATGCCTACCCCATCATGCAGGACCGGACCGTGTCATCGGCCGAGACCATCGACCTCGGACTGGCCCGGGAGGCTCCCACTCTGGGCCTCTTCGTGATCGACCTGCCCGGATTCGAGACCGAGATCGACACCACCGGCGACGAGCCGGTACGGGTCCCGGTCAGCCCGGTGCGCTTCGCCAAGCTCTCCCTGATCGACCAGTTCATGCACACCGCGGCCAGCCCCGCGCTGGCCTACCTGCTGTTCCTGGCCGGCACCGGGCTGCTCGTCTTCGAGCTCTACACCGCGGGCGTGGGAATCGCCGGGGGACTGGGCGCGCTGTCCTTCCTGCTCGGCTGCTACGGGCTGGCCGCGCTCCCGGCTCGGGGCTGGGCCGTCGGGCTGCTGCTGGTGGCCATGTTCGGGTACGGCGTGGACATCCAGACCGGCGTGCCCCGGGTCTGGACTGTCATCGCCACCGTCTGCCTGACGGCCGGATCTCTGACGCTGTTCGACGGCGTGTCCCTGTCGTGGGTCACGCTGCTGGCGGGGATCGTCGGGGTCACCGCGGGGATGGTGACCGGCATGCCCGCGATGGTCCGCACCCGGTACGGGACACCGACCATCGGGCGGGAATGGATGATCGGCGCCCTGGGCGTCGCCCGTGACCCGGTGGACCCCGAGGGGGTCGTGGTCATCGACGGCGCCCCCTGGCGGGCCCGCACCCAGCGGGCCACCCCCATTGCGGAGGGCGATCCCATCCGGGTGATGGCGCTGGAGGGCCTGGTCCTGACCGTCGAGCCCGCCGACGACGCCGAGAAAAGCGCATGAGCGGCTTGGCTTCGGGTCACCTCGTGTGGTAGTCGTCACAGTTGAGGAGGGCGTTGGTATGGGGTTTCCATCGGCCGACAGGGTTGAATGGCAGATGCGGGCGGCCTGTAGAGGCCCGCACGCGTCGGTGTTCTTCCCGCCGCCCTACGTCGAGAAACGCGACGAGAAGCGCCGCCGCGAGCTGCGGGCCAAGGACATCTGCGCCACCTGCTCCGTGCAGTCCGACTGCCTCCAGTACGCGCTGGACATCGGCGAGCAGCACGGCATCTGGGGCGGCCTCAACGAAGTCGAGAGACGCGACCTCCTGCTGCGGACAGCCCGGGCCTGACCCAGCCTGACCCGAACTAGAGCTCGGGCAGCCGGGGACCGGCGATGCGCAGGTCGCCTCGCCGCCGGGTGACGCCGGTGCTGTCCAGCCGGGCCAGCAGGGCCAGGGCGTACTTGCGGGTGGCGCCCCAGGCGTCGCGCACCTCAGCCACCGTCACCCCTTCGGGCTGATCGGCCAGAAGCCGGGCCACCACCCTGGCCGCCTCGTCCACCGCGGATGTCGCGAAGTGGATGCCGCCGCTCTCGACGAGGTGGCCCTGGCGCACCAGCAGACGCAGCTCGTCGCTTCTGACGCCAGTTGGAGCGGGCGGCGTGAACGGCTCGGCGACAGCCGCGGCCACGAACGGATGGTCGGTCAGCGGGTCGTCGCCGCCCGCGGCGCGGGCCCGTCCCTCGCTGGTGGCGATGCCGTCGATGGACTCGATCACGGTCCGCTCGAAGTCCTCGAGTCCGGCCAGATCTAGTCCGAGCGGACCCGCGGCGGCCACCCCGTCGGTGAGGCGCTGCCTGGTCTGGGCCAAGAACTCGGGATCCACCGCCCACCGGCCCAGGTCGGGTGGGCGGGCCCGGCCGGTGAGCTTCTCCAGCCGCGCCGCGTCGATCCGGCCCCGCTCGGCGACGATCCGTTCCACCGACCGGTCGGGCCGGGCCCTCGAGGCGGGCAGCACCGGGTCGACGTCGAGCACCTCGCCGCCCCCGACCGTCTCGGACCGCCCCGACTCGCGCAGGATGAAGCGGTCCCCCATGCACAGCGGGAGGGGCACCCGCAGGTGCAGCCGCACCAGCCCGGCCCGGCCCGGCTCGATGGCCGACGGCCCTAGCACCCGCAGCTGCACGGGGTGCTCGCCCGACCCGATGTAGGCCACGTAAGCCCCCCGGCGGGTGACCGGGTGGTCGAGGGAGGCCAGCACCGTCAGCTCGGCGTCGACGGTTCGGGCCGCGTGCCACTGCTCGGCCCGAACCACCGCGTCCCCCCGGGCCACCTCGCGGTGGCCCGCGCCGGCGAGGTTCACCGCCACCCGGTTGCCGGGGCCCATCTCGTCGCACTGCTGGTGCAGGCTCTGCAAGGCCCGCACCCGCACGCTGTGCCCCGCGGGCACCACCGCCAAGGTGTCGTCGTTGCGGAGCCGCCCTCCGGTGAGCGTGCCGGTCACCACCGTGCCCGACCCCTTGATGGCGAAGGCCCGGTCCACCCACAGCCGGGGCCGGCCGCGGTCGGCCGCGGTGGGGGTTAGGGCCAGCAGGTCGTCCAGCACGGCGACCAGATCCTCCATTCCGGTGCCGTCCACCGCGTCGGTGGCCACGATGGGCGCACCGGCCAGGAACGTGCCGGCGACATGATCGGCAACGTCGAGACGGGCCAGCTCCACCAGATCGGTGTCAGCGTCGCCTGCCTTGGTGAGGGCCACCATGCCGTGGCGCAGGCCGAGGAGCTGCAGGATGCGCAGATGCTCCTCGGACTGCGGCTTCCATCCCTCGGTCACATCCACCACGAACACGCAGGCGTCCACCCCGCTGACCCCGGCCAGCATGTTCTTGAGGAAGCGGACATGGCCGGGCACGTCGATGAAGGCGATCTGCCGTCCCGACGGCAGCGGCATCGACGCGAAGCCCAGGTCGATGGTGAGGCCCCGCTCCTTCTCCTCGTCCCACCGGTCGGGGTCGGTGCCGGTGAGCGCCCGCACCAGGGTGCTCTTGCCGTGGTCGACGTGGCCGGCGGTGGCGACTACATGCATAGGTGCGGGAATTGGCAGCGTTTTGCACGCATGGCGCTCATTGTGCTGCCAGTTCTAGCCGGCGACCTCGCGCAGGGCTGACGCCACCTCGGCATCGTCGTCGGGGTGGACCGTGCGCAGATCGGCCACGGTGGCGCCGTCGATCACCCGGGCGATGATCGGCCGCGGCCGGGACCGCAGCGCCCCGGTGTGGTCTCCCGGCACGGAAATGCCCACCGACTCGATCTCGACACCGGGCAGGGTGCCGCCGCCAGGCGTGGCCGCGGTGACAACCTCGGCGAGACCCTCATACTCGCCCAGCCGACCGCGCAGCTCGGCCTGGGTGAGGGCGGCCATCCGCCAGAACTCGATGGCGCTGCCGTCGCCCCGCAGGTAGGCCAGCGCGGTGTCCTGCAGGGCGGCCAGAACCAGCGATCCGGGCCGCAGCGCCCGGGCCAGCGGGTGGAGGCGGCAGGCGTCGACCAGCTCGGCCCGCCCTGCGATGATCCCGGCCTGGGGCCCGCCCAGCAGCTTGTCGCCGGAGAAGGTCACCAGGGCCGCTCCGGCCTCGAGGGTCTGGCGGGCGGCCGGCTCGGAGTCCAGCCACGGCGGGGGGCCGCCTTCGAGCCAGCCGCAGCGGCTGTCGAGCAGGCCCGACCCGATGTCGGCCACCAGCGGCGGGCCCAGGCCGGCCAGCTCGGCGGTGCGGGGCGCCTCGGTGAAGCCCACCACCCGGAAGTTCGACCGGTGCACCTGCACCACCACCGCGACGTCGTTGGCCGGATCGGCCACCGCGGCCGCGTAGTCGTCCCGGCGGGTGCGGTTGGTCGTCCCGACTTCCACCAGCCGGGCACCCGACCAGGCCATCACGTCGGGCACCCGGAAGCCGCCGCCGATCTCCACCAGCTCGCCCCGCGACACCACCGCGTCGCGGCCCTCGGCCAGCGCGGCCAGCACCAGCATCACCGCGGCTGCGCAATTGTTGACGGCCATGGCAGCCTCCGCGCCGCAGGCCCGGGCCAGCAGGTCCGGCGCGCCCGTCTGGCGATCGCCCCGTTCGCCGGTGTCGAGGTCGAGTTCGAGGTTGGAGTAGTGGGCGCTCTGGCTCCATGCCTGCGGCGCCCGGCCGAGGTTGGTGTGCAGCAGCACGCCGGTGGCGTTGATCACCGGTGTGTGCAACCGGCGGTGGAGGGTGCGGGCCCGGGCCGGGGCCGAGTCGGGGTCGCCGGCCGCGATGGCGGCCCGGGCTGCGTCCACCAGCAGCGGATGGGGCAGGCCGGTAGCGGCCAGCGAGCGGGCCAGCCGGTCCACGGAGGGCGGTCGATCCTGAAGCGACACGTCGGAACAAGGCTACGCATCCGCTCGCGGGCGCGGCCTACCCGCTCGGCCTCTTACGCTGGGGCCGTGTTCGTAGTGCTGCTCCTGGCGTTGTTGTGCGTGCCTCTGCTGGAGCTGTACGTGATCATCCGGGTGGCCGGCGGGGTCGGCACACCAGAGACCATCGGCTTGCTGATCGCGGTGTCGGTGGTGGGGGCCTGGATGGTGCGACGGTCCGGTCTCGGCGTGCTCAACCAGATCCGGGTCCGCCTCAACCGGGGCGAGTTGCCCACCGGGGAGCTGGTCGACGGGCTGCTGATCCTGATGGCGGGCGCGCTGATGCTCACGCCCGGGTTCATCACCGACGCGGTAGGGCTGCTGCTGCTGTTCTTCCCCACCCGGCTGGCGGTGCGGTCGCTGCTGCTGCGCCGCTTCGCCAAGAAGATCAACCTGCACGGATGGACGGCCGGGCCGGGCGGTCGGGGCGGCTTCGGTGTCGGCTTCGGCCACGCACCGGGCGGCGGACGGCACCGGCCGGGCGGACCCGACGTCCGTGATGTCGACGAAGTGCGCGAGGTCGGCGACGGCGAGCAGACCAAACGTGACCAGGACGGAGACTGACCATGCACATTGACCCGGACGCCACCGCGGCAGTAGACCGGGTGCTCACCACCACCCGGGCGGTGCGGCGGCGCCTCGACCTCGAGCGCGACGTCGACGACGAGATCATCCTGGACTGCATCGACATCGCCGAGCAGGCGCCCACCGGGGGCAATCAGGGCAGCCGGCGGTGGCTCATCGTGCGCGACCCCGACCTCAAGCAGCGCCTCGCCGAGCTGTACCGCGGCGTGATCGGCAACCGCATGATCGAGGCCCGCGACCGCCTGGCCGGCAGCGGCGACCCCCGGGAGCGGTCCATGCGGTCCTCGGCCCACCTGGCCGAGCACCTGGGAGAGGTGCCGGCCATCGTCATCCCGGTGATCCTCGGGCGCCACGACGGCAGCGGTCGCCCCGGCCTGTTCGACTCGGTGATCCAGAGCGGCTGGAGCTTCTGCCTGGCCCTGCGGGCCCGGGGCCTGGGCACCGCCTGGACCACCGCCGGGCTGGCCAATGCCGCCGACATCAAGGAGTTGCTGGACATCCCCTCCGACGTGACCGAGATCGCCATGTTCCCGGTGGCGTGGACGGTCGGTACCGACTTCAAGCCGGCCCGGCGCCATCCGGCCCGCGAGATCGCCTACTTCGACGGCTACGCCCGCACGTTCGAGCGGGGGCCCAGCGACCCGGTGTGCATGGCCGACGGGCCCGGCACCGTCGCCGAGGCCGACATCCGGGCCGACCCGGCCGCGGTGTGGGCCCAAGTCACCGACATCAACCTGCCCGCCGAGTTCTCCGAGGAGTTCCAGGGAGCCGAGTGGCAGGACGGCCATGACGGCCCGGCGCTGGGCGCCCGCTTCGTGGGCCGCAACCACCATCCCGGGCGGGGCGACTGGGAGGCGACCTGCTTCGTCGACGTGTTCGAGGAGATGGCCGCGTTCGGCTGGTGCACCAGCGACATCGACAATCCCGGCGCCCGGTGGCGGTTCGAGCTGGAACCCATCGTCGGCGGCACCCGCCTGCGCTTCCGGGGCATCCTGGGGCCCGGCCCGTCCGGCCTGGACAGCATCATCGAGTCCCGGCCCGACCTGGAGCCCCGCATCATCGCTCGCCGCATCAGCGAGCACCGGGCCAACATGCAGCGGGTGGTGGACGGGATCAAGGCCATGTTCGAGCAGGCGCCGGCCGGCTCCTGACGGTGGCCCGCAGACCGGCCTACGACCGTCCATGAGGACGTCGGTACAGCTGACCGCCGACGCCGGGCCCTGGCCTGAGCTGGTCGACTTCGTGGTCGGGGCCGAGTCCCTGGGCGTCGACGCGGTGTGGGTGGCCGAGGCCTGGGGGTCCGACGCGGCATCGCCGCTGGGCTACCTGGCGGCCCGCACCGAGCGGGTGATGCTGGGCGCCTCGGTGTTCCAGGTAGGGGTCCGCTCCGCGGTGATGACCGCCCAGACCGCGCTAACCCTCAACGAGCTCTCCCAGGGGCGGTTCGTGCTGGGCCTCGGCGTGTCGGGACCGCAGGTGATGGAGGGCCTGCACGGGGTCCGCTTCGCCGATCCGGTGGGCCGTATGGCCGAGACCCTCGACGTGATCGGGCAGGCCTTCGCCGGGGAGCGGGTGGCCTACGCGGGCCGCCATCTGCAGCTTCCGCTGCCCGGAGGCGAGGGCAAGTCGCTGCGCCTGTTGGTCCGGTCGGAGTCGCCCCCACCCGTCTACCTGGCCTCGATGCTGCCGAGGATGCTGGAGCTGACCGGTGAGCGAGCTGGCGGCTGGCTGGGCACCAGCTTCGTGCCCGAAGGGGCCGACGACGCCTACTTCCGGCACCTGCGAGCCGGCGCAGCCCGCTCCGGCCGGACGCTGGACGACCTCGACGTGTGCCAGGGCGCCGAGGTCGCCTTCGCGGCCGATGAGGCCGAGCTGGCCGCCATGATCGACGCCCGCCGGGCCGGGCTGGCCTTCAGCCTGGGGGGCATGGGATCGGCCATCTCCAACTTCTACAACTCCGCCTACACCCGCCAGGGCTTCGCCGAGGTGGCCGCCGAGTCGCAGCGCCTGTGGCTGGCCGGTGACCGCGGGGCTGCGGCCGCGGTGATCCCCGACGAGATGGTGCTGGGAACGACCCTCATCGGCACCGCCGCCATGGTGCGCGACCGCCTGGCCGTTTGGGCGGCCGCCGGGGTTGACACCGTGCGCCTCTATCCCGCGGGTGAAACCGTCCACGAGCGGCTGGACACGCTGGGACGGGCTTTGGAGTTGGTTCCGGACTGAGGGACGTCTCAGGCGACGCCGCGACGGTCACCGGAAGGCGGTCGCGGTCCTGTCATACTCGCGTCCTATGAGCGTTGACCGATGACCGAGCAGAGACCGCCGGTGCGGCGACCGATCCCGGCCGCGCTGGTTGTGGCCAGGCGGGCGATGGTGGTCGCGGCGGCAGCGATGGTCATCGCCGCCCTCGCCGTGGTGGTCGCGCTCCTGGGTGAGCCCGGGACCGATTCGGCCGAGACTGCAGCCGTCGAACAGGCCCGGGACGACGCCGCCTCGGCCCAGGACGAGGCCGACGCGGCCACCGACATGGCCGATGCGGCCATCGTCATTGCCGAAGAGGCCGCTGCAGTGGCGGCTGCCGCGCAGGCTGCGCTCGCCGACGCGCTGGCCTCCGCCGGCGAGACCGTGGATCCCGAGACCATCGCCCGGCTCGAGGCCCAACTGGAGGAGGCTCGGAACCTGGCGGCCACCGCCCTGGTGGCGGCCGACGCGGCTGCCGCTACCGCCGGAGCCACCGGCGACGACGCGGCCCCCGAGGACGGGACCGAGTCCGGGGAGGTCTCCGAGCCGGAAGAGGAGGCCGCCACCGACGAGGATGCTGCCGAACCCGACGACGGGGCTGCCGCCACCGACGAGGACGAGCCCGAGCCGGATGACGCCGCCGCCACCGATGAAGGCGCTTCGGAGCCCGATGACACCGGTGCGGCTGCGGCCCTTCCCGGCGAGCCGTCCGAGATCGGCCCGTCTGCGGGCACCGGGCTGGCGGTAGTCGGGATCAGGCACGACAGCGCTCTGAACTTCCGCGACGTCCCCAGCGGCACCGTCATCGCCAGGCTCGACAACGTGATGGACGGGGTGCGCGACCCGGCTGTGTACGCGCGGCAGCCGGGCTCCGACGACATCATCACCACCGTCGACCTGCAGAACGGGGTTGTCGCCACCGGCAACACCCGGCAGTTGCCGACCACCATATGGCACGAGTTGCAAGTCGGGGACCTCCTGGGCTGGGCCAGCTCCACCTATCTCGCTCAGGCTGGAGGCTCCGACGACGCCACGTCCGAGGTGGTTGACACCCTGGGCGAACTCCCGGTGGCCGACACCATGGTCGAGCTGGGTCTCGCGGTCGCCCGGACGATGGCGAGCCAGGAGCCCCAATCCAATGTCGTGGTGTCGGGGGCGCCCGGCCTCTCCGGCGATCTCGGGCAGGTGACGATCGACATCGTCGGCATCGGTGACGACTCGGTCCGGGGGTACCGCCTGGTGGTGTTCGCCCATCCGGCCGAGAACTGGACCCCGGACAACCCCGGCCCGTTCACCCTCAAGAGTGTCGAGCGCACGGTCCTCTGCCACAGCCACCGGGGCGCAAGCGCCGACGGAGTCTGCAGCTAGCCGGTCAGCTACACATCCTTGGATGAGGCCATCGAGCCGATTGGTCCTGGCGTTCGCGACAGCTTCCATCGCGATGTTCGGAGCTGTCCCGGCCATCGCCGGAGCACAGCCATCCGACCTTGCCGACGCGGGCGTACACCAGAGCGCGGTTGAGGCGCTCGACGCCGCCGGAATCCTGCGCGGCACCGGCTGCACCTCCGACCGGCTGTGCCCGCGGGAGCCGCTGCCCCGCTGGGCGATGGCGGTGTGGCTGGTGCGGGCCCTCGACGGGGACGACCCCCCGCGATCGGGCGCCTCGCGCTTCGCCGACATCGAGTCGTGGCGATGGTGGGCGCCGCACGTGGAACGGCTCGCCGATCTGGGCGTGACCGCTGGGTGCGGGACCGGCCCGGCCCGCTTCTGCCCGCAGCGGCCGGTCAGCCGGGCCGAGATGGCCACCTTCCTGTCCCGGGCGTTCAGGCTTAGCCCGGCACCCCCGGCGGGGTTCACCGACACCGACCGCAGCGTCCACCGATCAGCCATCGACGCGCTGGCCGCCGCCGGCATCACCGCGGGATGCACCCGGAGTCCGGCCCGCTACTGCCCGAGCGTGGCTGTCACCCGGGCTCAGATGGCTTCGTTCCTTCACCGGGCGCTGCGGTTCAACGCCACCGTGACATGGCTGTCCGCGGGCGATTCCTACTCGTCGGGCACCGGAACCGATCCGCACGCCGAGGGGCCGTGCCGGCGAAGCCCGCTTGCGGCCGGCCCGGCCGCGGTGGAGTTGCTCCGGCGGCAGGGGTGGACGATCAGCCACACCCACACCGCCTGCGAGGGCGGGTTCGTGGAGGACATGTTCAACCGGAGATCTCAGGCATCGGGGCGGATGTCGATGTGGGAGGAGCACGTCGAGAGCCTCGGCGGGCCGCGACGGGTGGATGTGGTCACGCTGTCGCTGGGCGGCAACGACGTCGGCTTCGAGGAGGTGGTCCTGGCCTGCGTCCCGTTCACCCGGATCACCGAGCTCCTCGTCGGCTGCCCGTCGGAGGCGGCGCTGCAGGCTCGTATCGACGGCCTCATCGATCCTGCAAGGACGTGCCCTGGCACCACCCGCAGAGCTTCGAGCCCGGATTACGGCTGCGCCCTCCGCATCGACGGCCAGCAGTACGGGTCGATCTCCGACTTCTACCGCGAGATCGTCACCGGGCGCCTTACCGAGCGGGGCCGCCTGTACGTGATCGGCTACCCGAGCTTGGTCGCGCCCTCCGGCGAATGGAGGCTGTTCGACCCGTGCCGGGTGCTGTACAAGCCCGACACCGTCGACCGGCTGGGCCGGTTGGCCGGGCACCTCAACCGGCAGTTGGCCGCGGCGGTTCGCCAGGCCAACGAAGCGCTCGGCACCGAGCGGGTCTACTACGTGGACACCTACACCCCGTTCCGTGAGGGCCGCCACGAAGTGTGCGGGCGGGGAACCGACTTCATTCACGGCATCACCCACGTGGGTACCAACCCGCTGACGGGCTGGTACCGGAGCTTCCACCTCAACAACGCCGGCCACGCCGAGGTGGCCCGCCTCCTCGCCGAGGAGTTCCGCTCGACATTCGAGGCCCCGGTGGCCCTGCCCCAGCCGTAGACGCAGGGCACGCGCGGCGTCTCGGTTCGCTCCGTATCCTTCGGGTTCAGTGATTCCTGTTCGTCTCGACCGGCGGGTGGACGATCCGTGGGAGGCCATCGAAGCCTGCTACGACGCCGGCTGGACCGACGGGCTGCCGGTGGTGCCTCCTACCGAGCCGCTGGTTGACGCCATGCTGGCCGGCGGGGTGTGGTCAGCCGGTGACGTGCTGCTCCAGGACCCGTGGCGGGACCTGGCCGTCACCGCCCGCAAGGCTGCGGTTAACGCAGTCATGGCCGGCTGCCTTCCCGAGTACTTCCCGGTTGTGGGCGCGGCCCTGCAGGCGATGAGCGAGCCTGCCTTCGGTCTGCACGCGGTGGCGGCCAGCACCGGCGGGGCCGCCGTCCTTGTCGCGGTCAACGGGCCCGTCCGCGACGAGATCGGCATCCACTGCAAGGAGAACCTGTTCGGTCCGGGCTTCCGGGCCAACGCCACCATCGGCCGCACCGTCCGCCTCGTGCTGCGCAACTGCCTCATGGCCATTCCCGGAACGCTGGACAAGAGCACCCAGGGCTGGGCCGGCAAGTACGCGATGTGCTTCGGCGAGGACGAGGCGTCATGCCCCTGGGAGCCGTTCCACGTGTCCCGGGGCTACGAGCGGTCGCAGAACACGGTCACGATCATGGCCGCCGAGTCGGGCCATAACGTGGTGAACCACGCCTCCTCGGACGTCGCCCAGCTGCTGGGAACCTTCGCCGACACGATGGCCGCGTTCGGATCGCTCAGCTCGGGCCGGTCGCTGATCGTGTTCGCGCCCGAGCACGCCCGCAAGATCACGGCCTCGGGCTGGACCCGGGGCCAGGTGCAGGAGTACCTGTTCGAGCACTCGGCCCGCTCGTACGCGGAGGTCAAGCGGGGCGGCAAGGTCGAGCCGTCCGGCTTCGTCGAGGGCTTCGACCCGGTGTGGTGGATGGCGTCGGACCCGGCCATCCATCCCGGCGACGAGGACATCCTCGTACGGCGGGGGACCGGCCCGGATGACATCGCCCTCATGGTCGGTGGCGGTGACGCCGGCGGGCACTCGGCCTTCTTCCCTACCTGGAGCCGGGACCGCAGCGTCCCGCTGATCACTCAGGAGATTGTCAGCCCATGACCGTCACCCTCGTCGACCCGACCCTCTCCCCGGTCTCCGCGGGCAGGAGGCTCGCCCCCAGGCCGGCCAGCCTCGACGGCGCGGTGCTGGGGCTGGTCAACAACGGCAAGGCCCGCGGCCGCGAGATCCTCCAGCGGGTGGCCGAGAACCTCGCCGCCCGGCACCGCATCAGCGGCACGACGATCCTGGTCACTAAGCCCGACTCCAGCTTCCCGGCGGAACCGGCCGACATCGAGATGCTGGCCGCCGACGCCACTGCCATCATCGCCGCCATCGGCGATTGAGGCAGCTGCTCGTCGGGCAGTGTGCTCGACGCCGTCCGGTTCGAGGAGCTCGGCCTGCCCGCGGCCGCCATCGTGACCGAGCCCTTCACGACCACCGGCAAGGTCATGGCCGAGCTGCAGGGCTTCGCCGACTACCCGTTCGCCACCGTCCCGCATCCGATCGGCAGCCTCTCGGAGGACCAGGTGACCGCTCTGGCCGACGCGGTCACGCCCGCGGTCGAGAGCCTGCTGCTGCACGGCGAGGCCGGCCCCGTCGCCGCCGCTGGTGCCGGACCGGGGAGCCTCGACGCGGTGGTGGAGTCCCTGGCTGTGGCTCTCCGGGCTGACCGCGCCGACCTGACCGCCGAGCAGTCCGGGAGCCGCATCACGTTCCGGCTCCACATTCCCGACGAGGCCTGCGCCGAATGCGTGATGCCCTCTTCGATGCTGGTCCCCATGTTCCAGCACCGTGTCGACCAAGAACTCGGCCCCGGATTGACGGTTGAGTTGGACGACCCCCGAACTTCCGTGAATTAGCCACCCGAGAGGTGGATAATCGACAGAAGTTCCTAGGGACAGCCCGTCAGGCTTCGGCCGTGTCCACCGCGTCGAGCGCGGCCACGGCGGCTTCCAGCATGCGGGCGCTGCAGCCGGCCATCTCCACCGGTGGCACGTGCTCCTCCGACAGGGCTTGGGCCGCCGCCTTGAAGGCCTCGGCTGCCGGGCCGTCGCCCAGCACGGCGGGCTCGCCGGTGTCGAAACCGTCGGCCACGGCAGCCTCGAGGGGGATGCGGCCCAGCAGCGGCGCACCGACCTCCGCGGCGAGGGCCTCGCCCCCTCCCGAGCCGAACACGGCGTGATGCCCGCCGTCGGGGGTGGCCAGGTAGCTCATGTTCTCGACCACGCCCACGATGCGCAGGTAGTTCTTGCGGCCCATGTCCACCACCCTGGCCGCCACCTTCTGGGCGGCCGTCGCCGGGGTGGTCACGATGATCATCTCGGCTCGAGGCAGCATCTTGGCCAGGCCCATCTGCACGTCGCCGGTGCCGGGCGGCATGTCGATCAGCAGGTAGTCGAGGTCGTCGCTCCAGCGGACGTCCTCGCAGAAGTGCTGCACGGCCCGGTTGAGCATCAGGCCCCGCCACATCAGCGCCGAGTCCTCCCGGTCGACCAGGAAGCCCATCGACACCACCTCGAGACGGCCGTCGCCGACGGCCCGGGTGAGGGGCACGATCTTGCCGTCGCGGGAGTGCAGGTCCCCGTCCACGCCCAGCATCCGGGGAACCGAGTACCCCCAGATGTCGGCGTCCATCACCCCGACGCTGAACCCTTCCTCCGCGAGCGCGGCCGCCAGGTTGGTGGTCACCGTGGACTTGCCCACGCCGCCCTTGCCGCTGGCCACCATGAGCACCTTGGTGGTGGGCGGGATGGCCGTGTCCGGCGCCCGCTGCGACACGTTGAAGCGGGCCTTGGCCATGGCCGCTGTCTTCTCCTCGGCGGTCAGCTCGGCCCACACGATGCGCACCTTGGTGACTCCCGGGAGGGACTCCAGCCGGGCCTTCACGTCCTTCTGGATCTGGGCTCGCAGCGGGCAGCCCGCCGTGGTCAGGGCGATCTCGATGCGCACCAGCCCGTCATCGGACACCTGCGCGCCCCGGGCCATGCCCAGCTCCACCAGGTTGCTGCCCAGTTCAGGATCGACCACACCCCGCATCAGTTCCAGGACGTCCTCGGCCGTCGGCACGGTCGTGGTCACGGTCCGATGCTACCGTGGTGCTTGCCGGGCCAATCTGGTCGGTCGGTAGCAGTACCTGCCGGTGGTGGGTAGGTTGGCTCCAGAGCAGTCGCACCTCACTCACCGCATGGGGAGCCATCATGATCACACTCACCGAGAAGGCGTCGGCCAAGGTGTCGGAGCTGATTGAAGCCGAGAACGAGGAGGGGCTAGCGCTTCGGGTCGCGGTCCGGCCGGGAGGTTGTTCGGGCTTCTCGTATGAGATGTATTTTGATACCGACGTCGGCGACGGCGACACCAAGTCGACGTTCGGGGACGTCCAGGTGGTGGTCGACCCTTCGTCGGCGATGCTGCTCGATGGAGCCACGCTCGACTACTCCGACGGCTTGCAGTCAGCCGGGTTCTCGATCGACAACCCCAACGCCCAGCGAAGCTGCGGCTGCGGCCAGAGCTTCAGCTAGCCCGCCGCTTGAGACGGGCGGCGCTCGGGCACAGTTGCGTGCGTTCCCAGTAGGAGATCCGCCTCGCGTACCTGCGCCACTGGGGATTCCCATAGCTCTCGCGTGACGTCGGTGGTTGGTACGAGTGTCGCCCTGGCGCCCATATAGTCTGCTGTCACACTAGGGATCGCAGTCCCAGATTCGTCTTGACAGCAATGCACTAATGGCAATGATGCTATGCTGTCACCATGAGGACTACAGTTACTTTGGACGCTGACACCGAGCAGATCATCCGGCAGCGGATGAACGAGCACCGGATCTCCTTCAAGCAGGCACTCAACGACCTAGTCCGCGAGGGACGGGCCTCGATCGATGGACCACCGGAGTTCAGGACGACGACCAGGTCCATGGGGCTTCCGACGGTCGATCTGGATAAGGCACTGCAGATTGCCGGCAAGCTGGAGGACGATGAACTTCTCCGGCGGATGGAGATCGGTTCGTGAAGCTGGTTGACGCCAATGTCCTCATCTACGCGGTCAACACGGACGCGCCCCGGCATCCAGAGTCGCGAGACTGGCTCGATGGGGCGCTCAGCGGCGGTGCCACCGTTGCGTTCTCATGGGTGGCGTTGCTGGCGTTTCTTCGGCTGACCACCAGCCGGCGCCTGTTCCCCGCCCCTCTGTCTCCCCAAGAGGCGATCCGGCAAGCCGAAGACTGGCTGGCTCAGCCCTCTGCCGTAGTCGTGGAACCGACCGCTCGCCACCTCGCCCTTGTACGCGACCTACTCGATCCGCTGGGGACTGGAGGGAACCTCGTCAATGACGCGCACTTGGCCGCTCTCGCGATCGAGCACCGTTGCGAAGTCGTGTCGTACGACAGGGGATTCCTGCGCTTCGCGGGCGTGACCCTGGCGACACCGGGCTGACGCGTTCCGGAGCCGCTCCTCGGGCATCCCGCTTGTCCGATCTAGCCTGCGGGGTTATGGCTGCTGGGGTTGGTGAAGGCTTCGAGATTGTTGTTGACGGCGCGGCGGTGGTCGTCGCGGACGAGGGGCTGACGCTGCTGGACGTGCTGCGGGAGCAGCTCGGGGTGCGCTCGGTGAAGGACGGGTGCAGCCCGCAGGGCCAGTGCGGCTGCTGCACCGTGCTGGTGGACGGCCAGCCCCGAGTGGCGTGCGTCACCCCGGCCCGGCGGGTGGCGGGCCGGGCCATCACCACCCTCGAAGGGCTCGACGCTGGGGTGCGGGACGGCTGGGCTCGAGCGTTCGCAGCCACGGGCGGCAGCCAGTGCGGCTTCTGCACGCCCGGGATCATCTGCCGGTTCGCAGGCCTGCAGGTCAAGGGTGCCGACCACGACGACCGGGATGCCGCGGCGCGGGCGCTGGCTGCCCATCTGTGCCGCTGCACCGGCTGGCAGCCCATCCTCGACGCCTGGGAGGCGTACCCCCATCTGGTCGGCCAGGTCGAGGTGGCGGGACCCGGAGACGCGGGCCGGCGGGCCGACGCCGACCTTCGGGCCACCATCGAGGGAGGCACGCTGCAGTCGACCGGGCCCCATGTGGCTCTCGGAGCCGGCGGCTTCGCCGATGACATCGCACCGGACGGCGCGCTGGTGGCGGTGCGGGCTGGAGAGGGCTGCGAGGCAGCCGACGACGACGGCTGGGTGGTGGCCGAGACCCTGGTCGAGGCTCGGCGGCTCGCGGCCCGCGTGCCCGGCCGTCGCACCACCGCCAGCTGGGATCCGCCGCTGGAAGTACCGACCGGGGACTGGGCGGCCACCCTGCGCACGAACTGGACCGAGCCCGGGTACCTGGAGACCGACGCAGCCTGGTGCGAGCCCGGCGGCGAGCCCGCCTCCCCGCTCGGCAACGGCGGCGCCTTCGGGGGCAAGCTCCAGTCGCCGGTGGCCGAGGCTGCCCGCCGGTTGGCCGACCGCCACGGCGAGCCGGTGAGGGTACTGTGGTCCCGTCCCGATACGGCCGAGCTCGGCCCCAAGCGCCCGCCGGTGGCTGCCGGTGTGCGGCCCGACGGCACCGGCGAGATGGTGGTGGCCCGCACTCCGGGCATTGCCGCCGCGATCCGGGCGCACGCGCCGGGACTGGCCGTGACCGAGGTCGATGTGCCCGGACCGCCGACGTCCTCGCAGGTGAGGGGCGCGGGCTGGGCCGAGGCCGCGGCGCTGCTGGCCGCGGTCCGGGGCGAGCCGGGCTGGATCGCCTGTCCCGGGGGTGGCTCGGCGACCGCCACGGTGGAGGCCGACGGGACGATCAGCGTGCAGGTGCAGGCCGGCCGGGCCCTCGACGAGACCGTTCTGCGCTCCTACTGCAGTGGCGCGGCCCACATGGCCTACTCGTGGGTGACCAGCGAATCGCTCGGAGTCGATCCAGAAGGCACCGTCCGCGACCTCACCGTTCGCTCCTTCGGCATCGTCAGCGCGGCCGACATGCCGCAGGTGCGGGTCGAGGTCGTCGACAAGGGCTCCGAGCCGGTCAACGGCAGCGATGCAGTGTTCGCCGCGGTGGCCGCCGCGGTCTGGATCGACCGGAGATGCCCGCCGGTCTGGCCCACCGACCGGTAGGCGTCTTGGCCTCTAGGAACGGCGAAGTCGTCCTGGGAGGTTGAGCCGCCGGCGCCCGCCGTGCCCGTCATCGAGCTGGGGATAGCCGGTCTCGGCTTCCTTGCGGGCCAGCTCCAGGTACTCGTTGGGGCCGTCGTCGCTGCGGTTGGCGGCGTCGGAGTCGGCCTTGAGGAAGCTGCCCAGGGCAGCAGCCAGTATCCCGGTGCCCATCAGCACGACCACCGGGAACAGCACCACCAGCACGATCACCATCACCACCGCTCCGGCCACGTCGCCAGCATACGCGCGCGCCAAGCGTGCTGGGGGATCGACGGCAAGGCCGGGGGGTGGCACGGTGGCAAGCAATGGCGCCGCTTGCGGCGCCAGGGCGCGCCCGTGACAGGACCCGCCGGCCGGGAGGCGAATTCGAAGCCAGGGCGAGCTAGCGGCAGCTATCTGGTGGGGGGTGCGAGGGTGTCGGCGATCAGCAGGTCGACCACGGCCTTGAGGGCCTCGTCTTCGGTGGCGCCCTCCTTGAGCGCCCCGTGGTACGCCGCCAGCTGGCGGTCGGCGGAGGTGCCCCGTTCGCAGATCGTGCGGGTGTGCTCGATCTCCTCGGTGCAGTCCAGGGCCTCGGCATCGGGCCGGACCAGCTCGATCAGCTCCTCCAGCAGGTCGACGAAGGGCACCAGCACACCCTTGCCGAAGTCCATGAGTTCGCCGCTTATCCCGTAGCGCTCCGCCCGCCACAGGTTCTCCGACAGCAGGAAGTTGGCGTAGCTGCGCCAGCGGCGGTTCTCCAGCTTGAGCCGCCAGAGCATCCTCATCAGGCAGACGTACATGGCGGCCAGCGCGATGGTGTCCTCCATCCTGGTGGGCAGGTCGGTCACCCGCATCTCCACGGTGGGGTAGCGATCCGACGGGCGGATGTGCCACCACACCATGGTTGAGTCCTCGATGATCCCGGCTTGCACGAGCACCTCAACATGGCGCTCGAACTCCGACCACGAGCTGAACTTCTCCGGGAACCCGGTGCGGGGCAGCGCCTCGCCCACCGCCAGGCGGTAGCACTTGAGGCCGGTGTCGCGCCCCTCCCAGAACGGCGACGAGGTCGACAGGGCCAGCAGGTGGGGCAGGAAGTAGGCCATCTGGTCCATCAGGTCGATCCGCAGGTCGGGATCCTCGATGCCGACATGGACGTGCAGGCCGGAGATGACCATCCGCCGGGCCACGGCCTGCAGATCCCTGGTGAGGGCCTGGTAGCGCTCCGCGTCGGTGTACTGCTGCGAGTGCCACCTCGCGAACGGATGGGACGAGGCCGCGATGGGCACCATGCCGTACTCGGCGGCGGCCTCGGTCACCGCCAGGCGTAACAGCCCGATGTCGGCCCGCAGTTCCTTCATGTTGGTGCACACGCCCGTGCCGATCTCGATCTGCGAGCTGAACAGCTCCCTGGCCACCAGACCGTGGCGCAGGTCGGCCACCTTCTCCAGCAGGCCGGGAGGCTGCTTGGTGATGAGGGCCCCGGTGTCGCGCTCGACGAGCAGGTACTCCTCCTCGATGCCCATCGTCCAGGCTGGCTCGTTCATCGCCCGTGCTCCTATCCGGCGGCCGCGGCGAGACTAGCCGCAGCAGCCGGTGTGGGATACTCACCGGGACCCCTCGGCGAGACTCAACCGACGCCCCGTACGTAGTCTGGGTCTCGTGCGATCAGAACCTCCGGAGGCAGAGCCGTGGCCATAGCAGCGAGTCCGTGTACCGATCCAGTGGTCCTGAACATGTGGCATCCGATCTCGGCCGCGGCCGAGATCAAGCCGGGCCGGGTCCACACCACCCGACTACTCGGCGACTCAGTGAGCTACACCCTCGACGGTGACGGTCAGCCCGTCGCGTGGCGAACCGATCCGGCGCTCCGGCCAGGCATGCCCGTCGACGCAGCCCGGATCACCGAACGCCTTCCCGTCATCGACCGGTTCTGCTTCGTCTGGACCTCGTACGGAGACCCGCCCGACCGGCTGTTCTCCATCCCCGAGTTCGACGAATCCGACCGCCGCACCTTCGCGGCCGCCTCGATCGGGGTGCACACCTCGGCGCCCCGGGCCGTGGAGAACTTCCTGGACATGGGCCACTTCCCGTACGTTCACACCGGCATCCTCGGTGTCGAGCCCCACACCGAGGTGGTCGAGTACGACGTCGACATCACCGAGGACAACGAGGTCCTGGCCACCCGCTGCCTCTTCTACCAACCGCTCGCGGCGCTGGCCGCCACCAAGGGCCAGATGACCGAGTACACCTACCGGGTGCCGCATCCCTACGTGGCCATGCTCTACAAGACGGCGCCGCCCGACCCCAGCCGCCTGGACGCCATCGCCATCTTCGTTCAGGCGGTGACCGAGGAGCAGATCGTGGCCCACAACTTCCTGTGCATGGTCGACCACACCAACACCGACTCCGAGCTGAAGATCTTCCAGCAGAAGATCTTCGGGCAGGACAAGCCGATCATCGAGAACCAGATGCCCCGGCGTCTTCCCCTCGCCCCCCGGGCCGAGACGCCGATCCGGGCCGACAAGTCCTCGATCACGTACCGGCGGTGGCTGTCGGACCTCGGCATCACCTACGGCGTCATTCCGGAGGCCGCGTGACGTGGCATCCGGTCGCGTCCTCGGCCGACCTGACCTACCGCACCACATACCACGCTCAGATATTGGGCCGCGAGCTGGTCGCCTGGCGGGCTGACGACGACGCCGTCAACCTCTGGGAGAACCGCTGCCTGCACCGGGGAAGCCGGCTGACTCTGGGCATCAACGACGGCGCCGAGCTCATGTGCCGCTACCACGGATGGCGCTACGCCAACCGCACCGCCAGCTGTACTTACATCCCCGCGCATCCCGCCGACGCCCCGGCCCGCTCGGTCTGCAACCGCACCTACCCGGTGGCCGAGCGCTACGGCCTGGTGTGGGGCTCCGTCGAGCCCCAAGACTCCGGACAGGCCGGTCCGCCGGCCGTGGACCTGCTGGAGGCGGGCGCTCTCACGCCGCTGCGCCCCATCGTTGTGAACGCGCCGCCCTCGAAGGTGGCCGATGCGCTGGCCGGCTACCGGTTCCAGCCGTCCGCGGCGGTGACGCAGCGCCCTGCTGCCGAGGCCGACTGGCGCTCGTACCGATCCCCGGAGGGCGGCTGGGATGTGGCCACCGTCGAGCGGGACGACCTGCGGATCATTCTGCGAGCCACCGACGGAGACGATGAGACCCATGTCGTGCTGTGGGTCCAGCCCGTCGACGCCCACCGCAGCGTGATCCGGGGCGTGCTCGACGCACGGCCGCCGGATGGGTCTCGTCTCGCTGTGCTCCGGCACCACAATCACCTGCTGAGCCGGCTGCGCGACCGCGTCGAGGATCAGGCCGCGCTCGAACCGATGCCGGAGCCGATCCAGGTGGAGATCGCGCCGGTGAGCGTGGAGTTGTCCGGCATGCCCGAGCTGGGCGCGGGCCGGAGGGCGCCGCTGCGTGTCCGGGTCGCCCGCAAATGGTCCGTAGCCGCCGATGTGGCCGGCTTCGAGTTGGAGTCGATCGACTCGCCGCTCCCCGGATTCCAGGCCGGGGCCCACATCGACGTCCACCTGCCCAACGGTCTGGTCCGCCAGTACTCGCTGACCAACGGGCCCGGCGAGTCTGGCTGCTACCGCATCGGGGTGAAACTCGAGCCGGAGTCGGGCGGCGGGTCGGTGTGCCTCCACGAGACGGTCCGCGAGGGTGACGTGCTGGCCATCTCGGAGCCCCGCAACAACTTCACCCTCAGCCGGGCGTCCGAACGCACCGTGCTGCTGGCCGGCGGGATCGGGATCACCCCGCTGCTGTCGATGGCCCAGACGCTGCGCCAGTCCGGTCTCGCCTTCGAGATGCACGTCTTCGTCCGGGACCGCCGGTTCCTGCCGTTCGATGAGCTGGTGTCGTCGCTCGGTGACGCCGTCGTCGAGCATCTTGGGCTCTCACCGCAGCAGACGGCCACCGAGATCGAGCGGATCCTGGGCGAGCACACCCTCTCGGCCCAGATGTACGTGTGCGGGCCCGCGCCGATGATCGAGGCCACCACCAGGATCGCCGACGAACTCGGCTGGCCCGAGGAGTCGGTGCACTTCGAGTACTTCGCCAACCCCACCGAGATCGACGACTCCACCGCGTTCGACGTGGCGCTGGCCCGCTCCGGGCTGACGCTTCGGGTCGAGCCCGCCCAGACCGTGCTCGAAGCGCTGAGGGCGCACGACATAGACATGCCGTCGTCATGCGAGCAGGGCGCGTGCGGCACCTGCCTGGCGTCGGTGCTGGAGGGCGACATCCTCCACCAGGACGTCTATCTGAGCCGCTCGGAGCGGGCGGCCGGCGACCGGATGCTCACCTGCGTGTCCCGGGCGACCTCCGATCGCCTCGTGCTGGATCTCTAGGGAGGACGCGGTGATCAAGCTCTACAACTACGAGCTGTCGGCCAACTGCTACAAGCAGCGCCTGTTCCTCAGCATCCTCGGCCTCGACTACGAGGCGATCACCATCGAGTTCTTCCCGGGCATGGAGCACAAGTCCGAGGCCTTCCTGGAGATCAACCCGCTGGGGCACATCCCGGTGCTCGACGACGACGGCTTCATGGTGCGCGACGCCCATGCCATCCTGATCTACCTGGCGGCCAGGTACGACCCGAGCGGCCGGTGGTATCCCACCAGCGACCCCGAACTGCTGGCCAAGACGGCCCAGTGGCTGCTGTTCTGCGAGGGCACCACCAGCACCGCCTCGGCCGCCCGGCTGCATGACTCGCTGCACTACGACTTCGACATCGACGCGGTCCGCGCCGGCGCCCACCGGCTGTTCCGGGTGGCCGACGAGCACCTCTGGTTCGCCGAGCAGGAGGGCTACGACTGGCTGGTCCCCACCGACCATCCCACCATCGCCGACCTGGCCCTGTTCCCCGACGTGATCCTGTCGGAGGAGGGCGGCGTCAGCAGGCAGGACTACCCGGCCCTGCACCGCTGGACCGACCGGGTCAAGCGCATCGACGGCTTCACCCCGATGCCTGGAGTCTTCTTCGCGGCGCCGGCCCAGGCGTAGCGGGCTTGGCGACTACTTCTCAGCTGGCTCCCCGAACGTAGGGATCGCCGAGGGCGGCGGGGGTGTGGCTGCGCCGGGCCCTCACCACCAGCGCGATCAGCGTCACCACATAGGGCAGCGCCAGGAACACCTCGTAGGGCACTTCCGTGGCCGTCCCCTGGAGGCGCAGTTGGGCCGCGTCGCACAGCCCGAACAGGAAGGCGCCGGCCACCGCAGGAACCGGCCGCCATCCCGCGAACACCACCAGCGCCAGGGCCACCCAGCCCCGGCCCGCGGTGACCTCCTCGATGAACAGCCCCAGCGGCCCGTTGACTAGCACCGCGCCGCCCAGTCCGGCGAGGGCGCCCCCGGCGATGGTCGCCATCCAGCGGATAAGGACCACGTTGTAGCCCAGAGCGTCGGCCGACTCGGGGGACTCCCCGACCGCGCTGATCGTCAGCCCCAGCGTCGTGCGGCGGAACAGGAACCAGACGCCCGCCACGCACACCAGGGTCAGCGCGACCAGGGGCCACATGCCCAGCCGCTCCACCCGCGGGGGCAGCTCGCCGATGTCCCAGCGCAGCTGGAACAGGTAGGTGGTGGCGGCGATGGCCACGATGGTGAAGGCGATCCCGGTGACCACCTGACTGGTCCGGAAGGTCACGACCAAGCCGGCGAAGACGCCGCCGGTCAACGCGCCCACCAGCAGACCGGCGAGCAGGCCGATCCAGGGGGAACCGGTGGCGTCGTTCACGATGTAGCCCCCAAGAGCGCCGGAGAGCATCATCCCCTCGAGCCCGAGGTTGAGCACGCCGCTGCGCTCGTTGATGATGGCGCCCAGCGCAGCGAGGGCGACGGGCAGGCCCAGCCGGATGCCGGCCTCGACGGTGGCGATGCTGAACAGCGTGTCCATCAGCGGGACTCTTTCCAGCGGGCCGCGATGGCGTCTCCCCACACCACGAAGATGATGACGAACGCCGTGATGAGCGACACCAGCGACGAGGGCAGCTCGAACTGGCGCTGGGCCGACTCGAAGCCGATGGTGAGCCCGGCCATGCCCAGCCCCGCGACCAGCACCCCGAGAGGATGGAGGCGGCCGATCAGCGCCACGATGATCGCGTCCCAGCCGTAGCCCACCGAGGCCTCCTGACCCAGGCGCACGTTCACGCCAGTGGTCTCGACCATCCCGGCAAGGCCCGCGAGGCCGCCGGCCACGACCAGGACGCTGAGCGTGACCCTGGCCGAGGAGAACTCGTTGGCGTTGAGCGTTCCCGGATTGTGGCCGCGGGCGTCGATCCTGAATCCCCAGCGGTGCCGCCGGATGAGCCACCACGCGATGGGCACCAGCACCAGCGCGAACAGGAAGCCGAGGTGGGTCTTTTGTCCGAAGAAGCTGGGCAGCGCGGCCGCCGAGATAGGCCGGCTGTTGGCGTTGTAGGAATCCGGGTCGCGGATGCCGTCGCGGACCGCCCACTGCAGGAGGCTGTCGCCGATGAAGCTCAGCATCAGCGTGGAGATCACGATGCTCGCCCCGAACCGGTTGGCCAGCACTCCCGCCAGCCCTCCCCACAGCGCGCCGGCCACGATGGCCGCACCGAGGCCCACCACGATGAGCACCACTCGGGGAAGGTCGCCGACGCCGCCCGCGGTCACTACGGCCGTGCCCGCCACCGCACCCACGAGGTACTGTCCCTCGCCTCCGATGGTGAACACCCGGGCCCGGTAAGCCAGCGCGTAGCCCACGCCGATCAGCACCAGAGGCGTCGCCACCGTGGCCGTGTAGCTGAACCCCCTCGACTTGGTGAATACCCCTTGAAGGATGGCGCCATACACCGACAGCGGGTTGACGCCGTCGATGGCTATCAGCACACCGCCCACGACCAGCGCAGCCAGCGCGGAGACCAGGGGCACCAGGATTGACGACAGGATCCCCTCGGCTGTGGCCCGGCGGGCTACTGCGTCCAGCCAGCCGTCGAGCTTCGGGGGCCAGGTCGACTTCGGTGAGGGGGTCACCGACGGAGCGGGCTGGCGCGTGTCGGAGTCGGTCATCGCGGTGGCCGGGCGGTGCGGGCGACCGTGGTCATGGCGGTCCCGGCTCCCCGCCGGTTGCCGTGCGGGCCCTGTCGGCCGCGTCGCCGGCCATGGCCAGGCCGATGGCGGCCCGGTCGAAGGGCGGCAGGTAGGGTCCGAACAGCGTGCCGTCGTAGAGGACCTCGATCCGGTCGGACACAGCCAGCAGTTCGTCGAGTTCGGCCCCGATCCACAGCACTGCGCAGCCGGCTTCGGCTGCGGCCACGAGACGGGTGGCCACCGTGTCGGCCGCCTCGGGATCGAGGCCCCGTGTCGGGTAGCACGCCAGCACCGCGCTGGGGTGCTCGTCCAGCTCCCGGGCCAGGACCAGCTTCTGGGCGTTGCCGCCCGACAGCGAGCTCGTCTTGGCGTGCGGCCCGGCCGTGCGCACATCCCAGTGGTCCAGTGACGGGCGGGCCGCCTTGTGGCGGGCGGGTCGGTTCGGCCGGATGGGGAGGACCCGGCCCAGTTCGAGGTTGTCGGAGAGGTCCATCGGTCCGATCAGGCCCCACGAATATCGGTCCGAGGGGATGTACGCCAGGCCCTGGGCCCGGCGGGACCGCGGGTCTCCGGCCGCGATCGATTCTCCGCTGATGGAAACCTCGCCCGACTCGGCTGCGCTCCTGCCCGACAGGGCCGCCTCGAGTTCGGACTGGCCGTTGCCGTCGACGCCAGCGATACCCACGATCTCGCCCTCGCCGATGTCCAGGGACAGGCTCGACACCCGCCCCAGCGACACGTCCCGGACCCGCAGGCACACCGGGCCGGCCTCGGTTCGGCGGGTGGTCCGTGCCGTGATCGTTCCAGACGTGTCGGTGCCGATCATGGCCGAGGCCAGATCGGCCCGGGTGTAACCGCCGACCGCGCCGTCGCTTATCGCCTCGATCCCCTCCCGCAGCACCGTCACCCGGTCGCAGGCCTCGACCTCGGCGAGGCGGTGGGTGATCACCACCAGGGCCCGGCCCTGGTCGGCGAGGGCCCGGGCCACGCCGAGAAGCCGTTCGGCCTCAACGTCGGTCAGCACTGCGGTCGGCTCGTCCAGCAGCAGGATCTTGGCGTCGGCGTCGAGAGCCCGCAGGATCTCGAGCCGCTGCCGCTCGCCCACCGACAGCTGCGAGGCGGGCACACCGTCGCGTACTTCGAGGCCGAACTGCTCGACCAGTCTCCGGACCCGCGCACCGGCAGTGCGGCCCGGGGGCAGGAGCGCTCCCTCGGGCCGGGCCAGCACCAGGTTCTCGGACGCGGTCAGGGTGGGGACCAGCGTGAAGTGCTGCTGAACCAGCGCCACTCCGAGCGCCCGTATGGGTCCGGGCTCGAAGTGCTCTATGCGCTGGCCGAACACCTCGACCGTCCCGGCGTCGGGGCTGTCGAGGCCGGCCAGTATCCGCATGAGCGTCGTCTTGCCCGCCCCGTTGGCTCCGAGCAGCGCGTGTATCTCGCCGGGGCGCGCCTCAAAGTCCACCCCGTCCAGCGCGACCGTCTCGCCGAAGCGGCGTGACACCGACCGCATCACGGCGGCTGGAACTTGTTCTGGCGGCTGTGACTGGTCCAAGTGGGCTTCGGCCGGAGCTGGCTGAGCCTGTGGGCTCAGTTCTCGCCTACGAAGGGCACGGCGAAGCTGCCGTCCTGGATCTCCGAGAGTCGCTGGTCGAACAGGTCGAGCGCCTCCTGGGAGATCTTCGCCTCACCCCCGGGAGAGATCAGGACGTCCATCCCGCCGTCGGCCAAGGGCACCGAGTAGTAGCGGGCCTCGGTCTGGCCCGCGGCCACATCGGCAACCATCTGCTCGAACACCCGGTCGAGACGCCAGACGAAGGAGCTCAGCACGGACTCGCCCAGCGCGGCCATGTCGCCCACGTAGCCGGTGGACACGCCGCCGATGTCGTTGGCTGCCTCGATCTGCCCGAAGGTCGGGCCCTGGCCGCAACCTACGAACATCGTCGCCCCGGCGTCGGCCTGCCCGAGGGCGGCCTCCTTGGCCAACTGCACGTCGATCCAGTCGCCCACAGCCACGAACGAGCCCTCGGTCTCGGGCCTGAGCTCGCGGGCCCCGGCCAGGTAGGCGTGGTACATCCCGACACAGACCGGGATCTCGAAGCCCCCCGCGCCGGCGACGTTCCCGCCGTCGGTGGCGCCGGCACCCAGGATTCCCGAGAGGTAGGACGCCTCGTAGAACGGCTGGTCGTAGTCGCCGACATTGCCGGCCACGTCGCCGAACCCGCCCGCGTAGGCGAAGATCGTGTCGGGGAACTCGGCGCCGACGGTCTTGACGTTGTCGCCGTAGTTGAACGAGTGGGCCACGATCGGGTTGTATCCCTGCTCGGCGAAGTCGCGCAGCGCTCTCTCGGCCTCGGCTCCCGGAGGCACGTTCTCGACCATCACTACGTCGGAGATGGTCCCGTCGGCCAGGAGCTTGTTGCCGCCGTCGAACGCAGCCTCGCCCCAGGATCCGTCGTTCCACTCAGCCGAGTAGATGATGGCCATCTTGGGTGCTTCCGCGGCCGGTTCGGGCGCGGCCGTCGTCTCCGGCGCGGCCGTTGTCTCAGGCGCGGCCGTGGTTGCGGGCGCGGTGTCGGCCGTGTCGTCGCTGTCGTCGCCGCAGGCCGCGGCGATCAGGGCAAATGCCGCTGCGATCGCGATGAGCAGGGCACGATAGGTCTTGCGAGGCTTATGGGTGTCGTTCATTCGCCCACCATAACAAAGCTCCCGTCAGGCTGTCGGACCCATTCGGGGACGCTCCTACGGCGTCAATCGGTGAGCTCGAGCATCCGCAGGGCGTTGCCCCGCACGATCTTGTAGACGGTTTCGTCGTCGAGGCCGGCGAACATCTCGGTCGCCACCTGCAGCGTGTTGGGCCAGGTGGAGTCGGTGTGGGGGTAGTCGGTCTCGAAGGTGACGTTGTCCACCCCGACCTCGTCGAGGCTGGCCAGGCCGTGGCGGTCGCGGAAGAAGCAGCCGAACCCGTGGCGGTACCAGTACGTCGACGGGGGCTCGGGCACCAGCCGCTTGGTGTCGGCCCAGGCCCGGTGCTCCTCCCACACGGTGTCGGCCCGCTCGAGGATGTAGGGCAGCCAGCCGATCTGGCCTTCGCTGTAGGCGATCTTCAGCTTGGGGTGGCGGGGCAGGATGCCCGAGAACAGCCAGTCCGAAAGCGACGCCATGGCGTTGTTGAAGCTGAGGGTGGCCGCCACCCCGGTGGGGGCGTCGGCCGAGGTGAGCGGCATCTGCGAGCTCGACCCGATGTGCATGCAGATCACGGTGCCGGTCTCCTCGCAGGCCGTGATGAACGGCTCGTAGAAGCCGGTGTGGATCGACGGCAGGCCCAGCTTGGCCGGGATCTCGCTGAAGCACACCGCCCGGCAGCCCCGCTCGGCGTTGCGGCGGACCTCGGCCGCGGCCAGCTCGGCGTCCCACAGCGGGATGATGATGAGCGGCACCAGCACCCCGCCGCTCTGCCCGCACCACTCCTCGACCATCCAGTCGTTGTAGGCGTGGATGCAGGCCAGCGCGAGCTCGCGGTCGTCGGCCTCGTGGAAGGTCTGGCCGCAGAAGCGGGGGAACGTCGGGAAGCTGAGGGAGAGGTCCACGTGGTTTGCCAGCATGTCGGCCGCCCGGGCCTCGGGCTGGTAGCAGCCGGGGCGCATCTCGTCGTAGGTGATCGGCGACAGCGTCATGTCGTCGCGGTCGAAGCCGACCGCGGCCACGTGGCGCTTGTGGGGGTACATGTCGTCCTCGTAGAACCAGATGTCGCACCAGTCGCCGGAGCCGTCGGCCGGGTCGAGGTCGTAGGTGTAGGTGGTCCCGGCGGTGTACTTCAACTCACCGAGACGGTGGCGCTCGATCCGGGGGCCGGCTTCCCGGTGTTTGGCCGGCAGCCACTCCTGCCACACGTGGGGCGGCTCGACCACGTGGTCGTCGACGCTGACGATCATCGGGATCCGGGAGTGGCCGGGGTCGTCCATCAGCCCGCGAACACGGTCTCGGTGGTGAACGTCAGACCCCGCTCGAGGGTCTTGTGTACCGGGCAGCGGCGGGCGATGTCGGCTAGGCGGGAACGCTGGTCGTCGTCGAAGTCGCCCTCGATGAAGATCTGGCTGCGCACCCGGTCGATGTAGCCCGACGACTCGGACTCGCAGTCGTCGCAGTCGTTGGCGTGCACCCGGTCGTGGGTGTAGCTGGCCGAGACCGAGTGCAGGCTCCAGCCCTTGCGGCGGCAGTACATCGACACGGTGATGCAAGTGCAGGCGGCCACCGACGACAGCAGCAGCTCGTAGGGATTGGGGCCGGTGTCGGCCCCGCCCACGTCGGTGGGCTCGTCGGCGTGCCACAGGTGCGACCCGGACCGCAGCTCCACCGAGAACTCAGCGCCGGGCTCAATCTTGACGTCGGCAGTAATGGTGGTCATGCCGCAAGCGTACGACCCGGTTCGAAGTCCCCGATCCGGGAATTGGCAGCGTTGTGCACGGCATGCGTGCATTGTGCTACCAGTTCGTGAGGCGCCCGTTGCCCCGGCCGGGCAGGGCATCAAGCGATCACAGCAAGGTCCTTCCAGCCGTAGGACACTTCAGTCAGCTCCGTCCCGCCGAAGGTGGTGGTCTTGCGACTGACCTGCTCGCCACCCAGCGACTCGTAGAACCGGCGGGCCGGAAAGTTGTCCTCCAACACCCACAGCAGCATCGAAGCGAACCCGTCGTACCGCAACTGTTGCACCATGGCGGCGAAGAGCCGCTTTCCCACGCCCCGACGCTGGTGGTCTTGGAGCAGGTAGATGGCGTAGATCTCACCCAGGAACGTGGGATCACCCAGGCGTTCGGGGCCGCCGCTGGTGAACCCAATGATCTCGCCGCCCGTGGTCTCGGCAATGAAGGTCGTGGAGGCGAACTGGCCGGGCGTAAGGTATTCCTCCCATCTTGCCTCCCAGGTCTCGTCCGACAGGTTGGCCAGATGGTTCGCCGGCATGATGCCGACGTATGTGGTCCGCCGCGAGTCGTTGTGGACCCTCGCGATGGAACCGGCATCCGCGGTCTGTGCCGCCCTAATTCGAATCGACCCCATGCGAACCAGCGGTTCGTACTCAGCGGGCTTGCCAGTTCGGGGGACGGCCTTTCTTCCAGGCCTCGACGCCCTCGGCCGCGTCGGCGGTGTTGGACGCCACCCGGCGCATGGTCTCGCCCATGCGCACTGCCTCAGTCCATCCCATGGTGCGCCCCCGGCGGGCCATCTCGTTGGTGGCCCGCACGGCCAGCGGCGCGCCCGCGCACAGCCGGTCGGCCAACGTGCGGGCCTCGGCCATGAGATCGTCGTGGGGTACGACCTTCCAAGCGAGGCCGGTCTCCTTGGCCCTGGCCGCGTCGATGGTCTCGCCGGTCAGCAGCAGCTCCAGGGCGTCGGGCCACGCCACCCGATCGGGCAGTCGCAGCGCACCGACGATGGTGGGCACGCCGATGCGGACCTCGGGGTAGGCGAAGGTGGCCCGGTCGCAGGCCAGCACGAAGTCGCAGGCCAGCACCGCGGTGAGGCCGTAGCCGATGCACGGACCGTTGACCGCGGCGATGGTCGGCTTCCAGATCTCCATGCCCGACTCGAAGGTGGTGATGGTGGGCCACTCCCAGAACGAGCCCGGCCAGTCCCCCGTCGAGCCCTCCGGGTCCTTGAGGTCGGCGCCCGCGCAGAAGGCCCGGCCCGTGCCGGTGACGATGGCCACCCAAGCCTCGGTGTCGGACCGGAAGGCCTCCCACGCCTCGTCCAGAGCCTTGCGCATGGCCCCGTTGACCGCGTTGAGGGCTTCCGGGCGGTTGTAGGTGATGGTGGCGACGTGCCCGTCGCGCTCGTAAGTCGCCGCAGCCATGGGCTCCAGTATCGCAAACCGGTTCCGCTTCGAAACTGGCAGCACAATGCACGCATACCGTGCACATCGCTGCCAGTTCCAGCTGAGCGGCCGGACGCCTCATGAACTGGCAGCACAATGCATGCATACCGTGCACATCGCTGCCAGTTGCCGGCCGGGGCGCCCGGGACGGGACGCCCCGACCGTCAGTGTCTGATTGCTAGCTCTTGGCTTGACTATGCATGTCCTGGATGAGCAGGGCCATGTCGCCCGCATGGGGGATCAGCTCTAGCCGGGCGTTGACTTCCGGCGGCGGGTAGATGCCCGGGTCCTCGAGAATCTCGTCCAGGATGTAGGGCGTGGACGCCGCGTTGGGGCTGCCGTAGTAGGTCCAGTTGGTCAGCGTGGCCCCGTTCTCGGCGTCGGTCAGGAAGTTGATCATGGCGTGCGCCGAGCAGATGTTGTCGGCGTTGTGGGGGATCGCCATGTTGTCGACCCAGCGGACCCCGCCCTCGGCCGGGATGGTGTAGACGTAGTCCTCGTAGGCGTCGGCCTCGAAGAACGACAGGAAGAACCCGCCGCTCCAGCCGTGGGCCACGTCCACCTCTCCGTTGACCAGGTCGTCGCCGAAGGTGACCGAGTCGTACTTGAGCAGCCGGTCGTTGGTGGCCCTCAGCAGTTCGCCGGCCTCGCGCACCGCGTCCTCGTTCCGGTTGTTGATCACGTCCTCGATGCTGTAGCCGAGGTACTTGAGCGCGGCCGACACCGTCTCGGGGGCGTCGTCGAGCATCGAGATGCTGCCCGGCACCAGGGCGGCGGTGGCCGGATCGAAGATCACCGCCCAGGTGGACTCGCCGCCCAGCAGTTCGAGCACCTCGTAGGACATGCCGATGCCCGTGGTGCCCCACTGGTAGGCGACGCTGTACTTGTGCTCGGGGTCGAACGGCGGGTTGGCGAACTCGGGGCCGATGTTGGCCGCGTTGGGTATGGCGTCGAAGTTCAGCTCGAGCAGCAGGTCGTCTCGGCGCATCGTGTCGACCATGTAGTCCGACGGCACCACCAAGTCGTAGATGGCTGCGCCCGACTCGACCTTGGTGAGCATCTCCTCGTTGGACTCGTAGGTCGAGTACTCCACATTAATGCCGGTCTCCGCCTCGAACGCGGCGAGGAGCTCGTCGTCGATGTACTCGGCCCAGTTGTAGAAGGTGAGGTCGCCGTCGGTCTCACCGGCTGCGCAATGCGCGGCCGGTCCGGCCGGTGCGGCTTCCTCGGCCGGTGCTGATTCTTCGGCCGGTGCTGATTCTTCGGCCGGTGCGGCTTCCTCTGCCGGTTCCTCGGCCGTAGCCGGAGCCTGGGTCGTCTCCGGAGCGGCGGCTGGCTCGTCGGCCTCGTCGTCGCCGCAGGCCGCGGCCAGCAGGCTGGCTATGCCGACGATCCCGCCGAGCAGGATCAACCGGGCCCGTCGGTTGCGGCCACGGGCGTGCCGGCGCGTCGCGCTCGTCCTAGTCATCGAACTCATCGAATCTTCCCTCCTGGGTTCACTAGTGAACGACAGAACTATAGGACTTGAGTCTGTTGCGATGCGCTGGCTCGGCGGCGCTGGAGGGCGAGCGAGCCCAGCACCAGCGTGATCGACGCGGCGAGCATCAGGGTGGAGATGGCGTTCAGCTCGGGGGTGACGCCCCGCCGGATGCTGCTGAACACGTACACGGGCAGGGTTGTCGAGCCCGGGCCGGCCACGAACGCCGAGATCACCACGTCGTCGAGCGAAAGGGTCAGGGCGAGCAGGCCTCCGGCCGCGATCCCGGGCATGATCAGCGGCAGGGTGACCCGCCGGAATGTCTGCCATCCCGTGGCGTACAGGTCGCGGGCGGCCTCCTCCAGGGTCCGGTCGAACTGGTCGAGCCTCGCCCGGACCACCACGCACACGAACGAGATGTTGAACGCGATGTGGGATAGCGCGACGGTGGAGATCCCGAGAGTGAAGCGGGGGCCGAAGGAGTCGATGAGCTTGAACGCCTCCGCGAAGAACACCAGCAGCATCACCGCCATGGTGATGTCGGGGATCACGATGGGCAGGTAGATGGTGCCGTCGAGTGCCCGGCGACCCCGGAACCGGTAGCGGTCGAGCGCCAGCGCCACTGCGGTGCCCAGCACCACCGAGACGGCGGTGGAGACCGCCGCCACGATGAGCGACACCCGTATAGCCGAGGTGATCACCTCGTTGCCGAGGGCCTCGCCGTACCACTGGAATGAGAAGCCCCCCCAGATGTTTACCCGGGACGACGCATTGAACGAGAAGACCACCAGCACGGCGATGGGCACGTACAGGAAGGCGAAGACCACCCACGCCCAGGCGGCCAGCCAGCGCCGGGTGCGCTGTCCCAGTCCGGTCTCGACGACTCCGGCCATCACACGGCCGCCGTCACGGGTTCGGGCTCATCCCGGGCGCGCCGGCGCCTTCGACCCCGGGGCCGGTCGCCGCCCTCCGCGCCGCTGCCGGAGCGCTGGTTGAGCGCCACCGCGATCAGCATGGCTGCGATCAGCAGCACGCTCAGCGCCGCCCCCAGCGGCCAGTTCCGGGCGTCCCGGAACTGGCGTGCGATGTAGGAGCCGATCAGCAGCGTCTTGGCACCGCCCAGGATGTCGGGGACCACGTAGGAGCCGAAGCTGGGAACGAACACCAGCACCGATCCGGCCACGATCCCCGACTTGGTGAGGGGCAGCGTGACCTTCCAGAACGCCTTGGAGCCGCTGGCGTAGAGGTCGCGAGCCGCCTCGGTGAGGCTCCAGTCCATGCGCTCGAGGGCGACATACAACGGCAGGACCATGAGGGTCAGGAAGCTGTACACCATCCCGATAGTCACCGCGGTCGGGGTGAACAGGATCCGGAACGTCCCGAAGCCCAGGCTCTCGCTCAGTGCTGAGGCGGGGCCGTTCGACCCAAGCAGGAAGCGGATGGCGAAGACCCGTACCAGCCCGTTGGTCCAGAACGGGATCATGACCAGCACCAGCAGGATGGCTCGCACATGCCGCGGCCGGGTCGCCAGGTAGTAGGCAAAGGGGTAGCCGACCGCGAGGCACAGGGCGGTGGTGAGGGTGGCCAGCCAGGCCGACCGTCCGACGATGCCCACGATGATGTCGTCGCCGATGGCCCGGTACGACTCGACGTTCCAGCCGCTCAGCGATGTCCGGCCGGTGGAGGTGCGGGTGGCGAAGGAGTAGACCGAGATCAGCGCGAGCGGAGCGACGAAGAAGATCAGCAAGTAGAGGGCTCCGGGCGAGGCCAGGAGCATCCCCTGGCGCCGCTGAGCCTGAGCGGCCGCCTTCTCCCCGGAGGCCCCGGTGGTCTCCGAGGTCCGGCCGGCGGGCTGCATCCTCTAATCGGCGACCACGGCGGCCGCACCGTGATCCCAGCTGATGGTCACGTCGTCGCCCGGGGCGAATGGCTGGCCGGTCTCGCCCTCGACCCGCACCTCGACCGACATCTCCCCGACCGCCA
>VYCW01000038.1 GCA_009843735.1 Acidimicrobiaceae bacterium | reverse complement strand
AGATGAAGTACCGGCCCAAGATCGGCCGGGGCGACTTCGAGACCAAGACTCGCAGGGTCGAGAAGTTCCTGGGTGAGGGCAACAAGGTCAAGGTCACGATCATGTTCCGGGGCCGGGAGGTCCAGCATCCCGAACTGGGCAAGAAGATCCTCGACGATGTGGCTGCAACCGTGGAACACGTCGGCAAGGTGGAGTTCCAGCCCCGCCAGGACGGACGCAACATGGTGATGGTGCTCGCTCCTGACAAGCAGGCTCAGGCCCGGCACCGCCGTAGGCTGGAGGCCGAGGCGGCCATGGCGGCCTCCGAGCCACCCCAGCCCGGCGCCTCCGAGTAGAAGCCGCACCGCTTCGCACGCACACCGCAGCGAGCACCAGCAACCGCAAGCCAGCCACAACAGGATCGAGAGCCAGCCATGCCCAAGATGAAGACGCACCGGGGTGCGGCCAAGCGCTTCCGGCGGACCGGCTCGGGCAAGCTGCGGCGCCGCCGGATCAACAAGAACCACATCCTCGAGAAGAAGTCGCCCAAGCGCAAGCGCCAGCTCCGGGCTCCCGCCGACGTGTCGTCGTCGGACGAGCGCATGCTGCGGGACCTGGGCATCTAGCGGGCCCGCCGAGACGCTCGGCTGAACGCCCGAAGCACATCAAGGAGACCAGACGATGGCCAGAGTGACACGCCCCGCCCAGTCCAGGCGACGCCGCCGAGCCGTGTTGTCGCGGGCCAAGGGCTACTACGGGAACAAGTCCCGGTCCTGGCGGTCCGCCAACGAGCAGCTCATGCACTCCGGCAACTACGCGTTCCGGGATCGCAGGGCCCGCAAGAACGACTTCCGCCGGCTCTGGATCCAGCGGATCAACGCCGCGTGCCGCCAGCGGGGAACCTCCTACAGCCGCTTCATCGCCGGGCTGAAGGCGGCCGGAATCGAGGTCGACCGCAAGATCCTGGCCGACCTGGCTGTCAACGACGCCGACGCGTTCTCAGCGCTGGTCGAGACGGCCTCCGAGGCCTCGGTGGCCCAGGCCCGGGCCAGCTGACTGAGCCTTCGGCGCTCGGGCCGCGCCACCAGCGGCCAGCCGAGCGTGCTGAGCCTTCGGCGCTCGGGCCCCGCAACCGGCGCGTAGCCGCCCTGCGAAGACGGGTCCGCCGCCGGGGACGATCGGACCCCTCGGTGCTGCTGGAGGGGCCGCGCGCCCTGTCGGAGGCTCTCGAGACCGGGATCACGCCCTCGTTGGTGGCTGTGGCCGAGTCGGCCATCGAGTCGCCGGCCGTGGCCGATGTGCTGGGTCGTATCGCTCCGGCCGTCGAGGTGCTGGCGCTGACGGACCATGCCTTCGAGTCGGTGGCTCCCTCGGCGACCCCGCAGCCGATGCTGGCGCTCGTGTCGCGGCCCCGCGCCGAGCTTCCTCGGTCGCTGGCGCCAGATGATCTGGTGCTCGTGCTCGCCGGCGTATCCGATCCCGGCAACACCGGCACGATCATCCGCACCGCTGAGGCCTGCACGGCTCGCGCCGTGGTCGTGATCGGCGGAGCCGACCCGTGGGCACCCAAGGCGGTCAGGGCCTCATCCGGCTCGGTGCTGCGGGTGCCGGTGGTGTCGTCGTCCGGCGCCGATGCGGCGTTGCGGGCCCTGCGAGCTGCCGGCGCGACGATCGTGGCCGCCGACGCGGGCCAGGGCGAGCCCCACGACGCCGGCGTGCTCGCCGCGGGGCGGGGTCCGGTGGCCCTCGTGCTCGGATCGGAGTCGCACGGCCTCGACCCTTCGCTCCACGAACTCGTGGACCGCAGGGTCCGGATCACGATGGAGGGCGACACCGAATCGCTCAACGTGGCCATGGCCGCCACCCTCCTCGCCTTCGAATACCGCCGCGGCAGGTAGCCCTGTTCTGTGAGTAGTCATGCCGCCTGATGCGGCTTCGTTGCTCACAGAACCCGTGGCTGCATCGCGACGGGTGCTTTCGGGGTGGCTGCTCCACCGAGTAGTCGTCCGTGCGCCCTAGCCTTGCTCGGGTGATCGAGGGCTACGAGCAGGCCGCCACCGGCGCCGAGGAACGCCTCGCCGCGGCCGCCGATCTCGATGCCGTGTCCGGCATCGAGCGGGAGCTGCTGGGGCGGCGCTCGCTCTTCGCCGACGCCAAGCGCCGGCTCGCCGACCTCGAACCCGGCGAGCGGGCTGCTGCCGGGCGCCGGCTGAACGGCGCCCGCGCCCGGGTGGAGGCCGCGGCCGCTGCGGCCCGTGAGCGTCTGGCGGCTGCTGACCGGGACGACCGCCATGCCGCCGAGCGGCTGGACCTCACCGAGCGCCTTCCCCATACCGTCCCGCTGAGCCGGGGGCGCCTGCACCCCGTTACTCAGGCCCGCGACCGTCTCGAGGACGTGTTCGTCGGGATGGGCTACACCGTCGCCGAGGGCCCCGAGGTGGAGACGGCCTGGTACAACTTCGAGGCCCTCAACATTCCCGACTGGCATCCGGCCCGGGGCAGCTTCGACACCATCTTCGTCGACCTCGGGGAGCCCGAAGAAGTCATGCTGCGTTCTCACACCTCACCGGTGCAGATCCGGGTGATGGAGAAGCGCAAGCCGCCCGTCTACATCGTGGCGCCGGGCCGGACCTTCCGGACCGACACCGCCGACGCCACCCACTTGCCGGCCTTCAACCAGATCGAGGGCCTGGCCGTGGACCGCAACATCACTATGGGCGACCTTGCGGGCACCATCGACGAGTTCGTCAGGGCCTTCTTCGGCAGGGAGGTCAAGAGCCGGCTGCGCCCGTCTTATTTCCCGTTCACCGAGCCGTCGGCGGAGTTCGACATCTCCCGGCCCGACGGGTCGTGGCTGGAGCTCGGCGGCTGCGGGATGGTCCATCCCAACGTGCTGAGCAACTGCGGGATCGACCCCGAAGAGTGGCAGGGCTTCGCCTTCGGTTTCGGCATCGACCGTCTGGCGGTGATGCGCCACGAGATCGACGACATCCGCGAGTTCGTCAACAGCGACACTCGCTTCCTGAGCCAGTTCTGATGGGGGCGCGAGGGATGACGACCGCCACCCGTCTGGACCAGTTCGACGGGAACGTTGACGCTGGCGAGGCCGGTGCGCCTGAGCCAGTTCTGATGGGGCGGAGTCCATCATGAAGGCCCTGCTGTCGTGGCTCCGGGAGTTCGCGCCCGGCATTGACGGCGACCCGGCCGAACTCGGCGACGTGCTCAGCGCGCTCGGTCTGACGGTCGAGGAGACGACCGTCACCGGCTCGGTGCCCGACGGCGTGGTGCTGGGCCGGGTACTCGAGCTGCGCCCCCACCCCGACGCCGACCGGATCCAGCTCGTCGAGGTGGACGACGGTTCCGGCAAGACCCTCCAGGTCTGCTGCGGTGCGTTCAACATGGCCGTCGGCGACCTGGTGCCGCTGGCCCGGGTGGGCACCGTCCTGCCGGGCGGGCTGGAGATCGCCCGCCGCAAGATGAGAGGCCAGGCCTCCGAGGGCATGTGCTGCTCGGAGATCGAGCTCGAGATGGGCGACGACGCCGACGGCATCATGATCCTCAACGACCGGGTCGCCGCCGGTGCCGGGCCGGGCACGCCGCTGGCCGACGCTCTGGGACTGGCACCCGACGTCCTGTGGGACCTCGACGTCGGAGCCAACCGGCCCGACGCCCTTTCGGTGATGGGCGTGGCCCGCGACCTGGCGGCCGGTCTCGGCGTGGCCTTCGAGCCGCCCGACTGGTCCACGGCCGCCTCCGGCCCGGACATCGCCGAGTCGGTGAACGTGGAGATCGTCGACCCCACCCTGTGCGGCCGCTTCGTCGGCCGGGTGCTGCGCAACGCCCCGCAGGGTTCGTCGCCGCCGTGGATGGCCAACCGGCTGGCCGCGCTGGGCCAGCGTCCCATCAACCTGATCGTCGACATCTCCAACTACGTGATGCTCGAGCTGGGCCAGCCCAGCCACACCTTCGACCTGGGCCGGGTGGCCGGAGCCCGGATCCGGGTGCGCCGGGCCCGTGACGGCGAGACCATCACCACCCTCGACGGCGTGCACCGCAGGCTCGCGGCCGGCGACGGGGTCATCGCCGACGGTGACGACGAGGCGATCGGCATCGCCGGCGTGATGGGCGGCGCGTCCACCGAGATCGACGCCGGCACCACCGACGTGCTGGTGGAGATGGCGTGGTGGGACCCGCCGTCGATATCCCGCACGGCCAAGCGGCTGAACCTCTCCAGCGAGGCCGCCACCCGCTTCCGGAGGGGCGCCGACTGGGGCTACAACATGGAGCGCTGCATGAACCGGTTCGTGCAGCTGGCCGCGGCGGAGGGCGCTGAGGTGGCCCCCGGCACGATCGACGAGCGCGGCGACCTGCCCGACCGCCGCCCGCTGCGGGTGCGGGCCGCCAGGGTCAACAGCCTGCTCGGCACCGGCCTGGGCGCCACCGAGATGGCCGGTCACCTGCGGTCCATAGGCTTCGGGGCGGACCCCGCCGGCGACGCCGAGCTGGAGGTAACCATCCCGAGTTGGCGATGGGACACCGAAACCGAGACCGACATCGCCGAGGAGGTGGCCCGGCTCCACGGGTACGAGAGCATCGAGCGCACCGTGCCTACCGCCAACGAGGCCGGCGGGCTGTCGGCCTACCAGAAGGACCGGCGGCTGGTGCGCGACGTGCTGGTGGGTGCGGGCTGCTACGAGACCCAGCCCATGCCGTTCGTGGCGCCCGGCTCGCTGGCCGCAGTGGGCCTGCCCGAGGACGGCGTCACGCTGTCGAACCCGGTCGACGACAGCGAGTCGGTGCTCAGAACGTCGCTGCTGCCCGGGCAGGTGCGGGCCGTGGCCTACAACCAGCGTCACTTCAACGGCGATGTGCGGCTGTTCGAGATCGGCCACGTCTACCTGCCCGCGCCCGAGGGGCAGCTGCTGCCCGACGAGAGGGAGTTCCTGGCCGTCGCCCTAGCGGGTGAGGAGGCCCCGGCCGCGGTGGCGGTCCTCGACCTGCTCACGGATGCCCTAGCCCTGCCCGCGGTCGAGCTGCGCGCCGCCGGGCTTCCGGGAATGCACCCCACCCGCGCCGCCGAGGTGGTTGTGGCCGGGCGGTCCCGGGGCGCGGTGGGTGAGGTCGATCCCGAAGTACTAGAAGCCAGCGGGGTGTCGGGCCGGGTGGCGTGGCTCCAGCTCGATCTCCAGGAGGTGCTGGACGGACCCAGGACCCGGCGCCGCTACCGGCCGGTCAGCAAGTACCCGCCCAGCGACGTGGACCTGGCCTTCGTCGTCAGCGAGAGCGTGGCTGCGGCCCAGGTGGAGCGGGCGCTGCGGGCCTCGGCGGGATCGTTGCTGGCCAGCATCCAGCTGTTCGACACCTACCGGGGAGCGGGCGTGCCCGACGGCTCGCGCAGTCTCGCCTACCGGCTGCGGTTCCAGGCCCAGGACCGCACCCTCACCGACGCCGAGGTGGCCGAGACTCGCCAGCGCTGCATCGACGAGACGTCCCGCCGGACCGGAGCCGTCCTCCGATCCTGACTAGTGCAACTAGTATCTCTATAATGCACGTAGTTGCAATGGTCTTAACGGCCCGTTAGCTTGGCGGGATGCACAAGGTTGCGGTCATCGGCGCGTCGGGGTTTACCGGCGCGGAACTGCTGCGGATCTGCGCGTCCCACCCCGACCTGGAAGTGGCCGTGGCCACCGGGGAGTCGATGGCCGGCATGGCGGTGGCCGACCTCTACCCGAGCCTGGCCGCGGCCTACGGGGACGCCGAGTTCGTGCCGTATGAGCCCGGCATCGCCTCCGGCTGCGACCTGGCCTTCTGCGGGCTGCCCCACGGCGCCTCGCAGGCCGTGGTCCCGGAACTGCGGGGCGACGTGAAGCATGTCATCGACCTGGCCGCCGATTTCAGGCTCGACGATCCCGGTCTCTACCCGAAGTGGTACGGCGAAGCGCACACCGCGCCGGAGCTGCTCGACGAGTTCGTGTTCGGCCTCCCCGAGCTGTTCCGCAGCCACATCCGGGGCGCCGAGCTGGTGGCCGCCCCCGGCTGCTACGTGACCACGGCATCGCTGGCCCTCGCTCCGCTGGTGGCCGCCGGCGTGGTCGAGCCGACCGGCATCATCGTCGACGCGGCCAGCGGGGTGTCCGGCGCGGGCCGGCCCCCCAAGGCGAACACGACCTTCTGCGCGGTGGACGAGGACTTCACCGCCTACGGCCTGCTGGACCACCGGCACACGCCGGAGATCGAGATGGCGCTGTCGCGCCATGCCGGCACCGGTGTCCAGGTGCTGTTCACGCCTCACCTGGCTCCCATGAACCGGGGCATCCTGGCCACCTGCTACGCCCGGCCCGTCGCCGGCACCAGCACCTCCGACGTCCTCGGTGTGCTCGGGGGCGCCTACTGCGACGAGCCGTTCGTGGTGGTGAGCGAGCGGTCGCCGTCCACCAAGGCGACGCTGGGGTCGAACAGCGTCCACATCACAGCCAGGGCCGACGCCCGCACCGGGTGGGTGGTGGCCATCGCCGCGCTCGACAACCTGGTCAAGGGAGCCTCGGGTCAGGCCGTGCAGTGCGCCAACCTCGCGCTGGGGATCGACGAGACCGCCGGGCTGGCCCCGGCCGGGCTCTACCCCTAGGGATCTACGGGGACCGAGATGACTGAGGTCAAGGTCTCGCCGCTGGCCCCGGAGGCGTTCGGGGTGGTGTCGACCGTGGCCGGTGTGCGGCTGGCCACCGCCGCGGCCGGGATCCGGTATTCGGGTCGGGACGACGTGATGCTGGCCGAGCTCCCGTCGGGCAGCTCGGTGGCCGGTGTCTTCACCCGGTCGCTGTGCACCGCCGCGCCCGTCGACTGGTGCAAGCACGCCCTGGCCACCACCTCGGGGCGGGGGCGGGCCATCATCGTGAACTCGGGAAACGCCAACGCGTTCACCGGCGCGGCCGGGTACCGGGCCGTCCAGCACACCGCGGAGTCCGTAGGCCGGGCCCTGGGTGCGCCCGCACACGAGGTGCTGGTCGCCTCCACCGGGGTAATCGGCGAGGACCTGCCCACAGGTCGCATCGACGGCGCGCTCGGAGGCCTCGTCGCCGGACTCGCTCCGGCGGATCCGAGCGCCTGGGAGGCCGCCGCGGCTGCCATCGGCACCACCGACACGTTCCCCAAGGGCGCGTCGGCGCCGGTGGCGGGCACGAGCGCCCATGTGGCCGGCATCGCCAAGGGCAGCGGCATGATCGCCCCCGACATGGCCACCATGCTGGCGTTCGTGTTCACCGACCTGGCCGTCGACCCGCAGACCGCCCGGGAATGCCTGGCCGCGTCGGTGGAGAGAAGCTTCAACCGCATCACGGTCGACTCCGACACCTCCACCAGCGACACCGTGCTGCTGGCCGCGACCGGCACGTCGGGACAGCCTGCCACCCTTCACCTGGCGGACCTCCGGGCCGCCCTCGACGCGGTGACGCTCGACCTGGCCCACCAGATCGTGCGCGACGGCGAGGGCGCCACCAAGTTCGTGGCCGTCACCGTCACCGGGGCGGCCGACGATGCCGCCGCGGAGGCCATAGCCCGGACGGTGGCCGACTCCCCGCTGGTGAAGACCGCCCTGGCCGCCTCCGACGCCAACTGGGGCCGCATCGTGGCCGCGGTGGGCAAGGCCGGCCAGCGGGCCGACCGGGACCGGCTCTCGATCTGGATCGGCGACGAGCAGTGCGCCGACGGCGGCCTGCCGAGGCCGGGATACAGCGAGCAGAGGGCGACCGAGCACCTGCTGGGCGACGAGATCGAGCTCTGGGTCGACGTGGGCGTGGGCGACGGCGAGGCCGCCGTCTGGACCTGCGACCTGACCCACGGCTACATCGACATCAACGCGGGGTACCGGACATGAGTGTGGAGATGATCGAAGCCCCTGGCCCGAGCAGCGAGCCGCACGGCTTCGAGCCCGATCGGCGGGCCCGGGCGCTGGTGGAGGCACTGCCGTACATCCGGCGCTTCCGGGGGGCGGTGGTAGTGGTCAAGTACGGCGGCCACGCCATGACCGAGCCCGCCCTTGCGGCGTCCTTCGCCCGCGACATCGTGCTGGTGCGCTCCGTCGGGCTGCATCCGGTGGTGGTCCACGGCGGGGGCCCCCAGATCGGCGAGCACCTGGCCCGCATGGGCAAGCAGAGCGAGTTCCGCGACGGCCTGCGGGTGACCGACGCCGAGACTCTCGAAGTGGCCCGGATGGTGCTGGTCGGCAAGGTCGGCCGGGACATCGTCAACGCCATCAACGCGAACGGCGGAGCAGCCCTCGGGCTCTCCGGCGAGGACGGCAGGCTCGTCATCGCCGTGCCCCGGGATCCCGAACTGGGCTACGTCGGCGACATCGCCTCGGTGGATCCCCGGATCATTGAGCGTCTCGTCACCAGAGAGATCATCCCCGTCGTGTCGTCGATCGGGGCCGACACCGGCGGCCAGGCCTACAACATCAACGCCGACACCATGGCGGCGGCGCTGGCCGGCGCGCTCGGCGCGGCCAAAGTCGTGTACCTCACCGACGTGCCCGGCCTGCTGGCCGACCCATCGGACGCGTCCTCGCTGGTGAGCCGGGCCACGGTCACCGACGTGGAGGCCATGATCACCTCCGGTGCGATCAACGGCGGGATGATCCCCAAGGCTCAGGCCTGTGTGGACGCGGTCCGGGCCGGGGCCGGCTCCGCCCACATGCTCGACGGCCGCATACCCCACGCGGTGCTGCTCGAGCTGTTCACCGACGCTGGAATAGGAACGATGATCACGACCTCGGAAAAGGAGCAGCCATGAGCCGGGCTGCGCTGATGAACAACTACGGGACCCCGCCGGTGACGTTCGTGCGGGGCGACGGCGCCGAGCTGTGGGACGACCGCGGCCGGCGCTACCTCGACTTCCTGTGCGGCCTGGCCGTCACCGGGCTGGGCCACGCCCATCCGGCGGTGACCGCCGCGGTCGCCTCCCAGGCGTCCACGCTGATCCACACCTCCAACCTGTTCGCCAACGAGCCGACGGCCGGGGTTGTGGAGACGCTCGACCGGCTGATCCGGTCCGGGCCCGGAGGCGACGCCGAACCCGGCCGGATCCTGTTCCAGAACTCCGGCGCGGAGGCGGTGGAGGCCGCTCTCAAGCTGGCTCGCAAGCACTCCGGCAGGGGCCGCCACGCGGTGGTGAGCGCCTACGGATCGTTCCACGGCCGCACGCTGGCCGCGCTGGCCGCTACGGGCCAGCCCGACAAGCACGAGCCCTTCCAGCCGATGCCGGACGGCTTCCGTCACGTGCCCTTCGACGACATCGACGCCCTCGTGGCCGCGCTCGACCCCTCGGTGGGTGCGGTCGTGCTGGAGTCGGTGCAGGGCGAGGGCGGCGTGATCCCGGCTGGCGACAGCTACCTGCAGACCGTGCGCGAAGTGTGCGACGAGCGCGGCCTCCTGCTCGTGCTGGACGAGATCCAGACCGGACTGGCTCGAACCGGCCAGTGGTTCGGCTACCAGCACGCCGGGGTGCAGCCCGACATCGTGACAATGGCCAAGGCGCTCGGCAACGGCGTCCCGGTCGGCGCGGTGTGGGCTCGGGCAGAGGTCGCGGCCGCTTTCGGCCCCGGAGACCACGGCTCCACCTTCGCGGGCCAGCCGCTGGCGCTGGCCGCGGTGCGGGCCGTGCTCACCGAACTGCAGGCCATGGACGCCCCGGCGGTGGCCAGCCGCCTCGGGGTCGCGCTCACCCGGTCGCTGGAGAGCCTCGACGGGGTGTCCAGCGTCAGGGGTCGCGGCCTGCTGCTGGCCGCCGAGCTGTCAGAGGAAGCCAGGGCGGGACGAACCGCCAAGGACATCGCCTCGGCCTGCCTCGAGGGGGGCCTGGTCGTCAACGGCGTGACCCCGACGGCGCTGCGGTTGGCGCCGCCATTCGTGGTCTCGGTCGAACAACTCGCCGAGGGGTGCTCAATCCTGGCCGAAGCAATCAAACAAGGGAGCTGAAATGCGCCATTTCCTAGATGTAGACGACTTGCAGCCCAGCGAGCTCGCACGGATCCTCAACCTGGCTGCCGACCCGAACCCGCCGCAGGTGCTGGCAGGCAAGGGCGCCGCGCTGCTGTTCGAGAAGCCCTCGGCCCGTACCCGGAGCGCCACCGAGATGGCCGTGGTACAGCTCGGCGGTCACCCGGTGTACATCGGCCCGGCGGAGGTCGGCCTGGACGAGCGTGAGAGCGTCGAGGACGTCACCCGCACCCTGGCCTGCTATAACGCCGTGATCGGGGCGCGGGTGTTCGCCCACAGCACCGTGAAGCGGATGGCGGCCGCGAGCAACGTCCCGATCGTCAACCTGCTCAGCGACCAGGCCCATCCCACCCAGGCAGTGGCCGACCTGCTGACGATCAGGGCGGAGCTCGGCCATCTCGAGGGACTGTCGCTGGCCTACATCGGGGACGCCAACAACATGGCTCGCTCGCTGGCCTACGCCGCCGGCCTGTCGGGCATGGCGCTGCGGATCGCCAGCCCCGAGGGCTACGGCTTCAATGAGTCCGACCTGCGGCCGATGCGCCGCCGCGGCTGCGAGCCGGTGCAGGTGAGCAAGCCTGACGAGGCGGCGGCGGGAGCCGATGTGGTCTACACCGACGTCTGGGCCTCGATGGGTCAGGAGGACGAGGCCGACAAGCGCCGGGGGGATTTCAAAGGGTTCACCGTCAATCGGGGGCTCATGGCCCGGGCCGCGCCCGGCGCGATATTCATGCACTGCCTGCCCGCCCACCGGGGCGAGGAGGTGGAGGCCAGGGTGATCGACGGCCCCCGGAGCCGGGTGTGGCCGCAGGCGACCAACCGGATGCATGCGGCCAGGGGTCTGCTGCGGTGGCTGATTGAACAGGTCGACTGAGCCCAGCTATGAGCAAGACCAGCCGCCAGCACCTCATCGTCCAACTGCTCGCCGAGCACGCGGTGGCCAGCCAGCAGCAGCTCGTCGACCTGCTGTCGGACTCGGGTGTCACCGCCACCCGGGCCACCGTGTCGCGCGATCTCGACGGGCTGGGCGCGGTGAAGGTCCGGGTGCCGGGGGGCAGCACCGTGTACGCCATCCCGGAGCACCCGACAGAGCGCATCGCGCCGGAGGAGCATCTCCGCAGGGTGATGGGCGACTGGGTGGCCGACATCGGCTCGTCGGGGAACCTGGCGATGGTGCGCACGCCGCCGGGCTCGGCCCATGTGGTGGCCTCCGCCCTCGATCGGGCCGGCCTGCCCGAGGTGCTCGGCACGGTGGCCGGCGACGACTCGCTGATCGTGGTGGCCACCGACGGGACACCGGGATCGGACCTGGCGGAACGCCTGCGGGACCTGGCCGGCTTGGGCTCGTGAGACAAGATGAGGTTGGGAGAGGAATCCGATGAGCACAACCCCTGGCGCCCCGGCTACAGCCGCGCCCGTTTCCAGAGTCGTCCTGGCCTACTCGGGCGGCCTCGACACATCCATAATCCTGCATTGGCTCAAGGAGACCTACGGCTGCACGGTGGTGACGTTTACCGCGGACATCGGCCAGGGCGACGAGCTGGAGCCGGCCAGGGCCAAGGCACTGGCCATGGGCGTCGCGCCCTCCGACGTCTTCATCGAGGACCTGCGTGAGGAGTTCGCCCGCGACTTCGTGTTCCCCATGTTCAGGGCCAACGCCGTCTACGAGGGCGAGTACCTGCTGGGCACCTCCATAGCCCGGCCCCTGATCGCCAAACGGCTGGTGGAGATCGCCACCGAGTCGGGCGCGGACGCCATCAGCCACGGTGCCACCGGCAAGGGCAACGACCAGGTCCGCTTCGAACTCGGCGCCTACGCGCTCAAGCCCGACATCCGGGTCATCGCGCCGTGGCGGGAGTGGGACCTGAGCTCGCGGGAGTCGCTCATGGCCTACGCGGCCGACCACGGCATCCCTATCGAGCGCAAGCGGGGAACCGAGTCGCCGTTCTCGATGGACGCCAACATGCTGCACATCTCATACGAGGGCGGCCCGCTGGAGGATCCCTGGTACGAGCCTCCCGCCGAGATGTGGCTGTGGTCGGTGAGCCCCCAGCTCGCCCCCAACGAGCCGACCTACGTGGACCTGACCTTCGCCGGCGGCGACATCGTGGCCGTCGACGGCCGGCCCATGACGCCCGGCCAGGTGCTGGCCACCCTCAACTCGCTGGGCGCGGCCAACGGCGTCGGGCGCATCGACATCGTGGAGAACCGCTACGTCGGCATGAAGAGCAGGGGCGCGTACGAGACGCCGGGCGGGACCATCATGCTGCGGGCCCACCGGGCCATCGAGTCGATCACCCTCGACCGGGAGATGGCCCATCTCAAGGACGAGATCATGCCCCGCTACGCCGAGCTGATCTACAACGGCTACTGGTGGAGCCCGGAGCGCAGCATGCTGCAGACCGCCATCGACTACAGCCAGACCAGCGTGAACGGCGAGGTCCGGGTGCGGCTCTACAAGGGCAACGTCGACGTCGCCGGGCGGCGCTCCGACGACTCGTTGTTCGATTACAAGGTGGTCACCTTCTCCGACGACGAGGGGGCCTACAACCAGGCCGACGCAACCGGGTTCATCGCGCTGAACGCCCTGCGGCTGCGCAACCTCGCCCTCAAGCAGGTCGGGAGAGGGGGTTAGCCGTGGACGACTCGGCGACCCTCTGGCACGGGCGGTTCGACGGCGATCCCGCCGCCGCGCTCCGCGCCCTCAACGACAGCCTGCCGTTCGACCGGCGCATGTTCCGCGAGGACATCGCGGGGTCGCGCGCCCATGCAACGATGCTGGCCGCGGTCGGGCTGATCACCGGGGAAGAGCGTGACGCCCTCTGTGCCGCGCTCGACACCGTCGAGGCCGAGATGGCCGGGGGCGCCTTCGTCGCCGCGCCCGGCGACGAGGACATCCACACCGCGGTGGAGCGGCGGGTCACCGAGATCACACCGGCCGGGGCGAAGCTCCACACCGGCCGCAGCCGCAACGACCAGGTGGCGACCGGCCTGCGCCTATGGACCCGGTCGGCGCTGACCGCGGTGGCCACCGACGTCCTAGCGCTGCAGGGGACCCTGCTGAACTGTGCCCGCGCTGCCTGCGGCCCCTTCGGGACCGGGGCCGAGCATCGCGCCTTCCGGACAGTCCTGCCGGGATACACGCATCTGCAGAGGGCGCATTCGGTGCCGCTGGCTCATCATCATCTCGCGCACGGCTGGGCGCTGGCGCGTGACGTGGACCGTCTGCTCGAAGCCCGCCGCCGGGCGGACGTTTCGCCGCTGGGGGCCGGCGCTCTGGCCGGTTCGACCCTGCCGCTCGATCCGAGTCTCACTGCCGACGAACTGGGCTTCGCTGAGCTGTTCGACAACAGCATCGACGCGGTGTCGGACCGCGACTTCGTGGCCGACGCCCTATACGCACTGGCGATGCTGGGGATCCACCTGAGCCGCATTGGCGAGGAGCTGGTGATCTGGGCGTCGTCGGAGTTCGGCTTCGTCGAGATGGACGACGCCTTCGCGACGGGCTCGTCGATGATGCCCCAGAAGAAGAACCCCGACGTGGCGGAGCTGGCCCGCGCTAAGGCCGGCCGTCTGATCGGCAACCTCACAGGACTGCTCGCGGTGCTCAAGGGCCTGCCGCTGGCGTACGCGAAGGACTTGCAGGAGGACAAGGAGCCGTTGTTCGACGCGGTCGACACGGCGCGGCTCACGCTCGCCGCGCTCGTCGGCCTGCTGGACACAGCAGAGTTCGCCGACGAGCGGATGCGCGAAGCGGCGTCGTCTCCCTACTTGGCCGCAACCGACCTCGCCGAGTGGCTGGTGTCGCAGGGCACGCCGTTCCGCGAGGCCCACGCCGTGGTGGCAGAGGTGGTGCGGCGTTCGCTGGCGGGCGACGACTCGCTCAGTGACCTGGTGCGGGCCGACTCCCGGCTCGGGCCTGAGGCGGCTGAGCTCGTCGACTACCCTGGATCAGCACTGCGTATGACCCGCGGCGCGGGCGGTGTGCAGGAGATCGCCGATCAGATGAGGCGCTTCGAGCGCCGCCTCGCCACCGACGCCGACAGGGTGGGCGGGCGGCACAGATCGAACGCCGAGTGACCGCCCACCGGCTCGCGCCCGACCTGACCGGGCCTCACGCGATCGAAGACGAGTGACTTCGCGCCCGACGGCACTGCCTCGAAGCTTCTACGCCCGCGGCGCGCTCGAGGTCGCGCCCGAGCTGCTCAACAAGGTGCTGGTGGCGCCGGACGGCCGAGCCGGCCGGATCGTGGAGGTCGAGGCCTACCGCGGCACCGACGATCCCGGCAGCCACAGCTTCCGCGGGATGACCAGGCGCAACGCCACCATGTTCGGTCCACCGGGCCGTCTCTACGTCTACTTCACCTACGGCATGCACTGGTGCGCCAACGTGGTGGCCGAGCCGGACGGGGTGGCCGCGGCCGTGCTGCTGCGCGCCCTGACCCCGCTCGACGGGCTCGACGCCATGCACGCGGCCCGGGGCCCGGCGGCCCGGCGCGACCGCGACCTGTGCAGCGGCCCGGCCAAGCTCACCCAGGCCCTCGGCATCGACGGCGCCCTCGACGGGGCGAACCTGGTCACCGCAGACCGGGGCGTGACCATCGTCGACGACGGCCGGCCACCCCCGCCGGCCCCGGCCGTCACCACCAGGATCGGCCTCACCAGCGGAGCCGACCTCCCCTGGCGCCTCCACGTGCCCGACGTGCCCGACGTCTCCCGCCGCTGACCCGGACCAGGTGCGGTATACGCGTCAGACGTCGCCGGGGACCTGGCAGTTGTCCATGTTGTTGAGGCGGGCGAAGCCGTCCATGCGCTCGGTGTAGGTGCTGCCCTCGGTCAGGTCCAACAGCAGGAAGCGCAGCTCCCGGTCGGGTGTGTCCTCACCGGCGGTGCGCAGCCTCTCCGAGTGATTGCGGCGGTCCGAGATGTACACGTCCCAGTCCTCGAGCCAGGCGCCTACCAGTTCCGCGTCGGGCGGTCCCTCGCTGTCGGTGGACACCGCGAGCGAGGCCTCGGTCCGCAGGCGGATGTCGGCCACCAGGGCCTCCACCTCGTCGGTGGCCCGGTCCACCTGATCGGCCCGCTCGGCGCGTGAGGCCGCCTGGCGGGCGGTCGGCAGGGCGTCGATGGCTGCCTGGGCTCGGGCGCAGCGCTGGTCGACCCACGCCACGAAGGACCGGTCGTCGATTCGCCCGGGGTTCTCGGTACGGGCCCACGGCGAGAAGGCCCACGCCCAGAACACGAAGCTCCCCGCCACGAACAGTCCGCCCAGCCACCTGCCTGCCAGCTGCAGCCGGCTCCGGCCCCCGCTCGGCGCGGTGCCGTCGCCGGAGGCGGCCCCGGCCGGGTCTGTCGAAGGCGGCTGGCCGGTGGTCACTGGTCGGGGTTCACCCATATCTCGGCCGAACCGCCGGGCTCGACGGGCACTCCGGCCGCGGGAGCCTGGCGCCAGACCGCTCCGGGCTCGCCACCGAACCGCTCGGCCTCCTCGTCGAAGAACGTCTCGATGTGCACCTCCACGCCCAGCCCGGCCGCGGCCAGCACCTGCCGGGCCTGGGCTTCGCTCAGGCCGATCACCTCGGGCATGGACAGCACCGAGGGCAGATCGGGGCCTACCGCCACCTCCACCGTCACCGTGATCCCGCCCCGCTGGAGCGACCCGGCCGCCGGGGCCTGGCCCATAATCGTCCCCTCCGCGAACTCCACCGTCTCGACCTCCACCGCGACGAGGCCGAGCGTCAGCTCGCCCAACTCGGCTGTGAGCTGCTCCAGGTCCCAGGCGCGGCCCACCAGGTCGGGAACCTCGACAGAGTCGAGCCGGGGCGGCTC
>VYCW01000120.1 GCA_009843735.1 Acidimicrobiaceae bacterium | reverse complement strand
TGAACTGCCAGGCCCCCGACGAGGGCAACATGCACACCCTGCTGCACTGGGCCACCCCCGAGCAGGCCGAGAAGTACCTGCGCCCGCTGTGCGAGGGCAAGGCGTGGTCCTGCTTCGCCATGACCGAGCCGGAGGTGGCCGGCTCGGACCCCACCCTGATCCAGACCCGCGCCTACCCCGACGGCGACGAGTGGGTCATCAACGGCCACAAGTGGTTCATCTCCAACGCCCACCGGGCCCACTTCGCCATCCTGGTGTGCCGCACCGAGGACGATCCCGACATCCCCCAGGCGGCCAACAGCGCCTTCATCATCGACCTGCCCCATGAGGGCTGGACCGAGGTGCGCCAGATCGAGACCATGCACGGCAGCACCGGCCACAGCGAGATCCTCATCGAGGACCTGCGGGTCCACAACGACCAGATGCTCGGCGGGCGGGGCCAGGGCCACCTGCTGGGCCAGTACCGGCTGGGACCGGCCCGCCTGGCCCACTGCATGCGGTGGATCGCCCAGGCCGAGACCGCGCTGGACATGATGGTCGACCGCTCTCTCAACCGCTTCTCGCACGGCTCGCTGCTGGCCGAGAAGCAGGGGATCCAGTGGATGATCGCCGACTCGGCCATGGAGCTGTACCAGGCCAAGCTGATGGTGCTGCACGCGGCCCACAAGATCGACCGGGGCGACGACTTCAAGTCCGAGGTGTCGATGGCCAAGCACTTCGTGGCCAACATGGTGAACCGGGTCATCGACCGCTCGATCCAGGTCCACGGAGCCCTCGGCTACTCCACCGACACCCCGCTGGCCCACATGTTCCAGCACGCCCGGTGGGCCCGCTTCGCCGACGGCGCCGACGAGGTCCACCAGATGCGCATCGCCCAGCGCACCATCGCCGCCTACACCGACGAGGGCACCACCCGCCGGGCCACCGGCAACCTACCGATCTGAGCACGTAGCAGGCCCGACAATGCGAGGAGGACCGGAGATGACCAGCGGCCGCGATTCCCTGTTCGATCTGGAGGGCAAGGTCGTCGCCATCACCGGCGGCAGCCGCGGCCTGGGCCGCGAGATGGCCGAGGCGTTCGCCCACCGCGGGGCACGGGTGGCCATCGCCAGCCGCAAGCAGGACGCATGCGAGGCCGCCGCCAGCGAGATCGCGGCGGCGTCGGGCTCCGAGGTGATCGGCCTGGGCCTGCATGTGGGCCGCTGGGACCAGTGCGAGCCCTTCGTCGAGGAGGTTACCGACCGGCTCGGGCCCATCGACGTGCTGATCAACAACGCAGGCAGCTCGCCGCTGTACCCCTCGCTGGCCGAGATCTCCGAGCGGCTCTTCGACAGCGTGATCGGCCTGAACCTGAAGGGCCCGTTCCGGCTGTGCGCGCTGGTGGGCGAGCAGATGCTGGCCCGCGACGCCGAGGGCAGCATCATCAACGTGTCGAGCATCGCCGCGGTGCAGCCCAGCGCGGTCGAGGTGCCCTACGGGATGGCCAAGGCCGGACTCAACAACCTGACCGTGGCGCTGGCCCACATGCTCGGGCCCAGGATCCGGGTCAACTGCATCATGCCGGGCCCCTTCCTGACCGACATCTCCAAGGCCTGGGACCTCGAGGACTTCGCCAAGACGGCCCGGCAGCGCATACCGCTGGGCCGGGGCGGCCAACCCGACGAGATCGTCGGCACCGCCCTCTACCTGGCCTCGCCAGCCTCCAGCTACACCACGGGCGCGGTCATCAAGGTCGACGGCGGCCTGGCCTGGCCCCCGGCCTGAGACCGGCCGGCCGACCTATCCTGCGGTCGTGACCCAGGAACCGGCCACGGGCGACGAGGCAGGACTCGCCGGCGCGGCGGCCACCGGTGCGGCGCCCAGCGATGCCGAGGTGCGGGACAGGCTCCCGGACGACCTCGACGCGTCCGGATACGTCGGTCCGTACCTGTTCCCGAACAACAACCGGCGCCGCATCGCGGCCGTGCTCTACCTGCTGATGGGAGCGGCCGCCATCGTGGCGCCACTGGCCGTCGACGAGGACGCAGTGCTGGTCAACGGCGGCTTCATCGCCGGCGGGATCGGCTTGATCCTCTTCGGGCTGTACTGCCTGCAGGCGGGCTGGAACCTGGCCGTCGACGAGAACGACGCCCTGGTCGCGGCCACCAGGGAGGTCGGCTTCCCGGTAGGCCACGCCTCGGCTCAGCTCGCCTGGCGGGGCCTGCGCAGCCGACCCACATGGCGCATCCTGCTGTACTCCAACGAACCGTCGCCGTCGAGCCGGGGACTCGTGCTGGTCGACGGCGTGGACGGCGGGGTGGTGGGGTGCTTCGTGGAGGACAACCCCGAGGACTGGACCGGCCTCGAAGCCTGAGCCCCCGCGGCCGCACCGCGACCCCCCAGGCGGGCGATGCGGGTGTTCGACTTGCGAGCGAGTAGGGCGAAGCCCGTGCGAGCAAGCGGACGCCGGCAGCGCCCGCCGGGGCAAGCTGCAGCGAGCGAGTAGGGCGAAGCCCGTGCGAGCAAGCGGACGCCCGCAGCGCCCGCCGGGGCAAGCTGCAGCAAGCTGGTAGCGTTCAGTCGCAGCCGAACCGGAAGGCCGGTGAATGTTCGACGGAAACTGGCGCGAGGCAGTAGACCGGGGGCTCACACCGATAGGCGTGTCGCTGCGCCGCACCGGCGTGACCGCCGACATGGTGACCATCACCGGCATAGTGATGGCCACCGGCGCGGCCGTGGCCATCGCCACCGGCTACCTGCGGCTGGGGTTCCTGCTGCTGATCCTGACCGGCATTCCCGACGCTCTCGACGGTGCGGTGGCCAAGGCCTCGGGCACGTCCTCGCAGCGGGGCGCGTTCTTCGACTCGGTGTCGGACCGACTCACCGACGCGCTGCTCTTCGGCGGCCTGGCCTGGTACCTGTCCGACACCGAGCCGGGCCACATCATGATGCTGCCGGTGGCGGTGATGAGCCTGGCGATGCTGGTCTCCTACCAGCGGGCCAAGGCGGAATCGCTTGGTTACAGCGCCAAGGGCGGCATCATGGAGCGGGCCGAGCGATTCATCGTGCTTGGCTTCGGCCTGCTGTTCAGCGAGTTGCTCATCTGGACCCTGTGGCTGATGCTGGTGCTGACCGCGGTGACTGCGGTTCAGCGGTTCATCAAGGTTTGGAGGCAGGCGTCGGAGGATCGGCCGGTTCGCTCCCGCTCACGCCGCCGGTTCCGCCGGTCGAGGGGGGCCAGGGCCGGCAGGCGAGGGGTCGACACCGCCTGGCGGGCCCGGATGCGCAGCCGCCCGCCGACCGACGCTGGCTAATTCGCCATGCCGTCGGTGTCGGCCTACCGGGCCGGCGAGTTCTTCGCCCGCCGCGCCCCGTCAGCTGTAGCCAGGGGCGGAGCGCTGGCCGCTGCGCTGGCAGCCGCGGCCACCAGCAGTGACAAGCGGCTGCTGGTCCGGCGCAACCTGGAGAGGGCCCTGGACCGGCCGATGGGACGCGCTGAGGCCGCCCGCCGGGTGACTGCCGTCTTCGACTGGTACGCCCGGTACTACCTGGAGAGCTTCAAGCTGCCGAGCATCGATCCGGCTGCCATCGACGCGGGGTTCGGCTACGAGGGGGTCGACGCCATCGAGCGCGCCGTCCGCTCCGGCACTGGCCCGATCCTGGTCATGCCGCACCTGGGCACGTGGGAGTGGGCGGCATGGTGGCTTGCACTGATCCCGAAGGTGAAGGTGACGGCGGTGGTCGAGCCGCTCGAGCCTCCCGAGGTGTTCGAGTGGTTCACGTCCTTCCGCCGGCGGCTGGGCATGGACATCGTCCCGCTCGGGCCGGACGCGGGCGGGCGCCTGGCGGCCGCGATACGGCGCGGCGATGTCGTGTGCCTGCTGGCGGACCGGGATGTTGCCGGCAACGGCGTCGAGGTGGAGTTCTTCGGGGAGCGGACCCGGCTGCCGGCCGGTCCGGCTCTGCTGGCGTTGCGCACCGGCGCCCCCCTCATCCCCGCCGCGGTGTACTGGCGGAGCCCTGGACGCCACGCCGTCGCAGCACCCCCGCTCGACACCCGGCGGGTCGGCGGCATCCGCGCCGACGTGTCCCGCGTCGTTCAGGACTACGCCGCGGCTCTCGAACAGCTGATCCGGGCTGCGCCCGAGCAGTGGCACCTGATGTCACCCAACTGGCCCAGCGACTACGAGGCGCTCGGACAACCCGTCCCGGACTGGCTGCGCAACATCTAGCCTCTCAAGGGTGCGGATAGGCATCATCTGCCCGTACAGCCTCACCCTGCCCGGCGGTGTGCAGATGCAGGTGCTCGGGCTGGCCCGGGCGCTCAGCCGCAGCGGGCATCCCACCCGGGTGCTCGGTCCCTGCGACGGTCCGCCGCCCGATCCCAACGTGACCCCCCTGGGGAACAGCCTGCCCGCGATCGCCAACGGCTCCATAGCCCCGGTGGCACCCGACCCGTCGTGCCAGTTGCGGGCCATTCGAGCCATGCGGGACGAGTCCTTCGACGTCATCCATCTCCACGAGCCCCTGGCGCCGGGACCGACTATGACGGCCCTGCTAGTGAGGTCCGCACCCCTGCTTGGGACCTTCCACCTAGCCGGAGGCTCCCTCGCCTACGACCTGCTCCCCCGAGCCACCCGCTTCCTCGCCAACCGCCTCGACTTGAGGGTGGCGGTTTCGCCCGATGCCCGCGACACCGCCCGCGACGCGCTGGGCGGCAGCTACGAACTGCTCTACAACGGCGTGGAGCTGACCCCGTACCAGGCGGCCGAGCCGGCCTCCACCGGCGGCCCGACCGTTCTGTTCATCGGCCGCCACGAGCCCCGCAAGGGTCTCGGCGTCCTTCTCGACGCGCTGGCACGTCTGCCGGAGACGGTGAGGCTGTGGGTCGCCGGTTCAGGTCCCGAGACGGCGGCCCTGCAGGCACGCACGGCGGACGACCCTCGCATCGAGTGGCTCGGCACCATCACCGACAGCGAGAAGATCGCCAGGCTCAAAGGGGCCGACGTGCTGTGCGCGCCGTCCCTGAGAGGGGAGTCCTTCGGCATCGTGCTGCTGGAGGCGATGGCCGCGGGCACCGCGGTGGTGGCCAGCGACCTTCCCGGCTACCGCAATGTGGCCCGACCGGACCTCGACGCGCTACTAGTGCCGCCGGGTGATTCGCAGGCGCTGGCCGGCGCCATCGACCGGGTGCTCTCGAGTGCCTCCGAGTCGTCGCGGCTGGTCGAGGCCGGACACGTGAGAGCGGAGGCCTTCTCCATGTCCGGTCTCGCCGACCACTATCTCCAGCGCTACGAACGGATCGCCGTTGCAACCAGACCCAAGCGGGGCTAGGCGGAAGACAGGGCTAATTCCGGTCGCGGAGATACGGTGGCAGCCCGAAGGTCCGCTACCCCGCAGAACGCCTTGAGGAACAACCCCGCAGCCGTCATCGCTATGCCAGCCGTCATCATCGGGCTCGCCGTGTGGGCGATCCTCTGGGCGGTGGGCGTCGCGCCTCTCACAGCGGTCGTTCCCGCTGTGGTCGTGGGCGGGGTCGTCGCCGCGCTGCTGTGGCTTAATGCGCCCCAGTCGGCGCTGGCCGCCCTCGGGGCTCGGCCGCTGGGCCGCGGCGAGTACCCCCGGCTCGAGAACCTCGTCGAGGGCCTCTGCACCACCCACGGATTCAACCGGCCGTCGCTGCATGTGGTGGAGACGCCGGCGATCAACGCGGCGTCAGCCGGTCGGCGCCAGCTCGCTGCCCACCTGATCCTGACCCGCGGGGCACTCATGGAGCTCGACCGCCTGGAGCTGGAGGCGGTGGTGGCTCGCCAACTGTGCGAGATCCGGCGAGGAGTAGCCATCGAGACGGCGCGCGCCAGTGTCGCCCGGATCCCCGGAATCGGAGCCCTCGCCGTCCGCCTTGCCGGGGGCGCCGCCGGCCATGATCGGGTGACCGACGTCGACATCGAGGCCGTCCGTCTAACCAGCTACCCGCCCGCCTTGGCCTCCGCCCTGTTGAAGGCCGAGGCTGCGGCCGGCCTCAAGGCGTCCGGAGCGGCCGGTCATCTCTGGCTCGTAACGCCCCACGGGGCTGGGCCCGCGGCTGGGACGCGGCCGTCGATGGCTCAGCGGATCGACTTACTTGGCGAGATCTGATGGTCCCGCGGCTGCGTCCGCAGGCCGCGGGCGGGTTCGCCTCCAGAAGGGTGCCGACCCGTTTGAGACTCCCGGCGGCCCTGCTGGCCTCGCTTGCCGCGGCTGTGGCGCTGGCCGTGGCGTGCAGCGGTTCACCGAGTGGGAGTGGAGATCCCGTCGAGCCGGGCGTCGCCCAGTTGCCGGGGGATCCGTCGCCTGCGCCGGAGTCCGATCCCACCGCCCCTGCCGCTCCTAGCGGTACCGGTGATGCTCCCGACGGCGACAGTTCGGACGACCTCGCCGATCCGGTTGGGACTGAGGAGGCCGGGGTGGACGGCAGCACCGCGGCTGACGGGAACGGCAGCCTTGTGGTTGAGAGCGATGTCGTCGCGGGTTCCGGCGGCACCACCGAAGCCGGGGACGGAGTCGCCGGGGGCGCTGAAGCCGGGGACGCCGAAGCCGGCACCACCGAAGCCGGGGACGGAGTCGCCGAGGACGCCGAAGCCGGCACCACCGAAGCCGGGGGTGCTGAAGCAGGGGACGCCGAAGCCGACGACGGAGTCGAGGAGGTGACAACCCCGGAGAGCGGTGGGACCATCGGCATAGGAGTGCCGGAACCAGACCCCGACGCTCCGCGGGCTCCCCTCACCGGCGAGTTGACCAGCGATCCGACCCTGGACCAGCGCCGAGCCCTGGCCGTGAAGGTGGGTAACAGCGACCGGCGCTCCCGCCCCCAGGCGGGACTCGCCGCGGCCGACATCGTCTACGAGGTGCTGATCGAGGGGGGCAAGAGCAGGCTCACGGCGGTGTTCCATTCGGAGATACCCAGTCGCGTCGGTCCGGTCCGCTCGGTGCGGACAAGCGACTTCGACCTTCTCGCCGACCTGTCGAGGCCCTTCCTGGCGTCGTCCGGGGCGAACCCGACGGTCCTGTCGGAGATACGCAGGGCCGACAGGGCGGGGACCATCGTCGACGTCGGAGGCATGAGGACCTTCGTGCCCTACTCCCGCGACCCGGCTCGCCGGTCCCCGCACAACCTCTACTTCCACAGCGAGAGCCTCACCGATTCCGGCGGCGCTGCGCTCCGGGGCGGGACGTTGGAGACGCCGGTGGTGCCGCTACTCGAGTACGGCTCGTCCAACCCGGATGGCATCGCCGGCGCCCAGGGCGTCACCGTCACCTACCACCGGCCCACGAACAACGTCGTGTCGCACATCTGGGACCCCGCCGCCCGCGGATGGGTGCGGATCCAGGGCGGCGACCTGATGATGACCGAGACCGAGTTCGGCCTGAGAGAGGTGGCCCCGGCCAATGTGGCCGTCGTCTGGATGACTCACCGGTACGCGCCCGCCGACCCCGAGTCCCCCCTGACCCGGTCGTATGGCACCGGCGACGCCCTGGTGCTGACCGCGGGCGCGGTCCACGAGGCCGTCTGGGAACGCACCGAGGACCGGGTCGGGTTCCGGTTCGCTGACAGGGCCGGAAGCCCGCTGAGCTTCTCGCCCGGCTCCACCTGGATCCTGATCGCCAACAGCAGCCCGCGCTTCCCGGTGACGGCGGCTGAGGTTCTCTACGCCTACAACGGGAACCGGCTGCTGGCCGAGGCCAGGGAGGCCCACGAGGCGGCCATAATCCCGTAGGTACTGGCATCGGGGCGCAGTCATCCGCTCGGCCTCTAGGATGGCGCCCATGTCCGCCAATACCGAGACCAGCGCGGCAGGCGCCGCGGCGGGCCAGGACCGGCCGGCCACCGGCACCACCCTCGTGAAGCGGGGCCTGGCCGAGATGCTCAAGGGCGGCGTGATCATGGACGTCGTCACCCCCGAGCAGGCGCGGATCGCCGAGGATGCCGGCGCGGTCTCGGTAATGGCGCTGGAGAGGGTGCCCGCCGACATCCGCGCCCACGGAGGTGTGTCGCGGATGTCCGATCCCGAGATGGTCCAGGGTGTCCAGGCCGCGGTGAGCATCCCGGTGATGGCCAAGGCCAGGATCGGCCACTTCGGAGAGGCCCAGATCCTTCAGGCCCTCGGGGTCGACTACGTGGACGAGTCCGAGGTTCTCACCCCCGCGGACGAGGTCCACCACATCGACAAGTGGGCCTTCACGGTGCCGTTCGTCTGCGGCGCCACGAACCTGGGGGAGGCGCTTCGCCGGATCGGTGAGGGCGCCTGCATGATCCGGTCCAAGGGGGAGGCCGGCACCGGCAACATCGTCGAGGCGGTCCGCCACCTCCGCTCGATCACCGGCGACATCCGCAGGATCGCGGCTGCCGGCGACGAGGCCGAACTGTTCGAGTGGGCCAAGCAGTTGCGGGCGCCGTTGCCGCTGGTGCAGGAGATCTCCGATACCGGGGTTCTCCCGGTGCCGCTGTTCTGTGCGGGCGGCATCGCGACGCCGGCCGACGCCTCGCTGGTGATGCAACTCGGCGCCGAGGCGGCCTTCGTCGGGTCGGGGATCTTCAAGAGCTCCAACCCGCCCAAGATGGCCTCGGCCATCGTGGAGGCGGTCACGCACTACCGCGACCCGGGGATCCTGGCCAAGATCAGCTCAGGGCTCGGCGAGGCCATGGCCGGCCTCGAGACCGCCGGCCTCACCACCAAGATGGCCGAACGGGGTTGGTGAAGCCCCGCGTCGGCGTGCTCGCCCTGCAAGGGGGGTTCGCCGCCCACGCCGCCATCCTTCATCGTCTCGACGTCCGTGTCGACGAGATCCGCACGGCGGAGCAGCTGGCTGCGGTCGACGCGCTGGTCATGCCCGGCGGCGAGTCGACCACGATGTCGATGCTGCTGGAGCGCTCCGGGCTGCTCGAGGCTCTCGCTGAGCGCCTCGACGGCGGGATGGGCGTGCTGGGAACCTGCGCGGGGATGATCCTGCTGGCCGCGGAGGTGGTCGACGGGCGGGCCGACCAGCACTCCCTGGGAATGGTGGACATAACCGTGCGGCGCAACGCCTACGGCACGCAGATCGAGAGTTTCGAGGCCGACATCGACGTGGACGGCCTGGAGTCGCCGTTCCATGCGGTGTTCATCAGGGCCCCGGTCGTGGAACGGGCCGGACCGGAGGTGGAGGTGCTCGCCCGCCACGAGGAACGGCCGGTGCTGTGCCGGTCGGGCCGGGTGACGGTGGCCGCCTTCCATCCCGAGCTGTCGGGCGACGGACGCCTGCACGCCCGTTTCCTGGCTGACTTGTAAAGTTCCTGGCCGTGAGCGGGCACAGCAAGTGGGCGACCATCAAGCACCGCAAGGGCGCGGCCGACGCCAAGCGGGGCAAGCTGTTCGCCAAGCTGATCAAGCAGGTCGAGGTGGCCGCCCGCCAGGGCGGCGGGGACCCGGACGCCAACCCGACGCTGCGGACCATGTACCAGAAGGCCCGCGACAACTCGGTCCCGCTGGACACCATCGAGCGGGCCGTGAAGCGGGGAACCGGCGAGCTCGATGGCGTCAGCTACGAGTCGGTCACCTACGAGGGGTACGCGCCGGGCGGGGTGGCGCTCTACATCGAGTGCCTCACCGACAACCGCAACCGCACCGGCAGCGAGGTCCGCAGCACGCTCACCCGCAACGGCGGCTCGCTGGCGGAGCCGGGCTCGGTCGCCTGGCAATTCGAGCGCAAGGGCCTCGTGCTGGTGCCGTCGGCCGAGGCCAGTGAGGACGACCTGATGATGGTCGTGCTCGACGCCGGCGCCGAGGACCTCGACGCCGAAGGCGACATGTGGCGGGTCACCACCGATCCCGGTGACCTCAACGCGGTGCGCGACGCCCTGGTCGAGGCCGAGATCTCCTTCGCCAGCGCCGATCTGACGATGCTGCCCAGCAGCACGGTGGCGGTAACCGAGCCCGGCACGGCCCGGACGGTGCTGAAGCTGATGGACCTCATCGACGACCTCGACGACGTGCAGGACGTGCACAGCAACTTCGATATCGGCGACGACCTCATAGAGGAGCTGGCCGGCTGAACCGGCCAGCCCGGCCGGACGGCGCGCTCCATCCGCGACCACCGCCCGGCCGGTCAATAGAGTCGCGCACATGTTCGTATTGGGCATCGACCCCGGGCTGTCCCGCTGCGGGTACGGCGCGGTGCGCCACGGGCGCCGACCGGTGGCCGAGGCGGCCGGGGTGCTGAGCACGCCCGCCGAGATGGACCGGGCATCCCGGCTGGCCGAGTTGCAGACTGATGTCCGTTTGCTGATCGCTGAGTTGCGGCCAGATGTGGTGGCGGTGGAGCGGGTGCTGTTCCAGCGCAATGTGGCTACCGCCATGTCGGTGGGGCAGGCCGTGGGCGTGGTACTGGCGGAATCGGCCGCGGCCGGATGCGACGTGGTGGAGTACTCGCCCAACGAGGTGAAGGAGGCGGTAGCCGGCTGGGGTGGCGCCGACAAGCAGCAGATGGCCGAGATGGTCCGGGTGCTGCTGGGGCTCGGAGAGTTGCTGCGTCCGGCTGACGCCGCCGACGCGGTGGCGGTGGCGCTGTGTCACCTGGCCCGCATGGGACCCTCGGTGGCGCCGCCGGACCGGCCCGGGCGGGCTGCGGTTGGGAGCGGCGCCCGATGATCGGGTCGCTGCGGGGCGTTCTGCTGTCCCGGTCGCCGGATGCCGAGCTGGTGGTGGAGGTGTCCGGGGTCGGATACCGGGTGCAGGCCACGCCCCGGACCGCGGCGGCCGCGGGCACGCCGGGTTCTGAGGTGTTCGTCCACACCAGCCACATCGTGCGCGAGGACGCCCAGACGCTGTACGGCTTCTCGACGCTGGACGAGAGGCGGACGTTCGAGGCGCTTATCGGCGCCCGCGGCGTGGGGCCGACCGTGGCGCTGTCGATCCTCGCCGTTCACGATCCCGACGGGCTCCGCCGGGCAGTGGCCACCGACGATGTGGACATGCTGTGCCTGGTGCCGGGAGTGGGCCCCAAGACCGCGGTGCGAATGCTGGTCGAGCTCAAGTCGCGCCTCGACCTGCCCGAGATGGAGGCGCCCCCCGCTACCAACGGGTCCGCGCCCGCCGCCCCTCACGACGATGTCCGCACCGACGTGCGGGCTGCCCTTGACGGGCTGGGCTACGGCACAGAGGAGATCAGGGCCGTCCTGGCCGACCTGCCCGCCGGCGACGACGCCGGCCTGCTGCTGCGCGAGGCGCTGCGGCGGCTGGCCGGGGTCGGCTGAGAGCGTGAGGGCGTAGGGTCGCCACCATGTCCCGCTCCGAGATCCTGGCCCGGCCGCCCAGCGATGGTGCCGCAGTCGAGCCCGGCCCGCCGGAGGCCGACGACGCCGAGCTGATGTCGCCGGACCGGCTGCCCTCCGACCGCCTCGGCGAGGCGGCGCTTCGGCCCCGCAGCCTCGAGGAGTTCGTGGGCCAGAGCGAGCTCAAGGGACACCTCGACGTGCTGCTGGGCGCGGCCCGCAAGCGCCGCGAGCCCGTCGACCACCTGTTGTTCGCGGGGCCGCCGGGCCTGGGGAAGACCACCCTGGCCCACATCGTGGCCAACGAACTGGGCGCCCACCTCCAGTCCACATCGGGGCCGGCTTTGGAGCGGGCCGGCGACTTGGCCGCCATGCTCACCAAGCTCGAGCCCGGCGACGTGCTGTTCATCGACGAGATCCACCGCCTGCCCCGGCCGGTCGAGGAGGTGCTCTACCCGGCCATGGAGGACTTCCGCATCGACATCGTGCTCGGCAAGGGCCCGGCCGCCCGCTCGATCCCGTTGGACCTGGCCCCGTTCACCCTGGTCGGGGCGACCACCCGGACCGGTCTGATCACCGGGCCCCTGCGCGACCGTTTCGGCCTGGTGGCTCGGCTCGACTTCTACACCGCCGACGACTTGGTGTCGATCGTTGAGCGCACCGCGAGGATCCTCGACGTCAGCACTGACACCGCCGGCGCGGCCGAGATCGCCCGCCGGGCCCGGGGCACCCCCCGGATTGCCAACCGCCTGCTGCGGCAGGTCCGCGACTTCTCCGAAGTGCACCGCGACGGCCGGGTCGACGCCAAGGTCGCGGCCGACGGTCTCGCCTTCTTCGGGGTGGACGAGATAGGTCTCGACCGGGCCTCGCGAGCTGTGATCGAAGCGCTGTGCCGCAACTTCGGAGGTGGTCCCGTCGGGCTGTCTACCCTGGCCATCGCGGTCAGCGAGCCGGCCGAGACGGTCGAGGATGTCTACGAGCCGTACCTCATCCAGCAGGGCCTGCTGATGCGAACCCCCCGAGGCCGGGTAGCCACGGCCGCGGCCTGGACCCATCTCGGCCTGGAGCCGCCCGAAGGCGACCCGGACACCCAGCCCGGCCTCTTCACCTGACAGCCGGAGTCCCGCCGATGCCGGATGCGACCGCGGCGCCGACCGGGCCGGAGGACCTCGACTACGCCCTGCCGGCGGAGGCTATCGCCCAGGTGCCGGTCGAGCCCCGGGACGCGGCCCGGCTTCTGGTGGACTGCGGCGACGGGGTGGCGCACCGGCGGGTCAGCGACCTGCCCGAGCTGCTGGGCCCCGGCGATGTCGTGGTGGTCAACAACACACGGGTGCTGCCGGCCCGGCTGCGGCTGCGCCGGGCAACCGGGGGAGCGGTGGAGGTGCTGCTTCTGCACGAGCGCGATGACGGCGACTGGGAGGCCTTGGTACGCCCGTCCCGGCGACTGCGCCCCGGTGAGGTCGTCGTGCCCGAGCATCCGGTCGGTCCGGTCGGTGTGGAGATCGGCCGCGACTTTGGGGAGGGACGGCGCATCGTGCGGGTCCGTACCGGCGGGCGGCGCCTGCTGGCGGTGCTCGACGAGATCGGTGAGGTCCCGCTGCCGCCCTACATCTCCGGCGGCATCGACGACCCCGAGCGCTACCAGACGGTGTACGCGCGCACGCCTTCCTCGGCGGCGGCCCCGACTGCGGGACTGCACTTCACCGAGCAGCTCCTGGACCGGATGCGCGACTCGGGTGCCGAGGTGGTCACCGTGGAGCTGGCTGTCGGGCTCGACACCTTCCGCCCCATCACCACGGCCCGCCTCGACGACCACCCCATGCACACCGAGCGCTACGGGGTGCCCGACGAAGTGCAGCAAGCGCTGGGTCGCGCCGAGCGGGTGGTGGCGGTGGGGACGACCGTCGTGCGCTGCCTGGAGACGTGGGCGGCCACCGGCGAGGCGGCCGGGCACAGCAGCCTGTTCATCCGCCGGCCGTACCCGTGGAGGGTCGTCGACGCACTGATGACCAACTTCCACATGCCGCGCTCGACCCTGCTGTGCCTGCTCGACGCGTTCATCGGACCTCGCTGGCGGGTCCTCTACACGGCCGCGCTGGACCGCGGCTACCGGTTCCTGTCCTTCGGCGACGCCATGTTCGTGTCCCGGGCCGAGCCGGGCACCGGCATCACCGGAGCCCGGTGATGCGGGCCGAGTTCACGCCGGAGTGCACCGCGGGGGAGGCCCGCACCGGGACGGTCACCACCGCGCGGGGCAGCTTCTCCACGCCGTGCTTCATGCCGGTGGGCACCCGGGGCGCGGTGAAGCACCTCGACTCGTCGGACCTGGAGTCCCTCGGCGTGGAGGTGGTGCTGGCCAACACCTACCACCTGATGCTGCGACCCGGGTCCGAGACCGTCGCCCGCCTGGGCGGCATTCACGGCTTCGCTGACTGGTCGGGCCATGTGCTCACCGACTCGGGCGGGTACCAGATCTACTCGCTGGACCCTGCCGTGGACGACGAGGGCGCCAGCTTCGCGTCGGTCTACGACGGCTCGCCCTGCCGGCTCACGCCTGAGGACGCGGTGACCGAGCAGGCGCTAATCGGCGCCGACATCACCATGGTGCTTGACGTGTGCCCCTCCGCGGTGGCGGAGCGGCCCGTCCTCGAGGAGGCTGTCAGCCGCACCGCCCTGTGGGCCCGGAGCGGCCGTGACGCCTTCGCAGCCCACCCGGACGCGGCGCAGCGCCAGTGCCAGTTCGGCATCGTCCAGGGCGGCGCGGAGGTCGACCTGCGACGCGAGTCCGCCGAACGGACCGTGGAGATCGGTTTCGACGGGTATGCGGTGGGAGGGCTGTCGGTCGGCGAGGAGCGACCGGCGATGCTGGCCGCCCTGGAGGCTTGCACCGCCGTGCTTCCCGCCGACAGCCCCCGGTATTTCATGGGCCTGGGCGACCCGGTGGGCATCGTCGAGGCGGTCGCCCGGGGCATCGACATGTTCGACTGCGTGCTGCCCACCCGGCTGGGCCGTCACGGCACGGTCCTCAGCGACGCGGGCCGCTACAACCTCTCGGCCGCCCGCCATGCTGGCAGCGATGAGCCTCTCGACCCCTCCTTTCCTGACAGCCCGGCCGGCCGCTGGTCACGGGGCTATCTCCGGCATCTGCTGGCCACGCACGAGCCCACCGCGGCCCGGCTCGTCACGCTCCACAACCTGGCGTGGCTGCTGCGCCTCATGGATCGGGTGCGGGCCGCGGTGCGGGAAGGGACATTCGACGAGTTGCGCGCAGGCGTCAGCCGCGTGTGGGAATAGGCTCGGGGAATGGATATCGGTTCCTTCTTCTTCCTCATTCTCGTCATCGGCGCGTTCTACTACCTGCTGCTGCGTCCCCAGCAGAAGCGGGAGAAGGCTCGCCGGGAGCTGGTGCGCTCCCTGCAAGTGGGCGACGAGGTAGTGACCAATGCCGGCATCCACGGCGTGGTGGTCGAGGTCGAGGAGGCCGTGGTGTGGCTCGAGGTGGCTCCCGATGTCGAGTTGAAGCTCTCCCGGGACTCCGTGGCCGGCAAGGTGGCCGAACCCGACGACGAAGTCGCTGAAGACGACGACGAAGCCACGGACGACCCGGCGGACGACGAGTCCTAGGGCGTTTCCACCGAACGACCGGCGAGACCGCGGGAGGCGCCGTGCGCCGCAAGCTCGTCTATGTGATCGCCATCATCGGGCTCGCTGTCGGCGGCGTGGTCTACACGCTGGTCTCCGGCAACGAGCCCCTTCTCGGTCTCGACCTGCAGGGCGGCGCCAGCGTGGTGCTGGAGCCGACCCGGGCCCCGGAGCCCGAGGAGCTGGAAGTGGCGGTGGAGATCATCCGCAACCGCGTCGACGGTCTCGGCGTCGCCGAGCCTGAGATATCCACCCAGGGCGGCAACATCCTCGTCCAGCTTCCCGGCGTCGACGAGCAGCAGAGGGCGCTCGACCTAGTGGGCCAGACCGCGGAGTTGCGGTTCCGTCCCGTGATCGGCGTGTTCGGCGAGGCGGACTACGCCGCGGCGGCCGCTGACGATCCCCTCATAGGCCTGTACGCCCTCACTGAGGGCGAGGCGCCCGCCGACGCCGAGGTGATACTCCCCAACTACGACGACAACCGGAACATCGTGGCCCGCTACCGGCTGGGCCCCAGCGCGGTCGCCGGCGACAGCCTCGAGGGGGCCGTCGCCCAGTTCCACTCCTTCATCGGCTGGCACGTCGCGCCCACGTTCAAGCCAGGATCCGAGGGCATCGACCTGTTCAACGCGGTGAGCCGCCGATGCCACGGCCGTGACCCGTCGTGTCCCACCGGGCAGGTGGCCATCGAGCTCGACAACGAGGTGGTGAGCGCGCCGGCGGTCCAAGCCGACAGCGCGGTGTTCTCGCCGTTCGACCGTTCCGAGATCACCATCTCGGGCCGGTTCACCGAGGACGAGGCCAGGGATCTTGCCCTCGTGCTGGACTACGGCGCCCTTCCCGTTGAGCTGGAGGCCCAGCAGAGCCGGATCGTGTCGGCGTCGCTGGGCACCGACGCTCTCGCCGCCGGTGTCCTCGCGGGGATCATCGGGCTCGCCCTGGTCTCGGCCTACCTGATCGTGTACTACCGCCTGCTCGGACTGGTGGCCATCGCCAGCCTGGGGTTGTCGGGGGCCATGCTGTGGACGATTATCGCCTGGCTGGGCGAGTCGCAGGGACTGGCGCTGACCCTGGCCGGTGTGACCGGCCTTATCGTGGCCGTCGGCGTGTCGGTCGACTCCAACGTCGTCTACTTCGAGCACCTCAAGGAGGACGTGCGCTCGGGCCGGACCCTGCGCTCCGCGGTCGACCGCGCCTTCCCGGTGGCCTACTCGACCATCGTCAAGGCCGACTTCGCCTCACTGATCGCGGCCGGCGTCCTGTACTGGCTGACCTCCGGCCCGGTGCGGGGCTTCGCCCTCTACCTGGGCCTGGCCACCATCCTCGACCTGATCGCGACGTACTTCTTCATGGGCCCGCTGATCGGCCTGATGTCGCGGGGCTCGAGCCTGTACGCCCATCCGGGACGCTTCGGGATACCCGCCTCGCTCGCCAAGTCAGGCGCCGGGCAGCCGGGAGCGGCATCGTGACCGGCCGCGGGCTGGGCTGGCTGCTCGCGGCGTACCGCGGGGAGCACCAGATCGACTTCCCCGGCCTGTGGAGGCGGGCCCTGATCGGCTCGCTGGTCGCGGTGGTGGTGAGTCTCGGCAGCTTCGCGGTACGGGGCGTCGATCTGGGCATCGAGTTCGAGGGGGGCACCTCCTGGGAGGTCCCCGCGC